>CP054838.1:3315000-3650000 GCA_028768545.1 Desulfobacter sp.
CAAACAAATTGGTATCTTTTTTATAATGAATATTTACGTTCTTGCCCAGGGTCTTTGGCGTCCCTGTTTCAGGAAAAAAAAGTTTGGCCATGACAAGGGCTGCCGGAGCAGACAAAAAAGAGGCTGAAATCAAATGCCCTGCAATGCTGGGGAATATGTCATAAAGGGTAAACACGTAGAAGGCCAGGACATTGGAGGCCACCGTGGCCATCCCTGCGGTGAGAATGGTGCACAGCTCTGATTGGGTCATATCCCCAAGATGGGGCTTTACGGTAAATGCCGATTCAACCCCCACAAAAATATTTGAGGCCGCACACAGGGATTCTGCCCCTGAGATTCGCATCACCCGGGTAAATAATTTTGCAAACGCCCTGATCACAAAGGGAAGAATATTATAATAGTAGAGCACGGCCACAAGGGCGGAAAAAAACAAAATGGTCGGAAAGGCCTGGAATGCCAAAATAAAGCCCAGAGACCCCTGGGTGCCGGGGGGCAGTGCCAGGGGACCGAAAACAAACTGGGCCCCTTGGGCTGCAGCCGCCAGAACCGTGACCGCCATATCGTTTACCCCCTGAAAAACCCTTACCCCTGCCGGGACAACAAAAATAAACAAGGCAAAAAAAAGCTGAAGCCCGATCCCACATCCCAAAAGATGCCAATTCACCTTTTAGACATGGCCGAACACAAAACGGCCCATGGCCCAGGCCAGAAACAACAACCCGAATATGCCTGCAAAACTGACCAGATTATACCACTCCACTTTTTTATCCTCTTTTAAAAACCCGTATTTGTCACACCATAGGCGCTATGAATTAAAACATATCATGGGGCCGGACAAGAACCCCCGCACCAATCTTGGTTTTAATCCTCATCGCCTGGATCTTTGCCTTTTCCAAGGAATCAAACTCTTTTGTCAGATCTTTCAATTTCAAATATCCTGGCCGAGTATCCTTTGTCAGCCAGGTCTTTTACCATCTTTTCCGCATTTTTTCTAACCTGAAAAGCACCCATTTGAATTTCATAGGCTCCCCCATGGTCCCGGACAGGCTGAACGGATGATTTTTTTGACGTTACCGATTGTTTTGACTTATTTTGCTTAATTTTTTTTAATTGGGCCAGCCTTGTTTTTGCATAGGCTTGATCCGGTTCAAGGGAAATGGCCTTTTCATAGGCCGTTGCTGCCTGGCTCACCCTCTTTTTTTGACCAGCAAATCCCCTTGTAAACACCAAACCAAATAATGGCCGGAAAACAAATCCAGACTTTTATTGACATCCTCAAGGCTCGAGTCGAACTGGTCAAGCTTGGCCCAGGAGATGGCCCGGTTAAAATAGGCATAAGAGTTGTTCGGCCTCAGGGCAATCTCCTGATTATAATAGTCGATGGCCTTTTTAAAATCGCCTTTATAATACCAGCCCACCCCGAGATTGGAATACAACCCCTTAAGCTCCTTGTTTATCTTCAAGGCCGCCTCAAAATCCGTGATGGCCTTATCATACCGGCCAAGTCGCATATACCCGACCCCCCGGTTTCTCAGGGCATCTGCATTATCAGGCTGCTCCACAATCAGACGGGTGAACACCTCAATGGCCTTGTCAAATTTGTCCTGACTAAGCAGGGCAACCCCCTGGTTAAACAAGGGGTTGTCATAAAATTTATCCGGGGCTGCAATAGCCGGCCTGCCAGGGTCAAAACAAATCGGGCCAAACCAAATCAGGACAAAACTTAAAACAATTAATATTTTCATGGCCCCTCCAAATGTTATATTCCTGAATAGCCGATTCTATAATCTGAAATATTTAAACACAACAAAAAATCATCGATTAAAGCCCGCCTCTTTTTGCACCCCTTTATTTTTATTGAATGGGGCCCGTAAAATTAAAAAGTATAGACAACCCGCCCACGCTTTGATAAGAGTACACTTGCCCCGTATATCCTCATTTTAAGGAAACCCATTATGATCACCATCCCAAAACCAGTGACCAGGTTCGGCAGCCGAAGCATTACAGAACAAGAACTTGAACATATAAAACAAACCATTGATATGTTCGGCAACTTAAGCGTAAAAGAACTGACCCATACCATTTGCGAACACCTGAACTGGCGGACACCTTCGGGCACAAACAAATGGGATGCCTGCGCAAAAATGCTAAGAGCCTTTGAAAAAAAAGGTGAATTTAAACTGCCTGCCAAACGCTTACGATCAAAACCAAAACCCAAAAGCATTGTCCATTCAAAAAAAACAGATCCCAGTGCCCTGCTCTCCTGCGACCTGAAAGAACTTGATCAAATCTGCCTGACAGAGGCTGACACCCGTGAACAAAAAGAACTCTGGAACGAGTATACCGACCGATACCATTATCTGGGATATAAAAAGCCCTTTGGCTACAGAATCCGTTATTTTATCACCTCCGGGGACAGAATTTTAGGCTGCCTGCTGTTTTCAGGCGCAGCAAAAACCTTGGCCCGGCGGGACAGATGGATCGGCTGGTCTTCATCGCAAAGGGAGCAGACCCTGCCATGGGTGATCAATAACTCCCGGTTTTTAATTTTTCCCTGGGTACGGATCAAAAATCTGGCCTCCCATGTTCTTGGCAAAGCAGATGCCAGAGTGGCCAAAGACTGGAAACGCAAATGGGGGTTTTCTCCGGTGCTCATGGAGACCTTTGTGGACCCGGCGCATTACCCGGGCACCTGCTATCTTGCCGCCAATTGGAAATATATCGGCATGACCACGGGAAAAGGACGTGTTCGAAACCATGCATCCTATAAAACCAGCCCTAAAAAGATTTTTGTGCACCCGTTGACCCGCCAGTTTTCCACCCGGCTTTGCCTGGGCCTGGACACCCCCCGCCCTGATCTGCCGTTTGCCGGACACAGGGCTTAGACCCGACAAATATTTGATTAAGCCCTTGACAAACCAAGAAAAAAAGCGTAGGGATACTTTTTCATATATTTAGGCAATAATCTGGATTCAATTTAATAAAATCGTAATAAAAATATAGTAACAAATATATGACAATGCCTTTGGCAATGGTTGTACCTTTTTATTCACTTAAGGATGAGATAAAATGATCAAAGATCTTAAACGGGTAAGAAATATCGGAATCAGTGCTCATATTGATTCGGGTAAAACCACACTTACTGAAAGGATTCTCTTTTATACGGACAGAATCCACAAAATCAATGAAGTCAGGGGAAAAGACGGTGCCGGCGCTGTCATGGACTCCATGGAACTGGAAAAAGAAAGAGGAATCACCATTGCCTCTGCTGCCACCCATACGGAGTGGGACAACCACGGTATCAATATTATTGATACACCGGGCCATGTGGATTTCACAGTTGAAGTCGAGCGTTCCCTAAGGGTCCTGGACGGGGCTGTGCTCATCCTCTGCTCTGTATCAGGCGTTCAGTCCCAGTCCATCACTGTTGACCAGCAGATGAAACGGTATCAAGTTCCCTGTATTGCCTTTGTCAACAAGTGTGACCGTTCAGGAGCCAATCCGGCCAAAGTCAGTGATCAGCTCAAGGAAAAACTGGGTCACAACTCCGTTATGATGCAGCTTCCCATCGGCCTTGAAGACCGGCACGAAGGTGTTGTGGACCTGGTCACCATGAAGGCCTACTATTTCGAAGGCGACAACGGGGAGAAGATGGTTGAAAAACAGATCCCCGAAGATATGCTTGACGAGGCCCAAATGGCCAGAGAAGAGATGCTGGACGAGGTTTCCCTGTTCTCTGAAGAACTGACCGATGCCCTTTTAGAAGAGTCAGACATCACAGAGGAGATGATCAGGTCAGCTGTCAGAACCGGTACGATCTCCCGTCAGATGACCCCTGTTTTCCTCGGGTCAGCCTATAAGAACAAAGCGGTTCAGCCCCTGCTCAACGCAGTGGTCAGCTACCTGCCCTCTCCTTTGGATATTGAGAACGAAGCCATTGACCTGGACAAAAACGAAGAGGCTGTGATTCTTGAGAGTGATTTTGACAAACCCACTGTGGCCCTTGCCTTTAAGCTTGAAGACGGTCAATACGGCCAGCTGACCTATATCCGGGTATACCAGGGATGTATTAACAAAGGCGACACCCTGATCAACTCCCGTGACGGTAAAAAAGTCAAAGCAGGACGCCTTATCCGCATGCATTCCAATCAGATGGAAGATGTGGACTCCATTCCAGCCGGCCACATCGGCGCCATGTTCGGCATTGATTGTGCCTCGGGTGACACCTTTGTCTCACCTGACGTTAATTATTCCATGATCGCCATGAATGTTATGGAACCGGTAATCTCTTTGTCCATCATGCCCAAGGACAACAAAGCCCAGATCAACATGTCCAAGGCGTTGAACCGGTTTACCAAGGAGGATCCCACATTCAAAACCTATGTGGACCATGAAACCGGAGATACCATCATCCAGGGCATGGGCGAACTTCACCTGGAAGTCTATGTTGAAAGGATGAAACGCGAATACCAGGCAGAAGTTGAAACCGGAAAACCGCGGGTTGCCTACAGGGAGACCATCACCCGCAAGGCCCCGTACAACTACACCCACAAAAAACAGACCGGTGGTTCAGGACAGTTTGGCCGGGTGCTCGGGTTCATAGAACCCTGTGAAGAAGAATTTGAATTTGTCAATAAGGTGACCGGCGGCAGAATCCCCACCCAGTTTATCTCTTCCTGTGAAAAAGGATTTCTGGGCTGTATGGAAAAAGGACCCAACCTTGAATTCCCGGTGACCGGTATCAAGGTGACACTTGAAGATGGTGCATTTCATGCGGTTGACTCTTCTGAAATGGCGTTTCAGGCTGCGGCCAGAGGCGGGTTTCTTGAAGCGTATAACAAGGCCAAACCCGTCATTATGGAACCGATCATGAAGGTGGTTATCGAGACCCCCAATGAATTTCAGGGTGCCTGCATGGGCCTGATCAACCAGAGACGTGGTATTATCCAAGGCTCCCAGGAAGAAGGGGTGATGTCAGTGGTTGAATCCCAGGTGCCATTGTCTGAAATGTTCGGATTTTCCACGGTCTTAAGATCAGGAACCCAGGGAAAAGCCCAGTTCACCATGGAGTTTTCTACCTACAAACAGGTTCCCCAGTCTGTGGCTGAAGAAATTGCCAAAAAGAAGGCTGAAGAAAAAGCTGCCAAAAACAAATAAGACCTTTTATACATAAGAGAGGAACTATGCTTAAAAAAGATCTCATTCTCAGAAGCCCGGCTGAAAAAGCTGTTGGCATTGAAAACATCGCTGATGGTCGGTTTGGCGCTGTCCTGTCACGGGCCGGCGTAGGTAAGACCGGTTTTCTGGTTCAGATTGCCCTGACTCAGCTGCTGTCGGATGAAAAAATTCTTCATATCAGCCTGGATGATTCCATGGAAAAAATCAACCTGAGATATGATGAAGCCTATACCAACCTGGTTGACAGTATTGGATACGTTGATCCCCAGAAAGCGGTCCGGTTGTGGGAATCAATCAAACACAACAAAGTCGGAATCAGTTATACTGAATCCTCCTTTGATACCAAAAAGATCCGGGATTATCTCAAGAGTTTTAAAAAGGCCGACTTGGCCCTTCCGACCATCATTGTCATTGATGGTCTGGACTTTGATTCTGACCTGTCTGAAATCCTGGAAGACTTAAACCAGCTCAACAAAGAATTTTCCATTTTCACCTGGCTTTCAATGAAAAGTCACCGGGAAGAACCCTTGAGCAATGACGGATTCCCGGTTCAGTTGGCAACCCATGAAACCCAGATCGACAAAGCCATTTTTCTCATGCCCGTGGACAATAAAATCCAAGCGGTTGTGCTCAAAGACGGTGACAAGACAGACCAAAAATTCACTCTTGATCCGGCCACCATGATGCCAATGGATTAAAGATAAAGCCCAGGACTGTTAAAATTAAAACACCCGCAGATTTTCATAGATCTGCGGGTGTTTTATATTAAATCAGACTGTTCTTTTTTTAGGGCTGTTTAATCATAACAGCATCAAATTCAACCACCAGAAGGGTTTGCATATTTCTTGACACAGGGTAAAGCCCTGTCAGTTCAAAGCCATTCTCCCTGAAGCAGGAAAGGGATTCAATATAGTCAGGCATGTTTTCATAAATGGGAATCACCGATATTTCAGACTGGATCCCCTGTATATTTTGAATGCTCTGTTCTGCCCCTTTGAACACCTCCAGATCAAACCCCTGGGTATCCATTTTCAAAAAGATATTTCTTTTTTCCCCCAGATCCCGGACCAGAAATTCAAAGACCTGATCAAGAGCTTTTACCTGGACCTGCTCCTGGGCCATGGCTGAAAAATCCGTTGCCCAGATCTCTTTTGCCCCGTCGGTCACATCCAGAAAAGAGGCAAAATCATTGGATCGAGGCACATTAATGGTCAGGACTTTGTCCTCAGGTCCCAGGGCAAAATTATGGGCGATCCATTTTTTGTCATTGCCGATGGTCTCTTGGAGTGCCTTGTAACATCTTTTCACCGGCTCAAAAGAGATGATATGCCCCTTATATCCCATCTGCCTGAGCATTGTCCCATACCCCCCGTTATTGGCCCCCACATCAAGGACCAAATCTATGGACAGGGCATCAAACAATATCTTTAAATGGGATTCAATTGTGGGATGGTATTTGTTGATCTTTAAAATCTCAAACCCACAGGCATTGATAATTTTTCGTGGAAAATTCATTAGGACTCAGGATATAAGACAGGAACACGGGGTTTGTCAACACTTTACAAAAATATTCACCCGGCATCCTCCCATTTGACCGGGGGATGATTACCCCCTTCCGTTTGCCCGACTAAACCCAGAGCCGGATGAAATTTTCAATGGCCTTGAACACCCTTTCCTTGCCTTTTCCCAGAAGAATACCATGGCGCTGGAAATCAAAAAGATAATACTCTTTGATGTCTGAGCCGATTTTGTTGAACAGCTTTAAACTGCCCTTGGCACTGACCACAGGATCCTGCCTGGACTGGACCACCAGAACCGGTTTTGACAAGGTCTTAAGCTTGGGGACCAGCTGATCCATGAGCCTTTCCAGTTCATGAATTCCAACGATGGGATTTCGCAGATAATTAATATGGGGATTTTCAGGCTGATTTTCAATAAATTCCTTTGCCCCGGCAGTCAGGCGCAACTTTTTGACCACGGCATTCCAGGTGTCAATGACGGGAACAAAATACGACCCCATATCGTTGAGCTGCATGGGCGGGGCCACGGCAAAAATCGCCTGGAAATCATCCACCCTGCTGGCCAGTTCCAGGGCCAGTCCCGCACCGGTTGAAAATCCGCCCACAATAATTTTTTCACAAGAATGCCTCAGGACCACATACCCCTCTTCCACGGATTCCACCCATTGCTCATGACCGGTGGATGCAAGATCTTCGGGAGCGGTACCGTGCCCTGCAAGGCGTGGGGCATAGACTGTAAATCCTTGTTCATACAGATAATTGGCAAAGGCGGCCATCTCTCTTGGGGCGGCCATATACCCATGGATGAGCAAAACTCCGGCAACTTCATTGGTCTGCTTGAGAAACAAGGGCTTTCCCACCCGTTTGCTCTTGGACTCTTCTTCTATAAAAAAGGCTGAATATGCCCTTGAATAATCCACATTCATCTTTTCAACCAGTCTGGATCTGACCCGTTCCATGATCTGTCTGCCTGGCTGCTGTGCAATCTTTTTCAGGCAAATTTCAGCCTCTTTTACCGGCTCTACCTCGTTGGCCATGACCAGAATCGGATTTTCCAGCCGCACGGAATGAAACGGGCTCTTGGCCCCAAAACGGGTCTGATCTTTGAACATCCTGTCCCCGTCAATGCGGACCACCAAGGTTTTCTTGGCCAGAGATAAAAACCGGCCCACCCGGTCAAACCGGTCATTGGTCAGCAAATGGATCTGGTTCTGATAAAAACTGTCTGACACATTGCACAGCCGGTTCAATACCAGGCAAGTGATGGCGTAATATACCTTGCACCGGAACTCATAAATGTATATCCCCTCCTGCTTGTAGGGAAAATGTTTGAGAATGCAGGCCATGACATGATCATAATTGATGGTGGTCATGGCGTAGACATCTGCCATATACCGCTCCATAATTTGGCTGGAAATGCTTTTAGTAACCGCTTTTGAATAAATATCACGGTTGAACCGCACCCGCCTTTTTATGGTGAGCATACTTTCAATATAGGGATCATTTAAATAGGGATAAATATCAATGGGGTCACCAAACCGGATGGTGATATCCACCCCGGAAAAAAGCATGGATCCTTCTGTCATGAGTTCGTCCATCATCCGTTTGGACGGTTCTTTCATGAGGGTATTGGCAATGGACCCTAAAATATTTTCCCGGGGATTTGCCGGATAATAAGAAATATTTACAGGGACAATAAAGGTCTTTCCTTCCAGCACGGCCTGCTCATCATCTATCTTAAGCTGTGATTTAAGCCGCTCGTATTCAAATGGATTTGTCCCGGACAAACGCCTTAGCCGCTCTTGAAAAAAAGCACACCGAAATGCCTGGACAGCGGCCCCGGTATGGGGCCGGGTCTTTTTTTCGTCTTCAACCAGGGTAAATTGATCATTTTTAATGAGTTTTTTATTTTTAACCATCATGCCTTCTGGAAAAATTATCCATTGGACCTGGCCTGACAAAAGCGTGGTTAAAATTTTTTCATCCCTGAGGGGGTCATGGGTGGAAACCCCGCCAAGCTGATCCATTAGCCCTTTGAGCACCGGAATTTCAAACAATTCTCCGGCAGCAAGGGACCAGACCTGCTTTCCGGTAATGGAATGGACATGATAGGGCATGAAAATGGTTTCAATGCGGGTAAAATGATTGGCGCAGAAAATGACCGACCCCTGGGGAATCTTTTCTTTGCCTTTGATCTGGATGGAGGCCTTTGAAAAGCCTGAAAATGTTTTTAAGGTATACCCGGAAAGCTCAAAAACAAATGGATTCATGACAAGCGTCCTTAAAGCATTGATTATTGATCCGCCTATAGTATATAATATCAGATTGGCTTTGCCGTATTGATAATTATCATACTCAATGTAAACGGTTTAGACAAACACTTTAATGCAATCTACTTTAGGGAGGATGATCATTGTATTCAAAAATTGTCATCTTGGACTTTCCAGCCCAGGTGGCCCAAAAAGCCCTGGTCTGCCAATTGGTTAAAAAATACGATCTTTTATTTAATATATTAAATGCCCAGATCTCAACCCAGCGCGAAGGTCACATGGTATTGGAAATCTCTTCGGTCAGCCGGGCCGGATTCAACAAGGGGGTGGGATTTTTAAAAAAGCAAGGGGTCCTGATCTCAACGCCTGAACACCAGATTTTCAAGGATGAAGAAATCTGCACCCATTGCGGGGCCTGCCTTGCGGTCTGTCCTACAGATGCCCTGTATATCAAACGGCCTGAGATGGAGGTCATTTTTGATAAAGAAAAATGCAGTTTATGCGAACGCTGCATTGTCACCTGTCCGACCCGGGCAATGGGGCTTTTCAGTCAAAACAAGGAAGAGATCGTCTAATGTCCTCTCCTGTGGTTGCCGTGGCCCTGAGCGGGGGAATTGATTCCCTTGTGTCGGGGTTTTTGATCAAAAAGGCATACAAAGAGGTGTTCGGCATCCACTTTACCACCGGCTATGAATCCATGCCCGTGGATACCCATGCCATTGAATCCCAGCTTGGATTTCCGATTCACATCCTGGATCTTTCCTCTGTGTTTGAAAAAGAAGTGGTCTCCTATTTTACCTCCACCTATTTATCCGGCAAGACCCCCAATCCCTGCCTGGTCTGCAACCAGAAAATTAAATTTGGCGCCCTTTTATCCCATGCCCTGGACCTGGGAGCAGATGCTTTGGCCACAGGCCATTATGCCCGGGTGCACAATGGATTTTCCGTTACCAATATGGACGAAACTTGCCCCTGGCTTGAGAAAGGAGTTGACTTGAACAAAGACCAGTCCTATTTTCTGGCCCGCCTGGGGTGTTCACAGCTTGCAAAATCGATTTTTCCTCTGGGATCCATGGATAAACCCAGGGTCAGAAAAATTGCCCATGACCAGGGTCTGGTGCCTGTTATCCCCTCTGAAAGCCAGGATATCTGCTTTATCCGGGAAAAAAATTTTGCCCAGTTCATCAACGACAAACAAGGTATCTCCCCCCTGCCCGGGCCTGTGATGGACATCACAGGAAAACAGGTAGGCACTCATAACGGCCTTCACACATTTACCATCGGCCAGAGACGGGGAATCAATATCCCGGCTTCAGAACCCTATTATGTCCGGGGGATTTGCATGGCTGACAACACCCTCCACGTCTGTTTTAAAAAAGATTTGGGCCAAAAAGAGATGGAGGTCGACCAAATCATATGGAATCATCCCCGTACAGAAACCTGCCATGATCTGATCACTAAAATACGATACGCCCACAAGGGTGCAGCCTCTGTTCTGACCCGGACCGGTCAAAGGGGCAAGGTGAAATTTAACACCCCGCAAAATGCAGTCACCCCGGGCCAGGCCGCTGTTTTTTACCGGGACAACCGCGTATTGGGAGCCGGGATTATCCAATAGGATAAACGCTTCTCTTTAAAATTTAACCCAATCATATATCCGAGCCAAATGAGCAAAAAAACATTTTATATCGAGACCCTGGGATGCAAGGTTAATCACTACGAATCTGACGGGATAGCTGCCGCACTTGAAGACCAGGGTTTTGTCCGTAACATAAAGGGACAAAAGGCAGACGTCTGCATTATCAACACCTGTGCCGTCACCTCCAAGGCAGGCATACAGTCAAGACAAACGATCCGGAGACTGATCCGGGAAAATCCTGATGCCAAAATTATGGTCACAGGATGCCACGCACAAACCGATCCCGAACTTGTGGGTAAAATCCAGGAGATTGACCAGATAATCTGTCACCAGGACAAGGCAAAACTTGCACCGTATATTGCCGCAGACTTCAACGACGAACAGGATCTCTCCTATAAAAAAACAGATCATTCTAAAAATGCCAGATTCATTGGATTTGACAAACCTGTGTCAGGGTCCATGACCCGGGCCTACCTGAAGATCCAGGACGGATGTAATGCCTTTTGCACCTATTGTATTATCCCCTATGCAAGGGGGGCTTCGGTGAGCATGCCCAAGGCCCGGGTAGCCGACCATTTAAAAGGCCTTGCCGCAAAAGGGTTCAAAGAGATCATCCTCACCGGCATCCACACAGGGCTCTACGGTCTTGACCTTGATCCCCCAACCACCCTTTCCGGCCTGGTTCAGGATATAGACAAACACAAATGGGTGGATCGCATCCGAATTTCATCAATTGAACCTGTTGAAATTACGGACGAACTCATCGACCTTGCCCGTCCGGGAAACATTCTTTGCGACCATTTCCACATCCCTTTGCAATCCGGAGACACCAAAATACTCAAACGGATGAAACGGCCCTATACCACCGGAGAATTTGAGGCTGTCGTCCAAAAAATCCACACGGCCATCCCCCATGCCAGCATCGGCATAGACATTATCATGGGATTTCCCGGCGAGACAGACCAAGCGTTTGAAACCACATATAATTTTGTAAAAAACCTGCCGGTCTCCTACCTTCACGTCTTTCCCTTTTCTCCGAGAAAAGGGACCCCAGCCTTTTATTTTAACCCCAAGGTGGAATCAAAGGTCATCAAAGAAAGATGCGCCCGGATGCGGCAGCTTGACGCTCAAAAACGCAAAGCGTTTATCCAGGTCAACCAGGGCAGAATTCTAAAAGGACTGGTCCAGCACCAAAAGGATAAAAAAACAGGGATGCTCAAGGCTGTGACCTCAAACTATATTACCCTTCTTTTTGAGGGAACAGAGGATCTCAAGGGGAAAATTGTTGACCTGGTCTATGATAACGACCATGAAAACCAGGATATCGTTGCCAGAAAAGTCAACCCCTGATGGACCATAACGGTAGATCCCTTTAATTTGAGGCGTTAAAAAAACGGGCGGTCTTTTGAATTATAATCGGTTCATCCGATTAATGCGTACCTTTTATTGTGAAGGTCCAAAAGTTTCAACCTGAAAAACTCCGAATCCCTGTATCCATAAGCTTTCCGTTTCATGGTTTTTATCTTGTTATTTGTCCCTTCTAAAGGACCTGTAGATATCCTGTAATCATAGTATGAAAGGATTCTTTGCCTGTGCACAGCCAAGGTCTTGGCAAATTTCATCAACATTGGAATTTTGGAAATATTGGCCAGATTGATCCAATTGCTGACTATCTTTTCAGCTGTTTCTTTTTTCTTTTGATTCCATATTTGCCTGAGTTCCTCTTTCATGTAGTAGACTACCAATAGCGGCTGATTTATTTTCAATGCTTCTTCTAACCGTTGGGCCTCCTTCTTGTCATCACTGAGGTTTTCGGGATTTTTTAACAAAAGCCACCGGACTCCCTTCAGAAGTTTTTGTTGCCCGGTATTGGCAAGAAGGTTGTAGAGCTTTCGCCTGAAATCCGACAGTTTCTCATTGAACAATTTAACAACATGAAATCTGTCAAAGACAATTGCTGAACCAGAAAGATTTTCAATAACAGCACTCAAGTATGCCGGGGACATATCGATGCTGACGGCTTTGATTTTTGCTTTCGATATTTTCACTTTTGTCCAAAAAGATTTCAAAGCTTCACCACCTTTTCCTTCTCCCACGTGCAGAATTCTACCGGATTCCAGATCCATCACGATGGTCAAGTATTTATGCCCTTTCCCTATGGAAATTTCATCTATGGCAATCTGCCGGACTTTCTCAAGGGGGATTTTTCGATAACGCCTCAGCAGGTCTTCTTTCTGGATCTGCTTTATCGTATCCCAGCTGATCCTTAAATGGATGGCAATATCTTTGATTGTCATGAACTGAGACAACTCCAAGACATACCGTTCAAAAGCCCGGGTATAGCTTTTCCCCTCCTGGGCAAAGGATAGTTTGATTTGCCGGACAAATTGACAGAACGAACACCAAATTCTCTGGATAGCCGTCCTGAGAATCACGGGTTTTGAACCTACCGGTATTGTTCTGAGATCTCTTGTCACAATCCCTTTCCTGGTGACGGACCTGGAATTACATTCCGGGCATTTTACCGCCTCCGGTTTTGGTATGAGTTCAAAAGTGATTATTCCACCGATGAAACGTGTTGTTTTATAAAAGTAGTCACGAAGGCCAAAGGCATGGTATATGAAGCTTGTGGACATTAATTCATTCTCCGATTTTGTGCGAATAACACAAAAAAATTAGAACATGATCATGTTCACACCATCATTTCAAGCATAAAAATCCTTACTGTGTTATTGCCTTCCCAGTGATGTTTCTCAGTCCAGGTACGCGATTTTCTGATGAACCAATCATTTGATTGCCGCAGATACTTCCTGCTTCGCTTTTCCATTTCAGGAGCATAGCGCTGAACCCATCGGTAAATGGTACTGTGATCCACAGACAAGCCCCGTTCTTGCATCATCTCTTCCAGATTCCTGTAACTCAGTTGATATCTCAGATACCAGCGAACATTCAACAGGATGATTTCTTTTTCATAATGACGCCACTTGAAAGGGTTTTCATTTTTCATACTATCTCTCTGCAAATAAATTAGTGCCAAAACGGACTTGTATCAGACATTAATAATTTTTTGCAACAGAACCTTATTCTGGCCCTGATCATGGGCTATGAGGAGAAACGAAAACAAAGTTTTGTGGACCGAATTTTGAGTATCAGCCTGGCCATGGTCACTCTTTTTTTCCTGGTCCGCACCGTGGGCCAGGGCATAATCCTTGTTTTTCCAGACCTGTTCACGCCTGGGACCTAGAAAAAGCATGATGGTAAACAGCTCCAAAAGCCCCGGCATCAAAGGATTTTTACACAATTTTTACACTCCTGCCTTGAAATCCTTTTCCGTCTCATCTATATGAGGCCCATGACTTTCAAACATCCCAACATCGCCGTGGTGTCGCTGGCCAATATTTTTCCCGGCGCTGATACACCCAAACGTTTCATCACCAATGTCCTTGAGAAAAAAGAGGCCATTATCAAAGTCCCGGGTCACAGGTGGGCAGCCCCCCCTAATGTTATGGTGGCCCAGAACGGTCAGGATTGCCCGGAAGGGCTTGCAGCATCAGACCGGGCCGGGCTGATCACAGATTTCCAATTTGACCCCCGGGGATTTCAAATTGATCAAGACCTTTTGGCAGAACTGGACCCTGTCCACCATTTGGTCTTATCAGCAGGACGCAAGGCCATGGAGCTTTGCCATATCACGCCTGAACTTAAAAAAAGCTGCGGGGTCATTTTGGCAGCCATTGCCCTGCCCACCCAGGGATCGTCCAAAATTGCCAGAAAAATTTTTTGCACCCCCACCCCCCAGTCCCTTTCTCCTGTCCATGCCATGGCCGCTTCCATGGTTTCAGCTCCGGCCGCCATCCTGGCAAGCGCCTTGGGATGTATGGGGGGCAGTTTCACCCTGGATGCCGCCTGTGCCTCTTCTTTGTTTGCAATCAAGCTTGCCTGTGAGCAATTGATCCGGCACAAGGCCGATGTCATGGTGGCCGGCGGGGTATCAAGACCTGATTCTCTCTATACCCAGGTGGGATTTTCCCAGCTGAAGGCCCTGTCTCCCACAGGCCGGTGCGCCCCGTTTGACAAAAATGCAAACGGTCTTATGGTGGGTGAAGGTGCAGGCATTGTTGTGCTCAAGCGCTTAGAGGATGCCATCACCTGCGGTGACACCATCCATGGGGTGATTAAAGGATGGGGGGTGTCAAACGATATCGAGGGCAACCTTGTGGCACCGGCCTCGGAAGGCCAGATCCGTGCCATGGCAGGGGCCTACAAAATGGCAGACTGGTCCCCTGAACAGATCCAGTATATGGAATGCCACGGATCCGGCACGGTCAAGGGCGATCAGGTGGAAGCATCCAGCATTAAAACCATTTTAGATCACTTCCAATGCCCTGATGCCGCCCTTGCCATTGGATCTGTAAAATCCATGATCGGCCATTTGCTCACCGCAGCAGGGGCTGCCGGATTTATAAAAACCCTGATGGCCATGAACCAAGGGGTTCTCCCCCCCTCCCTTCATTTCAACGCCCTGCCTGACAACAGCCCCATGAACGGATCAAATATCCGGGTACTATCAGACCCAGAGCCCTGGGAGGTGAAAACAAAAACTCGCCCGCGGCGGGCAGGAATTTCAGCCTTTGGGTTCGGCGGTATCAACGCCCATATTCTGGTTGAACAATTTAATACAGCCTCACCGGTTTACCAGGTGCCGGAACCACCAGAACCCGGAGTTCAAAAGGAGGTGGACTGCGCCATCATTGGTATGGATATTTTGTCCGGGGCAGCCAAAAATCTCAAGGATCTTGAAAAACTCATATTCGGGCAAATAAAACCAGAACCTGAATCAGGGCACCACCGGTGGCGCAGGTCCGCCCACCTGGCCAAGGAGATCCAGCAACGCCAGACCCTTTTTTTAAAATCACTCGCTTTGGATCTAAAAGAATTTCATATCCCTCCCAAGATGCTCTCAGATATCCTGCCCCAGCATCTGGTCATGCTCAAGGCAGCCAAAGGAGCGCTGGCAGATGCGGGTATCAGACCTCGACCTTCAAGTTCAGATCCGCTTCGCCTTCGCATGGGCTGTGCCATGGGCATTGATTTTGATTTCCAGGCCACAGACTTTTACCTGCGCTGGCTTCTCCACGACCTACCCTCCCATGTAAAGGACCATATCAGCCCGAAGTTGAACTTTGACCGGACCCTGGGCGCTTTAGGCGGTATAGTGGCATCCAGGACAGCCCGTGAATTTAAATTCGGGGGCCCCTGCTTTACCCTGTCCGCAGGCTCTGCATCCGGCATTAAGGCCATTGAAACAGGGATTCAGTCTCTGGGAAGCCTTGAGACTGATATTTTCCTGTGCGGGGCCGTGGATTTGGCCGGAGAAATACGCCGGTTCACCCAGAATCTGGCCCTGTCAGAACAGGACCCTTTGGTCCTGCCCTCTGAAGGCGCTGCCGCCCTGGTCCTCAAACGGCTGGACCAGGCCGTCAAAGACCAAGACAAAATTTATGGTGTGGTCACAGGAGCAGGCAGTGCAGGCGGTGCCCCTTTTGAAGGAGAAAAAGGCAGGCAAATGAGCAACCAAAAGCAAACCTGCTATGGCCTGTCTTTACAAAAAGCCCTTGATTCATCAGGACAAAAATTCAAGGATCTCTCGTTGATCTGCCTGGCAAACAGCCAGGATCATATTGATGGTAAAACCGAACGCCACGCGATTGACACCTTTGTCTCCAACGGTTCAAACCCGGCCGCCCCGGTTGAAACCACCCCAAGGCCAGACCTGTTTTGCCCGGCACAAATTTTTGGAAACACCCATGGGGCATCCGGGCTGTTTTCTGTCATCGCCACAACCCTCTGCTTATTTCACGATAGATCTGCCAAAGGGGTTGCACAAAACTCAAAAAAGAAAAAAGCGGTTGACCTGGCAGCCGTGGGAAGCCTGACCCCGGACGGGGCAAGCGCACATCTTATCCTGGCCCCTAGCCCTGTGCCTTGTAAGAAATCTGAATCTGACAAAAATGGAGAGGATACAAAAAAGGATCATCCCCCCTTTCAAATCCAATTGCCCGTCACCCGGCCTCTGATTTCAGAAGAATTTATCCGATCCCTTGGGATCCAGCCCCCGCCTATGGCTGCAGGCCCAAATAAGACCAGACTGGCAGAGCAACATTTTAATTTGCTGAGCGCAACCCAGGATTCAGCCGCAAGAGCCCATGAACTTTTTCTTGAATTTTCCAGTCAGAACATGGATGAAATGGGCCGCCAGATAACGGCCATGGCAGGAGCTGAACCTGGGTCCAAACCTGAAACGACACCAGCCCCCATGGTCACGCCCCTGGCGATAAAAAAGCCTCTTTCTCCTCCTCCCCCAAGCCCCCCAAAAAAGCGGCCCGTCTTCCTGGACCGGGACCAATGTATGGAATATGCCGTGGGCAAGGCAGGCCGGGTTCTGGGACCTGCATTTGACATCATTGACACCTATCCTGTGAGGGTGCGCCTGCCCAATGAGCCCCTGATGCTGGTGGACAGAATCATGGAAATCCAGGGGGAGATGCTCTCTTTGGGGTCCGGTAAAATCGTCACCCAGCACGATGTCCTTGAAAATGCCTGGTATCTGGACGGGGGCCGTGCCCCGGTGTCCATCTCCATTGAGGCAGGCCAGGCCGATCTGTTTCTCTGTGCCTGGCTGGGCATTGATCATCAGGTCAAAGGCAAACGAAAATACAGGCTTTTAGACGCCAAAGTCACCTTTCACCGAACCCTGCCCTGCCCCGGGGAAACTATCGAATACCATATTGAAATCGACCGGTTTCTCAAGCAGGGTGAGATCTATCTTTTCTTTTTTCATTACAAAGGGTATATTGACGGTCACCTTTTTATTTCCATGCAAGATGGCTGTGCTGGATTTTTCACGGAAACAGAGGTGGAAAATTCAGGGGGGATTATACTGAAAAAACAGGATCTGGAAACCATAAGACCTGAAAAAACCATTCCGCCCCTGGTGAAAATGACAAAAGAATCCTATTCAGAGGCACAAATTGAGGCCCTGAGAAAAGGAGACCTTGAAACCGCCTTTGGCAAACAGTTCAAGGGAATCGCTCTGGGCCAAAACCAATGGCTGCCCGGAGGGCAGATGACCCTGATTCACAGGGTGCTTGAACTGGATCCCCTGGGAGGACGATTTGGCCTGGGGAAAATTGTGGCCCAGGCCGACATCCATCCGGATGACTGGTTCTTAACCTGCCATTTTATTGATGACATGGTCATGCCCGGTACCCTGATGTATGAATGCTGTGCCCACACCCTGAGGGTATTTGTCCAGCGCATGGGCTGGGTGTTGTCCGCGCCTGGGGTACATTACGATGTCCTGCCGGGCAATGAAAGTGATTTAAAATGCCGGGGGCCCGTGACCCGAAAGACCCGAAACGCACGGTATGAAATAGAGATAAAGAAATTGGGATACGGACCTGAACCTTACGTGATTGCCGATGCCCACATGTTTTCCGATGACCTTGAAATTGTGTTTTACAAAGACATGGGAATGAAGCTGGCAGGAACTACCCGCCAGGATCTTATGGATTTTTGGAGAAAAAAATGAAATACACCAAAGTGTTTATTGAATCCTTTGGATATGAACTGGCCCCGCACATTGTGACCAGCCTGGAAATTGAAGAAAAAATGGCCCCGTTTTACAAGGCCACCGGATTTATGCCGGGCCAGCTTGAAATCCTCACCGGCATCAAAGAGCGTCGTTACTGGGATGTGGACCACACCCTTGCAGAGCATGCTGCCGTTGCAGGCAAACGGGCGCTTGAAGAGGCCGGGATCGACCCCAAAGAAATCGGAGCCTTAACATTCTGCGGCGTGGGCCAGGACGGGTTTGAGCCTGCCACCTCCTGCGCGGTTGCAGATGCCTTGGGCATCGGTCCCCAGGCCATTGTCTACGATGTTAAATCGGCCTGCCTGGGCATGATCACAGGCATGGTCCAGGTGGCCAATGAAATCGAGCTTGGCAATATCAAAGCAGGCCTTGTGGTTTCCTGTGAGACGGCAAGACAGATTGTAGAGGGCACCATAGATGAAATCAACACCCGGAAAAGCGTTGATTTTTACAAGGAAACCATTGCCACCATGACCGGGGGATCAGGCGCTGCTGCCGTACTCCTTACCGACGGCACCTTAGGACGCAAAGACACCCAACGCCATGCCGTCAAGGGCGGGGTGGTCCAGAATGCCATCCGCCATTTCGGCCTCTGCCACTGGGGATTTGAAGAAAAAGGAATGCCCACGAACAGTCGGGTGATCATGCGGACCCAGGCCCAGGACGTTCTGGACAACGGCACAGAACTGGCCGTTTCCACCTATGAATTGTTCAAAAAAGAGTTTAACATCCCTGATGACAAACCCGACAAATTCATTGCCCACCAGGTGGGGGAAGGCCACCACCAGCGATTTTACACCACCATGAACATTGATCGGAAAAAAGACTTTATCACCTTTCCTTTCTTAGGCAATGTGGGCACGGTCTCTTTGCCCATTACGGCAGCCATTGCAGATGAACGCGGATTTCTTGAACCTGGGGATTTTGTGGCCTTTCTAGGGGTGGGATCCGGGTTGAACTGCTATTTTATGGGGGTTCAATGGTAAGCCGGCAGATCAACCAGACACTGACCTCCACAAAAGGGTTTGAACCCCTTTACCCCTTTGAACCCAATTATCTGGATATGGGCGGGCAAAAGCTGCACTATGTGGATAAGGGCAAAGGCGACCCCATACTCATGGTCCATGGAAATCCCACCTGGTCTTTTTACTATAGACACCTGATCACAGGATTGTCAGCCACCCATCGAACCATTGTCCCGGACCATATGGGATGCGGATTTTCAGACAAGCCAGGGGCAGAGGATTATGAGTATACCCTCAAATCCCGGGTGGATGATCTGGATTCTCTAATCAGCCATTTAAAACTCAATCAAAAAATAAGCCTCATTGTCCATGACTGGGGCGGCATGATAGGGCTTGCCTGGGCCCTTGATCACCTGGACCGGGTGGATAAAATTGTCATCACCAATACCTCAGGTTTTTTTCTTCCAAAGGACAAGCCCTTGCCCATGGCTTTGCGGATGATTAAATATTTGCCTTTTTTTGCCCTGCCTGCTGTTTTAGGCGGCAATATCTTTGCCAGGGGCGCCCTTTTTCTGGGATCAAAAAAGCCCTTGGATCCAGAGGTTAAAAAAGGACTTGTGGCCCCGTACAACTCCTGGAAAAACAGAATTGCCACCTTAAAATTTGTCCAGGACATCCCCATAACCGAAAAAGACCAAAGCTATAAAATAGTGGAAAAGGTAGATCAGCACCTGAACACCCTTGCCCCGGAACAGCTGATGTTTCTCTGGGGAATGCGGGATTTTGTGTTTGACAAACATTTTTTCAACGAGTTCAAACGCAGGTTTCCAACAGCCGAATCCCACACATTTGAAGACGCAGGTCATTATCTTTTTGAAGACAAACCCCAACAAACCCTGGACCTGGTCAAATCGTTTCTAGTTAAAAACACGAATTTTTGACTTTTTGGTTCAGGACAGGTAAAAAAGAGCCTATGCTTGAATTCTTGAAAAAAAAGAATAAAAAAACGCCTGAACCTCCAAATCCCCCTGGGGAAAATGCAGGGGCACCCGGGGATAAAGAGGGAAATGCGCCTGACAACGCCTCTGTAAAAAAGAAAAAACGGTTTTCCATCAAAAAACTGATTTTTATGGTTCTGGTATTGACCGCCGCTGGCACGGCTGGATTTTTCGCCTACACTTGGTATTTTTCAGGTCCGGGAACCCATTCCAGAACTTACAAACCCATGGTCCTTGCCCATGTCAACCTGCCCCCGGAGATGCTCAAATTTTCCTTTGAACATTTTCCAGACCTGTATGATGCTTTGATTGTTTTTAACGGACAAATTGACATTTATGACAGTGAAATCCAGCGGATCCAGGCCATTGGGGAGCAATATCCCGAACAAAATAAAATTGCCCAAAGCCAGAAAAAAATCTGGGTCAACGGCAAAAACAAACTGCTAAAGGCATTTGCAAAACTTGAAAAGCCCGTAAAAGAAACCTTTGTCCTCTTCCAGGTAAACCCGGCCAAGGGCCTTGTCCAGGTAGAGGCAAGCGCCAAAGACCTGACCACCAGCGGCCAGACCGCCTTAACCGTCTCCCGGGAGCAGACCGCCCAGCTAAACGCTTCGGCAGACACCCCCCCGGAAGGGATGGTCCAGACCATTTTATTTAAAATTAAAAAGATATTTTAATGACATCCTATATCAACATCTCCCACAGACTCAAACAATCCTGCGATAAATACCCTTTTAAGCGGGCCGTGGTATACCCGGCCGGACGGGACAAGGCCGGCAGGGTCCTTTACAGCCAGATGACCTTTACCCAGCTGGAAAAAGAATCAGATGCCCTGGCATTCGGCCTTGAACGCATCGGCATCAGCCGGGGCATGCGGACCATTTTAATGGTGACCCCGGGCATGGAATTTTTCACGACCATTTTTGCCATGTTCAAGGTCGGGGCCGTTCCCGTGGTGGTGGATCCGGGCATGGGCATAGACCGGATGCTCCAATGCCTTGAACAAAGCCGCCCCAAAGCCTTTATCGGCATAGAAAAGGCCCATGTGTTAAGATCCCTGCGCCCGGGTTTTTTTAAAAGCGTCAAACATTGGGTCACGGTGGGAAAAAAATGGTTCTGGGGAGGATATACCCTGGACCAGCTCATGGCCCATGCCCCGGAGCCCTTTCCCAGGGCCCAGACCACAGCCAATGAAACCGCCGCCATTGTATTTACCACAGGCTCCACAGGACCTGCCAAGGGCGTGGTCTATACCCATGGTAATTTTGATGCCCAGATCCAGCAGATCCAGGCCCATTTCAATATTGCACCCGATGAAGTTGACCTGCCCACCTTTCCTCTCTTTGCTTTGTTTGACCCGGCCCTGGGCATGACCGCAGTCATTCCGGACATGGACCCCACAAAACCGGCCCAGGTGAATCCGTTGAAAATCATCGAAGCCATTGAAAACCAAGGGGTCACCAATATGTTTGCCTCTCCTGCCCTGCTCAACCGGGTGGGCGCATACGGGAAAAAAAATAAAATTAAACTGCCCTCCTTACGGCGGGTGGTCTCTGCAGGGGCGCCGGTCAGTCCTACCAATATAGAACAATTTTCAACCATGCTGTCAAAGAACACTCAGATCCACACCCCATACGGCGCCACCGAAGCGGTTCCCATCATTTCCATTGGCTCCCATGAAATCCTCTCTGAAACCAAAAAACTTTCTGAACAGGGGTTTGGCATGTGTATTGGCCGGCCCATCTGTGACACCCAGATAAAACTGATCAAAATCAGTGATGATCCCATCACCCAGATCAGGGACACCCTGGTTGTACCTGAAAACCAGGTGGGCGAAATCGCGGTCAAGGCAGATCTGGTCACCAAAAATTATTTTAACAACCGCAAAGCAGACCTTTTGGCAAAAATGGATGATCCAGACGGTAATGTCTGGCACAGAATGGGGGATCTTGGGTGGCAGGATTCCAAAGGAAGGATCTGGTTCTGCGGGAGGAAAAACCATCGGGTTGAAACCGGGAAAGAGCCCTTGTACACCATTCCGGTGGAAGCCATTTTCAATACCCATGCCAAGGTGCTTAGAAGTGCCCTGACAGGGGTGGGGCCAAAGGCCTGCCAGGTTCCGGTAATTTTTATTGAGCCCATGGGGAAAATAGCGAATAAAAAAAAGTTTATCCAAGAGCTTAGAGATCTGGCCAGATCCAATCCTTTGACCTCAAAGATCGAGCATATTCTCATCAACCCCTCATTCCCGGTGGATATCCGTCATAATTCAAAAATCTTCAGGGAAAAACTGGCCGTACAAGCCCAGTCAAAGCTCAAGCTTTAGCCGATGCGAAATACCGTGCCCCGGGCCAAACCCCGGGGCTAATTTCAATTCAATGCAAACCAATGTAAAGGTCCCAATTAATCGGGCAGCAGATCATAAAAATAGAGCATGGCATCTGACCGTGTTATAATCCCGATAATTTTATCATCTTCCATCACCGGCACCCGGCCGATGTCATGGCGGATCATAAGCCGGGCAGCCTCAATGGCGCTTTTATTATGGGGAATGGTGATTAGATTCCGGCTCATAATGGCTTTTACGGGGGACTGCATCTGTTTGGTTTTTCTCACCTTTTTAAAATCCCGCCTGGAAATCACACCCACAAGGTGGTCCTCATCATCCACCACAGGCATGCCTGTGCACCCCATATCCCGAAGCATCATGGCCACCTCCTCCACAGGGGTGGCTGCATTGACCGTCACCACGGGATAGGACATGATATCGGCCAGCATCACGGATGAATACTGATTGCCCTGAATCAGCTCCATTATCATTTCGCGCACGGTCTCAGGATTGGTCCCCTTGAGCAGGGCAGATCCTGCCCCGGGATGTCCGCCCCCGCCCATGCTGCGCATCATAAATCCAATATTCACCTCATCCACCCCGCTCCTGCCGATGACCATGCATTTGTCTTTGTCTTTGTCCTTGAAAATGCCAAAGGCCACATCCACGTTGACAATTTCCCGGTACATCTGAAGCACCATGGCAAGGTTCTGCACCCGGCCGCTGATCTCCATTTCCGACAGGCTCAGGGTAAACCCGTTGATTTCGCTTCGCTCTGCCAGCTGAATCATCTCAAAGAGAACATCCTTTTGTTTTTTCCCATAGGCAGGTTGTAAAAAAGTGGTTAAAATATTCAAATCCGCCTTCCAGTCCAAAAGGAATCCAGCGGCATAGGCATCTTCTGCAAGGGTTGAGGGAAAAGACAGATTTCCCGTATCTTCATAGAGCCCCATGAGAAACAAGGTGGCCTGAATCGGGGTAATGAGTTTACGCTGTTTTTCTATTTCCTGAACCAGCATGGTCACCGTGGCCCCGATTTCTCTGATATGTTTTTCATTGGCCTTCATATCCCCTTTAAGATGATGATCCCATATGATTATTTCAAGATTTGGCTTGTCGGCAAGGACAGAAAGGCGCTGGTCTATACGGTTCCATGAGTTGGTGTCCACCACAATCAAGGTGTCAACCGAATCAATGTCAATCTCCTTTGGACTGTACAGCTCAAACAAATCCTTGTGAATGGATAAAAACGCTTTAAGATTCGCATTCACCGTGCCCGGAAGCACGGGTTTGGCATCAGGGTAAACCAGGGTGGCAGCCACCAGGCTTGCCAGGGCATCAAAATCTGAACCTTTGTGGGTGGTTATAATCTTCATAGGGCCTCATCTTCAGGATTAAGTCAGAATAAAATATTATACCAACCAACCCTTTAAAATCAACGGATTTCTATAGTTATCCGGGTTTAAACCCGCCCAATCCCTTTACAAGAGAATCCATGTTCAAAAATAAACCCTCGGCCAGGGAAAAACAAAAAAGCCATGCCGGTTTGAGCTGTAATCAAGCGACAAAAACATTAAAAAAACGCAATACCATAACATCTTAAATTAACAGGACAAAACAATTCACACTATTTTAAACATCGTTAAACCGCCCGAAGCCTAAAAAAAATGATTGACAATCCAAAAGCAGATTGTTTTGAGGCAGTCTAAGGGGTCATTAAGCAGATAACAATCATTAGTTACCCAGAAGAATGATTTCTTTGAATTCCGCTTCAATTTTTGATACTTAAATTTTGTTTCCTAAAACACTTGTATTATTGATACGCCTTTTTCCTGTTTCGTATTCCTGCACAATTTGTTTTGATCTTTGTGTTATTTCTTAAAACGGATCACCTTGAATTTATTAACCATTTTTTTAAGGAGGGCGATTCATGAAAGGCAAATGGTATTTAATTTTAATCTCTGTTTTTATCGGGTTTTGTTTTGTCCTGCCGGTCCAGGCAGGCCCCTAGCTCATAGGAGATACGGGTCTGGACAAGGTAACTGCAGGCAGGGGACACCACGGCGGTGACACCGACGGCGGTGCCATTGTGGCCGGTAATTCTAAGGCCACCATTAACGAGGCCGGGGGCATAGAGCTTTCCGGCGATGCCCAGAGCGGTCTTCAGGGTCTAAATGTGGTAACCAGGTGGCCAACGGGGTCAATGTCCAGACCATAGGTGAATTCACATCAGCCTATATCTTTGATGAGGGTAAGCCCTCAAACACGATAGAATTTGCAGGAACAGATCTGAATTTAAACCAGAATAACTTTATCAAGCAGGTCTCCGGCGGCGGGGCAGATCTGGATGAGTATCGAAGAGAAGGGTATGACGTCATCATTGATGCCGACGCCCAATACAAACAGACCAGAAACCTGGCCATCAACAATGAGCTTGAGTATGCAACCATCGAAGGGGAACTCCACCGTTTTACCTATGACGGGAAGGTCACTGTGGATGGGGTCTACAATGAAGAAACTGGCGAGACCACCGGATACGGCCAAGGGTTTGTGGGACAGGGGTTTGCAGCATACGGCAGTGAGGACTGGAACGAAACCGCCTCTGCTGAATGCTCGCAGGAGACCAGTGGATCTTCAAGCAACTATGCGACCGATTCTGGGGGAACCACGGGTGACCCTGGATATCCCGATTCATCATGGTATGATCTGACCAGTGGCGGCCAAAGCGAAAACAGTCAAGCCTCAGGCGGATCCTACGATTGGTCAGATACCTATAACGCCGAAGCCGGCGCAGCAGGCTTCAACGGCGCCGGGTGTGCTGCAGGCGACGGGGCGTCCTGTACAGGGTCCCAAAGCGCTACTACCACCTATGCATGGGTGGATGCCACCTACCTAAAGGATGTCTTCAATCTTGAGGCAAGCGAAGAAACTAGCCTGGACGTGGATGTCTATGCTAAATTCCGCGCCCCCATCTTCATTGAGGAGGCAGAAGCTGAGTATATCGTGGTTGACGATTCAGCCCTTACCGTGAACTCAGCCTACGGTATCAGCCTGTCCGGCAGTGCCCAAAGCAATCTTCAGGGACTGAACGTGGTTACGGCAGCCGGCGGCCAGGTGGCAAACGGAGTCAACGTTTCTACCGGCGGCAACATGGACGGTGTCAGTATGATCAATCTCAACCAGAGCAACTTTATCAGCCAGACCCATTAAATTTGCAAAAGGAAAAAAAGCGGGGGTAGGGCTGTTAAACCTTAACAGCCCTACCCCCGCAAAACCGAACAGCTTGTTTGTTAATGATCAACACAAGTTTTAAAGGTGTATCATGAAAACAAAAAACGGTATTATCATTTCAGCTCTGATACTTGCCTGTTTAATGATGCCTTTGCAGGCATGGGGCATGGACCCGCTCAGCGATGAGCAAATGGACAATATCACCGCAGGAAGCACAAGCACCTGGGATGGGATACTGGACAATCTCCTGACCAACATCCCCTTTAATTACAGAGGCAACAACTCTGAGGCGATTGGGGATATTCTCATTTTCAGCCCCCCGGCCCAGTCAACCTATAACACCACCAACAACTTTCATCAGACAAATAATATGGGGTCTTTGAACATTACGGACAATGCCCAGCAGAACTTGAGTTCTCTGATCAACATCAATGCGGTAAACTCCCCTGTCAATGTGCTGTTAAATTTAAATATCACCCTTGATTCAACCATAGGGACTTTAGTCCAGCAAAACTGGCTGAACGGGATGTTGCAACCCTAAAAAATTAAGTCCTAAAAACGGGCTGAAAGAGAGAAGAAAATGATGGAAAGTTCTGTGCTTTCCCATCAAAAAACTTGGATTTTTCTTTTAATTATTTTTATTTTATTCACCTGGCCGGACCCTTCCTGTCCGGCCAGCCGGGTGAACCTGCGTCTCGGGAATCTTCACTTTGGACAGAACACCTTGAGCTTGAACCAGATCCGCTGGAACAATATCACCCGCCAGGGGTGGGATGTCAGCTGCGGGGCAGCCGCCCTTTCCACCCTTTTGACCTTTCACCACCATAAAAAATTTTCGGAAATGGCCATTACCCTGACCATTTTAAAAAATTCAGATCCGGCCAGGATAAAGGCAAGGGGTGAATTTTCCCTTTACGATCTCAAGCGGTTTGCCAAGGCCGTGGGCTATGAGGGCCTGGGCTTTGCAGACATGAGCGTTGATGATCTTGAATTCTTTGATTTGCCGGCCATCCTGCCTTTCCGCATGAAAGAACTGGATCATTTTGTGGTCTTCAAAAAAAAACTGGGAAACCACATCCTTCTCGGGGATCCGGCATTTGGGAATCTCTCCTTGCCCCTCAAGCAGTTCGAATCCCTCTGGAAAAGCCGGATCGCCTTTTACGTGGCCAATCCTGAAGAAAAGACAGCCCTGATGAGTCAGACCAAAACCGGGAAATTAAGCCCGCTTGCCCCCAAAGCCATGGAGGCAACCATTCCTTTTCCCGACTATGTGGGACGGATGGTTCTTCGCATCCCCATGGTTCCGTTAACCCGAAAAAAAAAAACAGTGAGCCCAATACAATGAGATATCCACGATTTTTGATTTTGGTTATGGTATTGCTGATGACCTGCCAGACACTTCGGGCACAAGAAAATCTCCCCCCAGCCCCCGCAGGTGAGGCCTCCTATGAAGGCCTTAAGCAGGAAATCAACAGGCTTGAACAGATGAATCAGGATAGTAGCCAGACCATCAAAAACCTGTCAGAACGGATTGAGGCGCTCGAACGCATGATCATGGAGAAGCCGCCCCAAAAAAAGAAAACCCAGACAGAACCGCTTGAACAAAAATCAGATGAGACCCGGGCAGCCCTTGAACAGGAGGCCCAGGAAAATTATGAACTGATCCAAACCGCCTTTGAAAGGCGATTCGGCGTGGAACAGGGCATGCTCCTGCGGCCCTATGAATTTGTATATGAACCCAGCCTTTTTTATGCCCATACCTCTTACGATAAAATTGTAATTGACGGGTTTACCATATTTCCTGTTCTTGTGGTCGGCGACATTGTATCTGAATCCATGAGCCGGGATATTATGATGACCAACCATTCCTTTAGGATCGGGTTGCCCTGGGATCTGCAGTTTGACCTTTTTATTCCCGTGGGATACCAAAAGGAGCGCACCGTGCGTGCAGACGGCTTGTATACCTCTGACGATACCGGCGGCATCGGGGATATCTCACTGGGGCTAAGCCATCAATTGTTCAAATCCCATTCATTCATGCCGGATACCCTGATCGGGGTGAGCTGGAAATCCACCACAGGGGATGATCCATATCGAATTGTCACAGCGGATGAGCCGGCCCTTGGAAGCGGGTTTCAAACCTGGGGTCTATCTTTAACCTCCATGACCACCCTGGATCCGGTTATCCTTTACGGGGGATTATCCTGGACCTATTCCCCGGGTAAAGACAAGGTAGTCGGCCATGTCAAGCCCGGACAGAGCTTTGGCTTCCATCTTGGCACCGCCCTTGCCCTGAACCTGGATACCTCCTTAAGCTTTGGATTTCAGAGTCGCTATACCCTGGAAACAGAGCTTGACGGAACCAGCGTAAATGGGTCTTACTTTACCACATCCACCTTTTCCATTGGCCTGTCAAAGGTCATCAATGACTTTTCGTCCGTTGATTTTAACGTGGGCATCGGCCTGACCAGCGACTCTCCGGATTTCCAGGTCAGTGTCTCATTTCCACTTAAGTTCTTATTAAAAGATGAAGAACCCGCTGAAGACAAAATTGAGAGCCAGACTGAAAATGAGATACAAGTCAAAAGCACGGACGAAGATTCCTAGGGCATTTTCAAACATCAACTGTATTAAACATACAGATACCGGGTTATGTCATATTCCACCTGCCACCCCAAAAAGCATTCACCTGGGGTTAAAACCACCCAGCCAATTAAAGCAATGAAACAGTCATTGCTTTAATTGGGCAAATCAAGTTTGGGCCCATTGGACTTGTTTTATCATCCAAATTCATACTGGAACAGATGAAAAACCCATTGCGGCACCAGGATTCATCCAGAACAAAAGACTTTGTATATCAGCCTTACCCGGTCATAAGCGTATCTGTCATCTGGGTTTTGATACTCTGCTTGTCTCCGGCCAAATGGCGTCTTTGTTTATCCTTATATTTTCGAATCTGAAGCCGGACCTTATCAGAAAGGGTGTCAATGGCTGAATACATGTTATTTTCAACCGTTTCCCTTGCGTGAATCTTGATTTTATCACAGGCCAAATTCATTTCTGCAATATAGGTTAATTTTTCCACAGAAAGAACAATATGGACATCAGCGGAATGATCAAGCATTTTGTCCAATTTTTCAAATTTTTCGTGAATGTGGGATTTAAGGGCGTCTGACGACTCAATGTTCTTAAACGTAATAGAAATTTGCATGGGACCTCCTCTGTTTATACTGAGGTTATGCTCTAAAATAACACAGACCCAGGCCCTGATCAATGGTACAAAATTTCTTTTCCGATCAAGCCTGCAATTTTTTTCACCTAAAAAAAAAGGGGATCACCTGGGACCTGCTGCCCCAAGGCTGCATAAAAAAACAAAATCGCCCAGTGCCGTCTTGAAATGCTATGAAAAAACAGGGCAAAAAAATACCCACAGGTTTAAAATCATAAAACCCCTGTTTTCCGTCACTGAGAAAGAATCTCGTATGGACGGAAAACAGGGGCCTTGTATAAATACAAAAGCCTTGCTGGGCAAGGCTTTTATTTTTAGTGGTAGCGGGGAAAGGATTTGAACCAATGACCTTCGGGTTATGAGCCCGACGAGCTACCAGACTGCTCCACCCCGCAACAACGAAGCGTAATATAGCCCAGAGACCTTACCAAGTCAAGGACTATTTTCACAAAATTCAAATATTGGAGTCCATGGCCTGTTTTAATTCATCAACTGAAGGGGTGGCGGTTCCCACCTTGGCCACCACAATACCGGCCGCTGCATTGGCTGTCATGGCAGCAGCGGCAAATCCGGCCCCGGCGGCCAGGCCCAGACCCAAAAGCGAAATCACAGTATCTCCGGCACCTGAGACATCAAAGACCTGACGGGCTTTAGAAGCGATGGTCTGTGAAGGGCACCCCCTTTCAAACAACACCATTCCGTCTTTTCCGCAGGTAATGAGCAGCCGTTCAAGCGAGGCCAGGTCCATGATCTTTTGGGCAGCCGTTTCCAGGTCATCCAGGGTAAGAATCTCCATATTGGCGGCCAGGGCAGCCTCCTTTTTATTGGGAGTCAGCACAGAGACCTTATGGTATTTGGAAAAATCCAGGGATTTGGGATCTGCCAGGGTAAGGACCCCATGCTTGCGGGCAAGGGCAACGGTGCGGGCAACAAGTTCCCTGGTGACCAGCCCCTTGTCATAATCTGAAATAATGATCAGGTCCACCTGGCGGATATGGGACTCAATAATGTCCACCAGTTTTTCCAGGGTGTGGGATTTAATTCTCTGCTTGATTTCCTTATCAATGCGGATCACCTGCTGATTGGAGGCAATGACCCGGGTTTTTCTGGTGGTGGGCCGATCCTTCTCGCTGACAATGCCCGAGGTTTCCACCCCGAGATCCTTAAGCTTTTTAAAGATCATCTGCCCCGCCTTGCCGGTTCCGGCCGTGCCAATGGCAAAGACCTTTGCCCCCATAGCCACCAGATTATTGATCACATTGCCCGCCCCTCCCAGGGTCTGACTCTCTTTTTCAACAGCCACCACCGGCACTGGAGCTTCCGGTGAAATCCGTTCCACACAGCCCCATAAATACTCATCAATCATCAGATCCCCGATCACAAGGGCGCGAAGATCTTTAAACCGGTCAATATCCATCATCAATCTTCCAATACCCTTGTAATCATGGATTTTAACTCATCATAGGAATGGGTAATGGGAATCTTTGGAAAATCCACACCAATGGATTCAGGGGGTTTAAAAAAAAAACCATGGTCAGCCGCCTGGATCATACCGGTATCATTATAGGAGTCCCCAAAGGCAATAACCTCATAGTTAAGACTTTGGAGGGCTTTGACAGCCCTTGTTTTCTGATTGTCTATCCTGAGATTATAATCTTTAATTTTGCCTTGGGAATCCACGGTCAGATTATGACAGAGCAGGGCCGGAGACCCGAGCTTGGACATCAAAGGGCCTGCAAATTCTTCAAAGGTATCTGAAAGGATAATAATCTGGGCCCTGCTCCTGATCCAGTCCAGCATCTTTTTTGCCCCGTCCAAAGGATCCAGGGTGGCGATCACCTCCTGAATATCTTTGAGGGTGAGATTGTGCGCCTCCAGTATGGAAAGGCGTTTGGTCATAAGTAGATCATAATCGCTGATATCCCTTGTGGTCAGCTTGAGTTCCTCTATTCCTGTTTTCAGGGCCACATTGGCCCAGATTTCCGGCAGAAATACCCCTTCCAGATCAGCAACTAGTATTTTCATAATTTTGTCGTTTACTCCCAATGCTGTAATTTTACCTTTGAAAAGGCAGGATTTTATTCTTTTTCATCGTCTTCAATACGGATCACAATGGGATCCCCCACCACCGAATCCGATGCCCTGATAAGGGAAAGAGCAAATTGCACCCAGCGTTCCTTTGCCATATGGGTGATCATGACCACAGGTACCTTGCCGTTGGCCTGACGCCCTTTCTGGTGAACCGACTTGATACTGATCTTATTTTCTCCCAGAATCCCTGAAATCTTGGCCAGCACCCCGGGATGATCCTGGGCTTCAAACCGTAAATAGTACCGTGTAAACAATTCCGCCATGGGCAGGATAGGAATTTTTTTAATATTGTCTTCAGGATATCCCAGGATGGGCACCCGACGCGTGGTGCCGGCAATGATGTTTCTTGCAATATCTGCAATATCAGAAAGCACGGCCGAGGCTGTGGGCATCATGCCGGCCCCGTGTCCGTAGAGCATGGTCTTGCCCGTGGCATCGGCATCAATGGCAATGGCATTCATGGAAAGGTCCACATGGGAAAGGGGATTTGATTTTAAAATCATGGTGGGATGAACCCTGGCTTCCACATGATTTTTGTGAATCTTTCCAATGGCCAGAAGCTTGATGGTGTATCCAAAATCCCTTGCAAATTCAATATCCTTGGGAGTGATATTCCGGATGCCTTCCACATGGATATCATCCAAATTGATCTCCATGCCGTGGGCCAAAGAATTGAGGATGGCCAGCTTATGGGCGGTATCATGGCCGTCCACATCCAAAGAGGGTTCCGCCTCTGCAAACCCGAGTTCCTGGGCAGATTTAAGGGCATCTTCAAATTCAGATCCGTCCTGGGAAATTTTGGTCAAAATATAGTTGCAGGTGCCGTTGAGAATGGCGGACATGGAATTGATATCATTGGCCACAAGGCTTTCACGCAAGGACTTTATAATGGGCATGCATCCTCCGCAGGAGGCTTCAAACCCAAGGTCCACCTGGTTGGTCCTGGCCGTCTTGACAAGGTCATTGCCATATCCTGCCAGCAGGGCCTTGTTTGCCGTGACCACATGTTTTTTATTCTCAAGGGCCTTGAGGGTGAGTTCCCTGGCAATGGTTTCCCCGCCAATAAGTTCAACCACAATATCAATTTCAGGATCATTGATCACAGCCATGGCATCAGAGACCAGACGGGTGTCTTTCAAGTCCACTCCCCGGTCTGTTTCAATGTCAAGATCAGCAATGGTTTTAAGATTCAGCAACGCGCCTATCCTGGCTTCGAGCAGCTGTTCTTTCAGTTTGAGCAAGTTGGCAACACCGGCGCCTACCACGCCATATCCCAGTATTCCAATATGGATTGTTTCCATGAAATTTACATCTCCGAAATAGTCAGGTTTTAAAATAAATATAGATACTCCATCTGGCTCTCCATGTCAAAAAGCTTTTGACTTTTGAAGGGTTTTGGGGGTATTATTGACGGATTTTAGATATAATTAATTCTTTTCCAGGTTCCATAAGGTGAATATAAATGAATGATTCTTTGACATATGCAGATTCCGGTGTTGACATAGACAAGGCAAATCAGCTGGTAGACCGGATAAAAAACATTGCCAAATCAACGCCCAGATCCGGTGTCATAGGTGAAATCGGCGGATTTGGCGGTCTTTTTTCACTGAACTTGTCCAATACAGCCAACCCCGTGCTGGTCAGCTCAACCGATGGTGTGGGCACCAAGCTGAAAGTTGCCTTTCAGATGGATAAACATGACACAATCGGAATTGATCTTGTGGCCATGTGCGTCAACGACATCATTGTTCAGGGAGCAAAACCCTTATTTTTCCTGGATTACCTGGCCATGGGCACTCTGGACAACACCGTGGCGGAACAGATTATCAAAGGCATTGCCGCAGGCTGCACCCAGGCGGGCTGCGCCTTGATCGGCGGCGAAACCGCTGAGATGCCGGGGATGTACCAAGACGGAGAGTATGATCTGTCCGGTTTTTCAGTCGGCATCGTGGACAATGATAAAATCATTGACGGCTCCTATATCCGGCCCGGGCACAAGCTCATTGGCCTTGCCTCCTCCGGTATTCACTCAAACGGATTTTCTCTGGTCAGAAAAATATTTTTTGACAAGTGCGGCTATGACGTCAACACCCGGATTCAAGATCTGGGCACCCCCCTTGGAGAAGAACTGCTCAAGCCCACCATCATTTATGTGTCCACCATTTTAAGCCTGCTTAGAGACCTGCCGGTCCACGGTCTGGTCCATATCACAGGCGGGGGCATTGATGAAAACATCATCCGGGTCATTCCGGATGCCTGCAAGGCCGTCATTCACAAAGGGTCATGGGAGATTCCACAGGTCTTTAAAATCCTTCAGCGAGAGGGTAATGTACCTGACACAGACATGCAAAGAACCTTTAACAACGGTATCGGAATGGTGCTGGTTGTTCCGGAAAAATCCGCCCAGGAAATCATGGACCGCTTGAATGCCATGAATGAAAAAGCCTATTTTATCGGAGAAATTCTGGCCAGGGAAAACAACGAAATTCAGACGCAGTATATCTGATCACCGTTTTTTTAAGATAATCCATGCTTATTCTCGGGATCGAATCCTCGTGTGATGAAACCGCGGCTGCCCTTGTGGAAAACGGCACCCAAATTCATTCTTCCGTCATTGCCACCCAGATTGACACCCATGCCAGATACGGAGGCGTGGTGCCGGAACTGGCCTCGCGCATGCACATTGAAGCCATTGAACCTGTGGTGGATCAGGCCGTAAACCAGGCCGGCATTACCCTGGACCAGATTGACGGGGTGGCAGCCACCCAAGGCCCGGGACTCATCGGGGCCTTGCTGGTCGGTTTTTCCTTTGCAAAGGCCTTTGCCTGGGCCAGAAACCTTCCCCTGGCAGGGGTCAATCATTTGGAAGCCCATATTTACTCCCTGCTGCTTCTGGAAAAATCCCCCAAGTTCCCCTTTATTGCCCTGGTGGTCTCAGGGGGGCATACCAATATTTACCATGTATCTTCTCCCCATACATTCGAACTCATGGGTCAGACCCGGGACGATGCCGCAGGGGAAGCCTTTGACAAGGTCTCAAAAATGATGAACCTGGGCTATCCCGGAGGACCTGTGATCGAATCTTTGGCCAAAGAAAACCATAAAGAACTCATCAAATTTCCAAGGAGTATGCTGGGAAAGAACAGTTTTGACTTTAGTTTTTCAGGGTTAAAATCTGCGGTGGCACGCTATCTTCATGATCATCCCCAAATAAAAGACTCAAACAAGAAACTTGTGGCGGCAAGCTTCCAGGCGGCCGTTATTGATGTGCTCTCCCAAAAGCTGATGAATGCGGCCCTGGCAAAAAATTGCAAACGCATCGGTATTTCAGGCGGAGTCTCTGCCAACCAGACCTTTGCCAAAACGCTTGCACACAGCGCAAAAAAAAGGGGAATTCAGGTGTATTCCCCGCCACCGGCCCTGTGCGGAGACAATGCTGCCATGATTGCGGCCCGGGGATTTACCATGCTCCAAAATAAAAAGATCTCCAGCCTGGAGCAGGATGTCTTTTCCAGGGTAAAAATTTAATTGGGCTGCAACTTAATTTAATCGCTTAAAAATTTTTCCTTGGCCCTGAGTATCCGCTGCACAGAGGCGTTTCCCTTTTTAAACAGATCCGAATTTGTTTCAAGTATCCCCAGGACGGCATCCCTGGCCTTTTGAATATTGGGGCCTGAATGACAGATCAGGGCAAGATCGATCTCTGCGCTCATGATCTGACGCATACAGGTTTTGATATCATGATCAATGGCTTTCATGTCCAGATCATCTGTCATGACAAGGCCGTCATAGCCCAGTTCGTTTCTCAGCAACTCCCCGGCAATAAGAGGAGAAAGACTGGCCTGCCAGACGGGATCCAATTGGGGATAGAAAATGTGGGAGAGCATAATCCCTGCCACCTTAACATCCCGGGCCGCTTTAAAGGGCTTGATATCACTGGCCCATAACATCTGTATCTCGGCATCCAAAACAGGTAGAGAAAAATGAGAATCTTTGACCGTCCTTCCGATTCCGGGAAAGTGCTTTGCCACGGCCATGAGGTTTTGGTCCTGAAAGGTCTGAATCATGGCGGTGCCTAATTTTGACACAAGGTCATGATCCCCGGGAAACACCCGCTGTTTCATGATACTGTCCACCCCACGGGGGGCCACATCCATGACCGGGGCCATATTCATATTAACGCCCACATCCAGAAGCTCACGGGCAGTAATCCGGGCAAACTCCCGGGCCGCTTCAAGGGTCTTCACATGGGGGTTGCCCGGAAACTGGGTAAAAGGCTTGCCAAGCCTTGCCACCACCCCTCCTTCCTGGTCCATTGCAATGAAAAGAGGCGGCAGACCACAGTCCAAGGCATATTGACCTGCATCAAAGCATAATTTTTTCAGCTGGTCGACAGATTCAATATTGGATTTGAACAGGATGATCCCCCCTGCCCTGTACTCCCGGATCAGATGCTTTAATTCTGAGTTAAGAAAAAGGCCGTCAAAACCAAGCATCAGCCTTTGACCCGCCAGTTCCTCCATGGACAAACCAGATACATTCATATGATCTCTAACCGCCCTATGCCTTAAGATTTGCCAGGGCCTGTTTGAGTTTTTCCGTCACTTCCTGGGACAGGGTACCGGCCTGTTCAAGGGAGAGGGCCACAGAATCAAGGCCGGCTTCCCTGGCCTTGGTTGCCCAGGAGATAAAATTATCCTTGTGGCTGTCATTGTGGTTGATCCAATGGGAAAACAGGGTCAGCAATTTTTCTTCCATGGTCATTTCACTGCCCTGGCTGTGGTCGTGGTCGTGGTCGTGGGAATGCGTGTGATCGTGTGTCATATCGTGACTCCGTTTAAATATTTGTTAAGGGTCATAATTTCAGGCATATACTGGTATACCGGCTTCCACCGGCAAAAGGCATTCAGTTCAATACCGTTGTAAATAATGGATACGGGCCTGTCTGCCGAAACCACCACCACAATCACATTTGGGGTGGCGGCTGAAAACCGCAGGGCAGAATTATACCTTGCCCCCCTGGCCATATTTTCCCAGGAAATGGTTTTCCCGTCCAAAAGACAGGCAAACCCGTCAATCCGGGTATCCGGGGTCAAGTGTACGGCCCCGTCAATACGCATAAGTGCTCCGGCAAGTTCATAATTTTTTGATTCCAAAAGGCTCAAAGGAGGATCCAAGACATGGCCGGACAGCTGGATCGGCTCATCGTTAAGGTCTATCACCAGGGTGCACCCGTGGCGGGCATGACCGGCCCTGTGCACCAGACCCGAAACCACATTAAAAAGCGTGCTTGCAGCCTGGGTGTCCAGCTTTGAATCCAAAAGCAGTTCTTCGAGTTCAACCATCCTGGCTTCCCGTGTAGACGACTGAAAATTGCCGTCTGAAAAAGAGGCCACCTTTTCATGGCCCATGCACAAAAAACCATAATCTCCTTTAAAATGGGCGCAGATAGCGTATTCCGGCACATCTGCATCTGTGATGCCGATAATGGTATTTCCATCGGAAACCAGTTTTCGATCCGACCGTTCAACCCCCACAAGCAATTTCCTGATATGCTTGACATTACTGATCAAAGGGCGTTCATGACGTTGAATTTTTGTCAGGAACTCAATGCTTTCAATGGTTACAGGATCGGTAAAAAACAAGGCCCCCCTGGCCCAGGACCCCTCTTCACGGGTTTTTGAAATGGTCAGGATATGGTTGAGAATACTGGGGATTTGAATTTTGGTATCAAACCCCAGATTACGGTTCCGATCATCCACAAGATAGTCGGCAATGGCCTGAAGACCATAATTTTTAACCACATAATCCGAAGAATTAATGGGCGTGTTATTGGAATTGTAATCGTTGGCCAGCAGTGTGGCAGCCTGTTCCAGCCATTTTTCAGTAGGTCGGATGGAGCACATGTCTGGATGGTGCTCGGTAAACCAGATCTGATAAAAAAAGTCGCTGCAAGCACCGGCAAAGGAAATCAGCCCTGACAACGCCGGATCCTCATTAAAGATCAAATATCCCCTTGGCTGCCTGGCGATCTTGGTTTTAATCCGCTCCCGCCATGTCTCTTCCTGGGTTAAAAACTCTTCTTCAAGCTTTGATTCGTGCCCCCCTAAAAGGTCCTGGGGATCAAAGACCTGGATGGGGTCATCCGGGCTGTGGGCAAAAAGAAGGGCCACCCGGCTGGGATTGGAAAATTTGGATAACCCATCAGATACCCCGTTAAGGATATTGGCAATACACAACTTTTTATAGGATTTATAATTCATTCCATACCGTTTAAGTTTGCCTTAAATCTTTTATTTGATTTATTGATACCCATGTTCCACGCTTTTTGACAAGTTTTTTTTAGGGGTATTACAGCTCAAGTATTGTAAAATAGCATAAGGATTGATATTGAAACAGAAAAAACTATAGGAGACAAATAAAAAAAATGAAAAAAATCTTCACAATGACATGGGCCATGGTCCTGTTTATAAGTCTTACAGCATCTTTTTTGCAGGCCAAAACCGCCTATGTTTCCGACATGCTTCTTCTCACCTTCCGACAAGGGCCAGGGACCAATTATTCGGTCATTAAAACCCTGAGAAGCAATACCTCCTTAACCATTCTCAAAGAGGAAAACGGATTTTACAAGGTTGCTCTGGCATCTGGAGATCAAGGATGGGTGGACAAACAATTTGTGGTGTTTGACACTCCAAAGTCCAGGATCATTGAACAGCTGACCCGGGAAAAAACAGAACTTGAACGCCAGGTTGATCAGCTCAAAACAGAGTTTAAACAAAACAAGGCCCAATGGGCTGTCCAGCAGAATGAAGAGGGAGAGAAGGCCCGTGAACTGACCGTAGAACTGACCCGGGTCAACCAGGAAAAAAACCAATTGAGCCTGGCCTTAAAAAAATCTTCAACAGACCTCACCGCCCTTAAAGAGGCATCAAAGGATGTCACAGGCACCCTGGAAGAAAACAAGACATTAAAGGCTGAAAATATTGCCCTTACTCAAACCATTGACCAACTTGAAAGCGAATCCCGCCACATGTTCAGAACCGGCATGATAAAATGGTTTCTGGGGGGTGTGGGGGTGTTACTCTTAGGATGGATTATCGGCCAGTCCATCTCTTCAAAAAAACGAAGAAGAGGCTCTCTTTTGGACTAGAATTTTTATTTTCAGCCAAAGATCATTTTTCAAAAAATATCGTGTGCAGCGCCTGGATGGTTTCATCCAGGTGTTTTTCTTTGACCAAAAAATAAAGGGCCGCATTTGAGGTTCCCGAAGAAATCATTTCAATATTGACACTGGCATGGGACACGGCTGAAAAACATTTGGCAGCAATCCCCCGATTGGCATGAAGCCCTTCCCCGACAATTGATACCAGTGCCAGATCCGTTATTACCATTGATTTTCCATAGGGGGCAGATTCCAAGGCAATCACGGCTTTGTGAGCCCTGTGAATATCCTTTCTGGACAAAATCAGACTGATGCAGGTCTGGGAGGTGACAACGGATTTTACATTGATCCCCTCTTTTGCAATGGGGTCCAGAATCTGGGATAAAAATCCAAACCTTGCCCCCACGCCCGGGGCATAATTCTTTAATACAGCCACATCCGTGGTATAGGATACATTTTGATAATATTGGCAGATATCGGTACATCCCGGGTAATCAGACTGCCCTGGGCATCAGGATTGTAGGTGTTTTTAATGGCAATATCAATACCGGCATTTTTCGCAGGTTCCACTGTTCTGGGGTGAAGAATGCCTGCCCCGGTGTAGGATAACTCTGCTGCTTCCTCGTAGGTGAGTTTGGGAATGAGTCGGCAATGGGGAATATTGTCTGGATCCGCTGTCATAAACCCCTGGGTATCCTTCCAGATTTCAAGGACATCCGCTTTGGCCCCGGCCGCTGCAACGGCAGCGGAATAGTCATACCCACCCCGGCCAAAGGTGGTGATATCGCCCTGTTCGCTGATACCGTAAAATCCGGGTATAAAAAGTATTTTTTTGTCCGTCATATGGCTGGACAGCCAGGACTGAATATTTTCAGAGGTTTTGTCCATCAGGGCTGAGGCATCCATGAATTTGCCGTCGGAAACGATCCCTAAGGTTTCGGGTAAAACAAATTCGCTGTCGCATCCTTTGGCTCGAACCGCCTTTGACAGGATGACAGCGGAAATGCGTTCTCCGAATGTGGCAATCATATCCTTCATCCTGGGAGTGGCCTCCCGTGTAAAATTGATACCGAAATAATACCGTTCCAGCTTGGCATAAATCTCTCCAAGGGATTTTGACAGCTGTTTTCTCTGGAAAGGATCATCGATCAAGTCTTGTATAATGGAATGGTGAAGCCCCTTGAGCCGGGTAATAATCTTGGGAATATTATCTTCTGCAGCAAGGGCTTTTTCAATGCCGGATATCAATATATCCGTGACCCCGTAAAAGGCAGAAAGTACAAAGATATCCCCCTGGCCCCGCTGGGAGATCAACTCAATTACAGTAGTGTCCGGTTAGGTTGTTGCATATAAAAAGCATCTAAAATCATTGAAAAAACAGTCGGTTTTGTGTTGACAAATGTGCGTAAAAATTTTTGTGCGCCTTGAAAATTTAACTCAAGGAGCTCAAATGACGCACATCTCAGTCCCTAAAAAACAACTACGGTCCCTGAACTTTGACAATTTCAGGTGCCCTCTGATAAAGTCACTTTCAAAAGCACCAGAATTACAATCTCGAGGAGACCGCCCTTTAAAAATGACATTCGAAGACCAGATAAATGCTTTGGTTTATTTCCATCTTCAGGAGCACAAGTCTGCCCGACATTTAATTCAGGATCTCAAGGAGAATGTTTTTGCTAAAGAAAATATTGCGCCAGACGGTGGTATCAGCCGTAGTAGTTTCTGTGAAGCCATCAATCACAGGGGACTCGAACAACTGCAATTTATCTTTGAGGATCTTTATAAACAGGCTCTTGAGTGTCATCCGGGTGAACACGCCGAGTTAGGAGAGTTGGTTTCCATTGACGGTAGTCTCATAAATGCAGTCCTTTCAATGCACTGGGCGAACTACAGAAAAGGAAGTAAAAAAGCCAAAGTACATTGCGGATTTGACATTAATCACGGAATCCCAAACAAAATCTTTTTGACTGAAGGCAACGGCGCTGAACGCACTTTTGTTCCCAAAATACTTTCCAAGGGGCAAACAGGTGTTATGGATCGTGGATATCAATCCCATAAAGAATTTGACCTGCTTCAGGAGCAAGGCAAACATTTTGTCTGCCGTATAAAAACCAGGACAACAAGAACAATTATTGATAACCACGAGACCCCTTCCGACAGCTACATTTTTTATGATGCACTGGTTAAACTTGGTACTCCGAATCAAAACCAGACGAAAAGGCCTGTTCGGGTTGTTGGCTATAAAATTGCTGGCGTCAAATACTATGTGGCAACTGACAGGCATGATTTAACAGCGGAACAAATAGCAACAATTTATAAACTCCGGTGGACCATTGAGGATTTTTTCAAATGGTGGAAAGAACATCTGAAGGTATATCATCTCATTGCCCGCAGTGAATACGGCCTTATGGTTCAGATTCTTGGCGGCCTTATCACTTACCTGTTACTGGCAATCCATTGCCAAAAACAGTTTAATGAAAAGGTCACGATCAAAAGAGTTCGGCAGCTGCGAACCGCCATTCTAAATGACCTGTTTGGCTGCGAGGAGCAGGGCTCTCATAGTTCAAACAGGGACAATATTGTCAAAGATCAAAAAATTATTGAGCAAGCAAAAACCTAACCGGACATCACTGACTCAATTATTATTTTTGCTGCAGGTCCGTCTTTGAGACAGCCGCCGCCTATTTTGATAACTTTCATGGCCGGGAACCTACCACAGGACTGCCAAGGTTTCAAGTCGGTTACCCCCGGTCCCGTCATTGAAACTCTTTTACTAAAAAAATATTTCTATTTGAATAAATGAACAATGTTCAATAATTTTCGTTTTTTCTCTTGACAGACCCCTTAATTTCTTCCTATCAAATCATTTGCAGTTTCTCTTTTAATCCCAAACCAGAAGAAAGGAGATGACCTTGTCTGATCAAAGCATCTATTCACAAAAAATCTGGACCGATTCCTATGAAAAAGGGGTCACAGACCAGGTGGATTACCAGGAGACCCTGGTTCCCCAATACCTTGAAGAATCTGTGAAAAAATTCCCCGACAATCCGGCACTGATCTTCCAAGGCTATACCCTGACCTATCGGGAGTTTAACGAAATGGTGGGCAGATTTGCTGCAGCACTCAAGTCCTTTGGCATCAAAAAAGGCGATAGTGTGGCCATATTGCTGCCCAATGTCATTCCCTGTGTGGTGGCCTATTATGCCACCTTGAAAATCGGTGGTGTTGTGGTGCTCAACAACCCCCTTTATTCGGACCGTGAGCTGGAGCACCAGTTCACAGACTCCAGTTCCAAAATTCTCATCACCCTGGACCTTCTGGCCAACCGGATGGTAAAACTGCGGGAAAAGACCCAGATCAAAACCATTGTCTATACCTCCATCGGCGAGTATCTTCCCTTTGTTAAACGCTTGCTATTTCCTTTGGTTGCTAAGAAAAAAGGCCTTGCAGCCGATGTATCCCCTGCTCCTGATCTGTTTAAATTCAAGGATGTGATCGCCAAACACGAACCTGATTATTCCCAGACAGCGCTTTCCATGGACGATGTGGCCATGTATCAATATACCGGCGGCACCACAGGGGTTTCCAAAGGCGTTATGCTCACCCATAAAAACATCTCCTACCAGATCCAGCAGCTTGAAGCCTGGTTTCCCTCTTTTAAAATGGGAGAAGAAGTCATGCTCGGGGCGTTGCCCATCTTTCATGTGTTTGGCATGTCCACCTCCATGAACTTTGCCATCCGCATGGGCTGGACCAATATTCTGGTCCCCAAACCCCAGCCGGAACCTCTTTTGGAAGCCATTTCAAAATTCAAAGTCACCTTTGCCCCCCTGGTCCCCACCATGTACATCGGCATTCTGGACCACCCGGAACTGGCCAACACGGATCTGACCTCCATTAAAGGATGCTTTTCAGGATCAGCTCCCCTGCCCATAGATGTGATCAACACCTTTCAGGAAAAGACAGGATCCATTATCGTAGAAGGGTTCGGTTTGACCGAATCCACCCCGGTGACCCATATCAACCCCTTTCAAGGCAACCGGAAAACGGGGAGTATCGGCCTGCCCATAGCCAATACAGAGTGCAAAATAGTCGATCTTGAAGACAATAGCAAAGAGATGCCCGTGGGAGAACCGGGTGAATTGCTCATCAGAGGGCCCCAGGTCATGAAGGGATATCTGAACAAGCCCGAAGAGACTGAAAAGACCCTGACTAAAGATGGTTATCTTTGCACCGGGGATGTGGCCAAAATGGATGAAGAGGGATATTTTTACATTGTTGACCGAATCAAGGATATGATCATCTCCGGGGGCTACAATGTCTATCCCCGGGATATTGATGAGGTTTTGTTTGAACATCCCAAAGTGCTTGAAGCCTGCTGCATCGGTATTCCCCATCCTAAACGGGGAGAAGCTGTAAAAGCCTTTGTCATTCTCAAAGAAGGCCAGTCCATGACTGAAAAAGAGGTGATTGAATATTGCAACGGAAAACTTGCAAAGTATAAATTGCCCGTGGCAGTTGAGTTCAGACAGGAACTGCCCAAGTCCAATGTGGGAAAAATTTTAAGAAAAGATCTCAGAGCCCAGGAAGAATCCAAATAAGGTTAAAATTTAGGCCCGGCTTTTTTTAAAGGCCCAAAGCCCGGGCAATGGCCAAAAGCAATTTCTGGGGATGGGTCGGTTTGGTTAAATACTGATCCATCCCTGCTTGTTTGCAGGCCTTTGCATCCTCATCCATGGCCATGGCGGTAAGGGCGATAATCTGTATATTTTTTTGTTTGACCAAAGAATGCTTGTCCCGGATGATACGGGTGGTTTCAAGGCCGTCCAAAACAGGCATCTGAACATCCATAATCAATACATCATAGGATTTTTTTGCCATTTTCCCAAGCACAGCCTGCCCATGGGCAACCATGTCCGGAAAAAGATTCATCTTTTCCAAAATAAGGCTGATGACTTTCTGGTTGGTTGGATTGTCTTCGGCAACAAGGATATTGGGGAATGTTCAGAATTCTGTGTCACGGTTTCGGTTCCCGGATCTGCCTCAGCGCCAGCGGAAGTAAAAGTCAGGTCCGAGAATGGGCCTTCAATCAGCCACGTCGGAGGAGTTGACTTTTGCTGGAGTGGAGTTCCTGGAACCATCTTTTCCATCTGTAAATAAATCCCTATCAAATTCCCAGCTCTTTATCCAGCCGGCCTTCAAAGAAAATTGCCAACTGGGAAATTGTCAGTGACCAATTTTGAATCGGCATTGTCCATTTTTTACTGGCGTTCTGGATCCCCATGTAAAGCAGCTTTAACAGGCTGTCCTGGTTCGGGAATGATCCCTTTGTTTTGGTCAGTTTTCGAAACTGTCGATGCACAGCCTCAATGGTATTTGTGGTGTATATTATCCGTCGAATCTCTTCTGGATATTTAAAGAAATGACTGAGGCGTTCCCAGTTGTTCCGCCAGGATTTTATCACAATCGGGTATTTGTCATTCCATTTATTTTCCAAGATATCCAGTTCTTCTTCGGCCAGATCCTTATTGACCGCTTTATAAACACGTTTTAGATCTGCCATAAATTCCTTTTTATTTTTGGAACCAACGTATTTCAATGAATTTCGGATCTGGTGGACTACGCAGACTTGAACTTCTGTGTCCGGGAATATGGTCTCAATGGCCTCGGGAAAACCTTTTAGACCATCAACACAGGCAATCAGGATATCTTTTACCCCTCGGTTTGAAAGGTCTGTTAACACCTGCAGCCAGAAGTTCGCACCCTCATTCTCGGATATGTACAGCCCAAGAACCTCTTTGCGGCCCTCGATATTCACCCCAAGAATTGTGTAAACGGCTTTGCTGCCGACCTTTCCGTTTTCTCGTACTTTATAATGTATGGCATCAAGCCATACGATTGGGTACACATTTTCCAACGGCCTGGCCTGCCATTCTTTGACGGTATGGATGATTTTATCGGTAATGGTGCTCAGAGTGGCATTTGAAATCTCAAGTCCATAGATTTCCTGTAAATGGGAAGCCATATCATTATAACTCATGCCCAGGCCGTAAAGGGCTATTATCTTTCTTTCAATTTCATCGCTGAGCGTTGTCTGATGTTTTTTGACGATCTGTGGAGAGAAGGTTCCGGCCCTGTCACGCGGGGTTTTTAGCTCAAATTTACCATCCAGGGATTTAATGGTCTTTTTGCTTTTTCCATTACGGCGGTTGGCAGAAACTTCCTGCCCGAGATGGGACTCCAACTCTCCTTCAAGAGCAGCTTCAGCAAGATTTTTGATTAATGATGTAAGGACGCCGCCCTTACCTGTGAAGGGTTTACCTTCCTGGATGCCTTTAAGGGCTTTTTGAAAATCAAATTCGGTGTTTTCTTCGGTCATGTCAGTTCTCCTTATTTAGCTGAGTATATCAGCTTTCATTCAACTGACACAGAATTTTGAACGCCCTCGGATATTGATATCCATTTTGCCAATTTGTTCGAGCAGAACAGATTGAGCCTCTTTGGAAAAAGGATCGTCATCCTTGAGGCTGGGCACTCCCGAATACTTTTTCAGCTTGAGGCCCACCTTGAAAACCGCCCCGCCGCCCGGCCGGTTCCAAGCGTCAACATGACCGTCCATCATATTGGCCAATTGTCTGGTAATGGCAAGACCCAAACCTGTCCCTCCGTATTTCCGGGTTGTTGAGGCATCTGCCTGGGAAAAGGTATCAAACATACGGGCCTTAAACGCCTTGTCAATTCCAGGCCCGGTATCTTTAACTTCAATATTCATCAAAATATGCGCTTTAAATTCTTTGGCCAGACACACCCCAAGGTCTACCCGGCCTTTGGAGGTAAACTTGACGGCATTGCCCAAAAGATTGACCAGGATCTGCTTGAGCCTCACCGGGTCCCCGGCAAGACAAGAAGGCAGTGCCGGATCAATATGGGCAATCAATTTTAAGCCTTTTTGATCGGCCTTTATCTTAAACAAGGCCAGGGCTTCATGAACCAATGCGTTAAGTTCAAAATCTTTGAGTTCAAACACGAGCTGTCCGGCTTCTATCTTGCTTAAATCTAAAATATCATTGATCAAAGCCAGCAGGGTGTTGCCGGACGACCTTATGATACCGGCCACCTTTTTTTGTTTCAGGGTCAGGGGTTCATCCAAAAGCAGGTTGGCCATGCCGATGATCCCGTTCATGGGGGTTCGTATTTCATGGCTCATATTGGCAAGAAACTGGCTTTTCAGCTGATTGGCCCTGGACACTTGTTTTGTCCGTTCTTCAATCCTTTTTTCCAGGTCCTGGTTAAGCTCTCTCAAATCAGACTCGGCTTTTTTACCTTTGACCAGGGCCTGCTGCAGGGCCAAAGAAAGCTGATAGGTGCGAAGAGAGGTGGTCACAAGACTCACAAGTTTTTGGGAGGTCACCTCGGTTTTTGAAAAATACGAATTAATTTGGTAGTCGGAAATCACCCGGTCTTCCGGGGCATATCCGGGCTGGCCTGTTCTGATAACCACTTGGACAATACTGTTTTTCAATTCATTTCGGAAATAGCGGACAAACTCAAGGCCTGCATTTTCCGATTCCATGACCACATCCACCAGCATGAGTGCGATATCCGGAGTGGCCTGAAGATAAGCGCGGGCCTGTTGGGCAGAATAGGCATTGATGAACTCCACCCCTTGGCCGTCAAAGGTAAATTCCTTTAGACTCAAAGTGGTGATGTCATGAATTGATTTTTCATCATCAACCACCATGATTTTCCAAGGCCGGTTTTCCCGGCAATGGTCAATGGAATCTGGTTCATCCATGAATGTAAGAAAGGTATCGTCCATGGCTGCATAATATTAAAAATGATTTCTGAGAATTGGCGCTTGATCTATTGGTTTATTGATAATATCTTATTGATTACAAATATTCAACGAATTCATCATAAAACGTTTAAGGAGCCGATAATGACCCTGCAGAGCGTTCAAGAAAAATTGTCATTCCAAGAAAAAGAGTTGATCGTTCACAATATTCAACTTTTGGAAAAACATCAGATTGCCCGAATCAGTTCCCTTCCCTTTTCCGCCCGCGTGATCATTGAAAACCTGGCCCGGAACGTTGGCAACGGCATTGTTGTCTGGGAAGATGTGGTCAATGCGGCCCGGTTTTATGAAACACCCGAATCTGACCCGGGCCTTATCGCCTTTTACCCGGGCCGGGTGCTGATGCAGGACTTTACCGGGGTTCCGGCAGTGGTGGATTTTGCAGCCATGCGGGATGCGGTGAACAAGGCTGGGGGTGATCCCAAAAAAATTAACCCTCTGGTGCCTGTGGACCTGGTCATTGACCACTCTATCCAGGTGGATCACTTTAAAGAAAAAAATTCTTTTTTCCTGAATGCCCAAAAAGAATATCAAAGAAATGCCGAACGGTATACGCTTTTAAAATGGGCCCAGAAAAACTTTGACAACTTCAGGGTGGTGCCCCCCGAATCCGGGATCTGCCACCAGGTCAACCTGGAATACTTGGCCTCTGTCGTAGCCACCAAACCCACCCAGGACGGCACCCTTGCCTTTCCGGACACTCTGGTGGGAACCGACTCCCACACCACCATGATCAACGCCTTGGGTGTTCTGGGCTGGGGCGTGGGCGGCATTGAGGCTGAAGCGGTGATGCTGGGGCAACCCTATTATATGAACCTGCCCAGGATCGTGGGGGTCAACTTTAGGGGCAAACCCCAAAAAGGGATCACCTCCACGGACATTGCCCTGGTGGTCACCCAATTGCTCAGAAAAGAAAACGTGGTGGAAAAAATTGTTGAATATACCGGAGAGGGTCTTAAAAACCTGACCCTCACAGACCGGGCCACCATTGCCAATATGTCTCCGGAGTACGGGGCAACCTCAGGCTTCTTCCCCGTGGATTCCCAGACCCTGGATTATCTGGAAAAGACCAACCGCAGTGACACCGCAGCGTTGACCCAAACCTATTGTCAAACCTGCGGATTGTTTAACACCCATGACCAGAACCTTATTTTTTCAAAAACCCTTGATGTGGATCTCTCTGCCATTGAACCTTCCATTGCCGGTCCCTCAAGGCCCCAGGACAGAATTGTCCTTTCCGGGGTCAAGGAAAAAACAACCGCCATCTATGATCTTGAAAAACGAAAAACCACCCAGATTCCCCCGGAATCTGGAAAAGATAAAAACAGCCCCTGCCTGACCCATGGATCGATTGTCATTGCCGCCATTACCTCCTGTACCAACACCTCCAACCCCTATACCATGATCGGGGCAGGACTTGTGGCCAAAAAAGCCGTTCAAAAAGGACTCAGTATTCCCTGGTACGTTAAAACAAGTCTATCCCCAGGCTCAAGGGTGGTCTTGGATTACCTTGAAGACGCAGGGCTCATGGATACTTTTGAAGCCATTGGATTCAACAACACAGGGTTTGGCTGCATGACCTGCATCGGCAATTCAGGGCCCATCGATCCCTATATTGAAAAGGCCATTAAAACCCACGACCTGGATGCGATCTCTGTGCTTTCCGGCAATAGAAATTTTGAGGCCAGAATCCACCAGGATGTTAAGGGCAACTTTCTCATGTCCCCGATCCTGGTGGTCATCTATGCCATTGCCGGCAGAATCGATATTGATTTTGAAACAGATCCATTGGGCATGAGCACGGATGGCAACCCTGTCTTTATGAAAGATATCTGGCCCGAAGCAGATGAAATCAACCGGGTGGTGGAAGCCCATGTCCAGAAAAAATTTTTTAAAAAACAATATGCCAATATTTTCCAGGGAGATCAGCTATGGCGTGATCTTAAGGTCAAAGAAACCACCACATTTGAATTTGACAAAGAGAGTACCTACATCAGGAACCCCCCGTTTTTCAAAGATTTTTCCATCCATACCCAGGGGCTCAAAGATATCAAAAATGCAAGACCCCTGCTGGTGTTAGGCGATTCGGTCACCACCGACCATATCTCTCCTGCCGGCACCATTCCGGTGGACTATCCAGCAGGACACTATCTGACTGAACATGGGGTAAAACCCTGGGAATTTAACTCCTATGGATCAAGAAGGGGCAACCATGAGGTCATGATGAGGGGAACCTTTGCCAATATCAGAATCCAAAACCGACTGGTGGATGATACCGGCGGGCTCACCAAGGCATTTCCTTCGGGTGACACCCGATATATTTTTGATGCATCTCAATCCTATCAAGCGTCTAAAACCGATCTTATCGTCTTTGGGGGCAAGGAATACGGAACGGGATCATCACGGGACTGGGCAGCCAAAGGCACCTGCCTGCTCGGGGTCAAAGCGGTGATTGCCGAATCCTTTGAACGGATTCACAGGTCCAACCTGGTGGGCATGGGTGTGCTTCCCCTGGTATTTTCCGATAATGACTCTTTTGCCAGTCTCGGCCTCACCGGAGAAGAGACCTTTGATATCCTGGGACTTGAGGACATCAAACCGGGGAAACCCGTTGAGGTCAAAGCCAGACTCGAGGATAAAACCGTTTCTTTTTTGGCCATAGTCAAGCTCAATACCCAGATTGAAATTGATTATATTAAAAATCAGGGTATCCTTCATTATGTCCTGCGCCAAATGATCTAGTTTTCCAATGTATTTTTCCAGCCCTGTACCCTTTTCGGGTACAGGGCTGGTTTTGTTCATTTTTTCCCATAGTTTACTAATTTTTCTTTCCTTTGTTTTTTTCTTATTCTTCGAACAAAACCCGAATATATTGCTGTTGTCTTTGATCTTTTTTTTTAATATTATGGAACAATATTCCATCACAATAAATTAGCTTCAACTAATGAAAATAATTCATTTTTCTTTAGCTTTCTTGAATATTTGTGCTATACTCCCCCCTGCTGTTTGTCTATGTTTGTATGTCTAATTTTTATACTTTAGGGATTATGTGTATCATGGAAATTAATCATTACGAGTTTCAGTACGGGGAATACGGCGAAACAACGGGTGTCACCATTAATTTAAGGGGATTTGATGTCCTGCGTTTCAACAATATCAGCAAAGGTACGGCCTTTACCATTGATGAAAGACGCAAGCTTAAACTCAGCGGATATCTGCCCCCCAGGGTAAAAAGCCTTGAACAACAGGTGACGTCAAGTCTGAAAATCGTTGAGGAAAAAGAAAATGATATTGAAAAATTTATCTATATCAGAAGCCTGTATGACAGGAATGTTGTCCTGGCCCATGCCGTAATCGCCTCTGATGTGACCCGTTTTCTGCCCATCATCTATACTCCCACCGTGGGCCAGGCCTGCCAGCAATACTCTTCCATGTTCCGCAGGGCAAACGGAATTCATTTTTATCCTGGCAACATTGACTATGCAGAACATATTTTAAGAAACTATACAGACCAGGACATCCGTGTGGCTGTTGTCACGGACAACCAGGGGATTTTAGGCATCGGTGATCAGGGTGCCGGCGGCATCCCCATCTGCCTTGGCAAACTCATGCTTTATACCCAGGGCGCAGGAATAGCGCCCTGGCACTGCCTGCCCATATCCCTTGATGTGGGCACGGACAACCAGACCTTGATTGAAGATCTCCACTACCTGGGATGGAGAGAGCCACGCCTCACCGGGAAAGACTATGATGCCTTTATTGAAAAATTTGTCGTTGCCTTTAAGAAAATCTTTCCACAGGCCCTGTGCCAATGGGAAGATTTTTCAAAACAGACCGCATTCAGCGTCAGGGATAAGTATATTCAAGAACTGATCTCATTTAACGATGATATCCAGGGTACAGGATCCATTGCCCTGGCCGGTATTCTTGCGGCCATGACCGTAAAAAAAGAAAAAATGACAGACCAGGTATATCTGGTCAACGGGGCCGGGGCCGGTGGCATCGGGATTGCCGAACAGATCCAGACAGAGCTGATGGCCCAGGGACTTGGCCAGCAAGAGGCTGCAGCTAAAATCTTTACCATGGATTCAAGGGGGGTGGTCACCTCTGACCGTGACCTTGAACCCTATAAGGTCAAGTTTGCAAAAGACCCCAAAACCTTATCCTGGCTCAACACATCAGCCGATAATACCCTGATCAATGTGATTGAAAATGAAAAAATTACCGTGCTTATCGGTACCTCAGGGCAGCCGGGCATGTTTACCCGGGAAGTGGTCGACGCCATGGGAAAAAATACCGACCGGCCGGCTATTTTACCCCTGAGCAACCCCACCACCAAAGCAGAAGCCCTGCCCAAAGACGTTTATGAATGGACGGACGGCAAAGCTCTGGTGGCCACCGGTTCCCCCTTTGCAGATGTGACGCACAAGGGAGAAAGCTTTCGGATCGGCCAGATGAATAACTCCTTTGTCTTCCCTGGAGTAGGCTTAGGAATTGTGGCATCCGGTGCCACAGAGGTGCTGCCGGCCTTTTTCTCTGCCGCAGCCCATGCGGTAGCAGAATTTATCAGCGAAGAGGACCTGAACAAGGGCATTCTTTGTCCGCCCCTGGACCAGTTGAAAAAAGTCTCCATAGAGGTGGCCAAAAGGGTGGGGGCTGAAGCCATAAAAGCCGGGGTGACCCAGAATGACTGTCCCTTTTCAGACTTCAAGCATGAAAACAACCAGGAACGGCTAAACACCCTGATTGAAAAAATGTGCTGGAATCCGGTTTACTTCTAATCTGCCGATAACCCCATCCTAAGTCATCCCGGCCACTGCCTCTTTGCTTTGGCCGGGATGATCATTTTACAGGAGGATCCTCCCACCTGTAAATCACGCTGGCCCATCATCATTGCAATACAGCGCCTCTTTTTCTTCTCCCACCGGGCAAAACGCCATTGCATTTTTGCAACCCACACCCCTAAATATTAGATAACTATTTAAAAAAAGAGAATAATCACCCAAAACAGTCAAGGTTTCAATTTTGCATCATATCCTTTTTAAAAATAAATTTAATGGTTGCAAAACTGCAAAAAATATGATTTATTTTAACAAAACAAGGATAAACCCATGAATAAAAATACAAGCGTAGCCCCCCTGACCCAGACCACCACAAAAGTCATTCTCGACTCCATATCCGACGGGGTTTTCACCATTGACTATAACTGGGAAATCACCTCATTTAACCGGGCAGCCGAAGAAATCACCGGCATTTCCCGGGATGAAGCCATGGGACGCCACTGCTGGGAAGTCTTCCGGTCCAACATGTGCGAGCAGAACTGTGCCCTGAAAAAAACCATGGAAGAGGGAAAACCATTCATTTCCACCTCAGCCTATATTATCAACTCCAGTCAAAAAAAGATTCCCATTACCGCCTCCACCTCTTTGCTCATTGATAAAAACCAGGAAGTGATCGGCGGGGTTGAAACATTTAGGGATCATTCTGTGGTGGAAGCCTTGAGAAAAGAACTCAGACAAGGGGTCGGGGTCGAAGATATCATCAGCAATTCAGATTCAATGAAAGATATTTTCAACATTCTTCCCCAGATATCTGACAGTGACGCATCCGTACTCATCGAAGGCGAAACCGGCACGGGAAAAGAACTCATGGCCAGGGCCATTCATAATATGAGCCACCGCAAAGAGGCCCCGTTCATCGCCATAAATTGCGGGGCCCTGCCGGACACGCTGCTTGAATCTGAGCTGTTCGGATACAAAAAAGGGGCATTTACCCACGCGGTCAAGGACAAGCCCGGCCAGTTTGCCCTGGCCGAAGGAGGAACGGTCTTCCTGGATGAAATCGGGGATACCAGCCCGGCATTCCAGGTCCGGCTTTTAAGGGTGCTTCAAGAACATGAGTACACGCCCTTGGGCGGGATCTCAAAGGAAAAAACCAATGTCAGGATCATTGCGGCAACCAACAAAAATTTGACCACCCAGGTGGAAACAAAACAATTCCGCCAGGACCTGTATTATCGAATCAATGTGATCCGAATCGCCCTGCCCCCCCTGCGCCAGCGAATGGAAGATATCCCCCCCCTGGTGGACCGGTTTATTTCAAAACTGAACCTGCGCCAGAACAAATGCATCCAGGGCATTGATCAGGATGTTCTGGCAGCCTTTATGGTCCATGAATTTCCGGGCAATATCCGGGAACTTGAAAATATCATAGAGCATGCCTTTGTGCTCTGTCCTGACGGGTATATTCATACCAGCCACCTGCCCGGATCTCTTTCCACCATTCAAAGTTCAGATCCTCAAACAGACAAGGATCCGGTCAAAGCCGCACAGGTCAAAATGATCTCAGATGCCCTGGCCCGCAATAATTACAACCGCAATGCCGCGGCAAGGGATCTTGGCATCCATAAAAGCACACTTTTCAGACGGATAAAAAAACTGGGCATTACACTATAGGCCATAAACCTGCAACCAGCCCCTTGAAACAGTCTCATTTTTGCAACGATTATTCCCAAATTACTTTTTACCCCCAACAGCCAAGTTTTCTTTAAAATCAATAAACATCGGGATTTTTAAAAACTGTTGCCTTAACAACCCTTTAAGGCACACCCCTTGCAGTTCCTCAAATCATGTTAATACCCAAAGACCAGAATAAAAGGGAATAACCATTGAAAATTGCAATAACGGCATGGGGCAACCGGGTCTCTCCTGTTTTTGATGCTGCCAGAACCTTATTGATTGCCGATATTAAAGGACATACAATTAAGAGCAAAACCTATGTTTCCTTTCACCCTGATGATATTCAGGATCTGGCGGCATTGCTGAGCCATGAACAGGTGTCCACCCTGATCTGCGGTGCCATCTCCACAGAGCCCTCAGATCAAATCGCTGAAAATCATATCCGCCTGATTTCATTTGTATCCGGGAATGCCCTGGATATTCTCAACAGCTTTGCCAGCAGATATACCATTGACCAGAGCCATATGATGCCGGGCTGCAGTCTGGATTACTCCCGCAGATAGCATCTGGGAAATGCCTCTTTTCCATTGGGTTGACAATCTCAAGAAAAATTTCATATCATTCCAATTAATTCTATTCAGTTAAAATGAAAACCCAACCTGGAAAAAAAAGATTAGGAAAGCATTATGGCCCCTGATACCCCGACCCTTATATTTGCATTTTCCCTGACCCTTTTTGCAGGACTTTCCACCGGTATCGGCTCAGCCCTTGCCTTTTTTGCAAAAGAAACCAATACCCGGTTTTTGACAGCCTCCCTGGGATTTTCCGCAGGGGTTATGATCTATGTCTCCCTGGTTGAAATTTTTGCAAAGGCAAAGGATGCGCTGACAGCTGTCCTGGGGCCTTCCCAGGGATATTTACTGGCCACACTGGCTTTTTTTGGTGGAATCTTTTTGATCGCCATGATTGATAAACTGGTGCCAAGTTTTGAAAACCCCCATGAAATCAGGGGAGTTGAAGAGATGTCACAGATGAGCAAAGAGGCCCATAAAAAAAAGGACCTGGAACGGATGGGAATGTTCTCTGCCCTGGCCATAGCCATTCATAATTTCCCGGAAGGCCTTGCCACCTTTGTGGGCGGGCTCCAGGACCCGGCCCTGGGACTCAGCATCGCCGTTGCCATTGCCATTCACAATATACCTGAAGGCATTGCCGTTTCCGTTCCCCTCTACTATGCCACGGGCAGCCGAAAAAAAGCATTTGGTCTCTCTTTTCTCTCCGGTCTGTCAGAACCTGTGGGTGCCCTGGTGGGGTATTTTCTGTTCTTTCGGTATTTTAACGATTACATATTTGGGCTGCTCTTTGCCATGGTGGCCGGAATCATGGTCTTTATATCCTTGGATGAACTATTGCCCACAGCGGAAAAATATGGGGAACACCATATTGCCATGTACGGGGTGGTGGCAGGAATGGCCGTCATGGCGGCAAGCCTTGTCCTCTTTGTCTGACCCGCGCCCCGGTAAAACTGCCTTAATCTTTCAGCCCCTTGCAGTCATAAAGGTCTATGAAGACGATTTTTTCCTTCCGTAAACCATTCCCATGTAGATGGCAGCCAGTACCAGAGCCACCCCGATCCAGCCGGCCCCACCGGTCTGCCGGCTGAAAAAAACCACATCCCAGACAAATGAGAGGGCAGGCTGAAGCAAAAGTGCAAGACCAGCTCTCGAGGCGTCAACCCGGGGCAGACAAAACCCTATCATGGCCCAGGCCAATGCCTGGGACAGCCCTCCCAGCCCCAACAGCGATGCCAGGGACCCCATGTTGGGAATCACAAAAGAATGACCCGATCCTACCACCACGATCCCCAAAAAAACAGAACACGAGCCTGTCACTATCACCTGGTAATAAAAAACCAGCCCTTTTTGATCCGATTGGACATGCCTGATCATCAAAAGGAATCCGCCATAGCTTATGGCTGTGACAATCCCCAGTCCGACACCCAAAAAATATTGGGGGCTCAATTGATTCATGTCCACACCGATGATCAGGTAAAGGCCAGCCAATGCCATGGGAAGGGCCAGCAAAAACAAAGCCCCCAGTGGTTCCTTAAAGAGAAGCCATCCGGCAAGAGCCAGAATAAAGACCTGGCAATTGCCTAAAATAGTGGCAAGTCCCGGCCCAACATACTCAATACTAAAATGCCAGCAGAACAGATCAATACTGAAAATAAGGCCGCAGGCAACGGCCAGAAGGCTATTTTTCAGACTCGCTTTTTTAAATTCTTTTTTAACGGCACAGGCAAGGGACAAAAAAAGGCAGCCAAAAAGCACCCGGTAAAAAGCCGAAACCATGGGGTTTACCTGGGAAATCTTGACAAACACACTGGAAAAGCTGATGATCAGGGCACCCACAAACAGGCCAAAAAAGGAATGTTCAATCATTTTATACATATAGGCCGCTCCTTGGTTTTATAACTAAGGGAGACTAGGGGGGTGATGAGCCCAGGTCAAGCAAAAAAAATATTAAAAAGGATTATCCATCAAGGCGGCAGAACAATTCAACCCAAGATAAACAATTGCACCCAGGGGCAGTCATGCTAAAAGATATCATACAAACCCATTCACCCATCCATTGCCGGAATATTTGCCTGTCAACAATGGCTCAAAAAGCCAACCAGATCATTGTCCACGGAGAACTCAAGGATAAAAGGCGGATTCATATCATAGACATTCTCGGCCGTGATAAGGCTCCGGGAACCATCCACCACATGTCGGTCACCCTTCTCATTGCATTGGATCGGCTCAGAATCATCCAGGCAGAGGCTGAAATGTTGACCACCCCCATGGCAGAATGTGCCCAGACCCTGGACTGCATGGACAGACTCATCAATCTTGAAATCAAACCTGGATTTTCCAAAAGCATCAGCACTCTGGTAGGCGGGCCCAATGGATGCGCCCACCTTTGCACACTCGTAACGGCCATGGGAACCGAGATTGTCCACGGCGGGATGGCCTGGAAACAGCACCAGGACCCGGACCGAAAAATACCCCTCCAAAACGCAGACACCTATCTTTTTGATTCATGCAGAATGTGGAAAAAAAACGGGCCCAAGCACAGGGAACTGGTTCAGGCCATAAAAAAAGAAAATAAAACCAGTGGCGGGACAATTTAACCCGACCTTATTCCAACCGGGTTTTGGGTACCCATAAATAAGTTAAAAAATCAATCCTGCGGGCTCTGGAAAAACATATGCCTTCGGATTCAAGCAATGCCTTTTGAAGCTCATACCCCCTGCCCTCTGGCAGGGAAATCTTTCCGGACGCATTGACCACCCGATGCCAGGGAAGATCGTACTTTTGGGACATGGAATGAAGAAGTCTGGCAACCTGCCTTGCCCCCTGGGGGTTTCCGGCCAGGGACGCAACCCGGCCGTAGGAGAGCACCCGGCCCGAAGGAATGGCCTGAATCACATCCAGTACTTTGCGGGTAAACGGCGCTAACTTAGATCCTGGATCAAAATCCTCCGATTTTTGACGACCTCCGGACAGGATCGGGTCCATACCGGCCATCCCCCCTACCGGATTTCCCGGTTAAAATGCCTTTCCATAAAGGCCATGACCCTGGACAAAGAAAAGGTCAGAAGAAAATACAAAAATGTAATAGTGACCCAGACCTCAAAGGTCAAAAATGTGGCTGCCATGAGTTCCATACCCTGAAAGGTCAGTTCCTGGATGGAAATCACCGAGACAATGGCTGAATCCTTGATCGTGGAGATAAACTGGCCAGCCAGAGGAAAGGCCACCTTTCTAAAGGCCTGGGGCAAAACCACCAACCGAAAAGTTTTAAACCCGGACAGCCCAATGGAAGAAGATGCTTCCCACTGCCCCTGGGGAATACCCAAAATACCGCCCCGGACAATTTCAGAAATATAGGCCCCCTCATAAAGGGCCAGGGCGGCCACGGCCGACACAAAGGAGTTGATCTGTCCGGGTTCGGAAAAAAGCAGACCAATGATGCTTTGGACCCCCCTTGGCTGGTCCCGGACCCAGGCATCCAGCCCTAAAAAGTCCAGAAACTGACTGGCCACAAAATAATAAAAAATAATGAGCAGGACCAGGGAGGGAATATTTCTGACAATTCCCACATACGTCTGGGAAATAAAACGCTGGAATCCGTCCCCCCTGGCCCCCATGACACCGGACAGGGTACCCAATACAAAGCCAAGCCCGGTGGCCCAGACGCTGAGCCTGATGGTGGTAAAAAACCCCTGGACAAGAATATTGGGGACAAGCTGTCCTGTGTCAGGGTCCCTGAAAAAAAAATACTGGGGTATGGCTGCCCAATTCCATTCATAGGCAAGGACTGTTCCCATGCGGGCTAAAAAAAACCAGACAAAGGCAATACCCATTCCCAATGCGGCAATATCCACAAGGGTGATTCGATTTGAGGGTTTATTGAACAAGGCTTTCCCATTTTTTTGTTTCAAACCAATAGGTTTGTCTTTCCTTTAAAAACCCGGAAGCATGGTTGATGAGTATCCAATTGTTAAAATAATTCAAGGCATCGTAATCCCCTTTTCGAATGGCAAATCCAATGGGCTCTCGTGTAAAATTTTCCTTGATGGGCACAAAAAGTTTATCAGGAAATTTCAAGGCATGAAAGGCAGGCATGGGGGCTGAGGATACGACGGCATGAACCCTGCCCAGGTTCAGTTCCTGAAGGGCCTGGCTCTCATTTTCAAAAAGTTTAAACCGGGCCTTTGGCATATATTTTTTTGCGGCCTGTGCTGCTGTGGTTCCCGTACGAACGGCAATAATGACCTCTTTTTGATTAAAATCTTCTATACTTGAAAACCCGTCAGCCTTTTTTCGGTGAGCCACCATGGACATGCCTGAAAATTCGTAGGGCATGCTGAAATTGACCTTTAGATTGCGTTCCGGGGTAATGCCCATACCGCCGATGATCACATCAAATTTTCCCGTGAGCAAGGCTGGAATAATACCGGACCAGGCCGTGGGGACCAACTCGATTTTAACCCCCATATCTTTGGCCAGTTTTTTGGCCACATCAATTTCAAATCCGATAAGTTTGCCTTTTTTATCTTTCATGGCCCAGGGAACAAAGGTGGACATTCCCACCCTGAGCACCCCTTGTTTCTGAATTTTTTCAATAATACTTTCATTGGACAACGCCGTACCGGTCTGCCCTGCAAGAGCTGTGGACACCGCAAGCATTAAAAAGATAAACCCAAGACCTAATTTTTTCATCCTGATCTCCTTTTAGCCAAAAATTTTTATTTTTTATTAAAGAATAAACCTCATCCGATGCTCCAGCTTCCTGATCAAGAAGGACAGGCTTGCTGTAATGACCAAGTAGCATAATGCCACAGCAAACCAGATTTCAAAAGTCAAAAATGTTTCAGATACGATTTTCTGGGCCTGCATGGTCAAATCAAAAATGGAAATTGTGGACACAAGGGCCGAGTCCTTGATCAAGGATACGCTTTGCCCTGCCAGCATGGGAAGGGTGGTTCTCAACATCTGGGGAATGATCACCTTATAATAAATCACAGGTTTGGTCAGCCCCAGCCCCAGGGCCGCCTCAATCTGGCCTTGGGAAATGCCCATGATGCCCGACCGAATAATCTCCGAGGCATAGGCCCCTTCAAACAGGCTTAGGGCCCAGACCGCTGACCAGAAGGCAGATATGTCCAGCACTGGAGAAATCACAAAATACATCAAAAAAATCTGGATGAGCAATGGGGTGTTCCGGATGGTCTCCACATAGACCCAGGCAAAAATCCGCAGCACCGGAAAAGGCGACAACCTTGCAAAGGCGGACACAGCACCGAGAACCAGAGAGAAAACAAGGCCGATGGATGAAATTTTAAGGGTGATGAACACCCCCTGAATCAAAAGCCCCGGCACAAGCTCACCGCCCTGGCGTGACAAAAAATAAGGCCAGATGCGATACCATTGCCAATTGTAGTCCAGACTCAGGTATCCCCATGCCAGTACAAGGGTCAAAACAAAAACAAACAACACGGACTTGATAAAATTTCGGACCGGAAACATCCTCTTCCTTTACAGGATCTGCGATTAAAATCATGACCATATCATGAACCCGGAAAACCTTAAAGGTAAAAACCCCGCTCTCTTCACAGGGAAAAAAGAGCGGGGTTGGATGCTTCGCGTGTAAAAAAATGCGAAAAACGATGTTTAACTCTGGCGCGCCAGTTTTGCACAATATGGCTTAGCGCTTTCTTTCATACCGCTGGGTGTACCGCCTGTAAAAGCGCTGGCATGGTTGATGGTTGAAAAATCAGGATATGCATTGCCGCCATGCTCTGTTGCGTCCAGACCTTCGAGCTCTTCTTCAACAGAAACCCGCAGTCCCATGGTGGCGTCAATGATTTTAAACAGGATATAGGCCGCGCTAAAGGTCCAGGCAAAACAGGATACAATCCCGATACATTGTACGGACAAAATCTTAAAGCTAGTGCCGCCGATGTTGAAGATACCTGCGGCCAAAGTCCCCCAGGCACCGCAGACCCCATGAACTGAAATAGCACCCACAGGATCATCTATCCTGATTTTGTCAAAGAAAAGAACCGCAAAAACCACCAGGATACCGGCAATGGCACCAATGATCACAGCAGAAAAGGGAGTGACATTGGCACATCCGGCAGTAATCCCCACAAGTCCTGCAAGTGCACCGTTCAAACTCATGCCGACTTCGGGTTTGCCAAACTTCATCCATGAGACGATCATGACCAATACCGCCCCGGCAGCAGCGGCCAGATTGGTGTTGACGAAAATCATGGCAATGTCTTTATTTGCAGCAGTGGTTGAACCGGGGTTGAATCCGAACCAGCCCACCCAGAGAATAAACACCCCCAGGGCCAGGAACCGAAAATCGGGTAAATCAATGCCGTCACACAGGCCGTGTAGATCAGGTAGGCGGTAAATTTAGTCCGCTCTGCCATGGCGCCGGAGACGATGGTGGCTGCGGTGACTGCAAAAACCACCTGGAACATCCAAAAGGCAAGCACCCAGGGATCCCCCCCAAGTTCAAAATCGCTTAGAAAAAATCCAGTGGTGCCGAAAAACCCGGTTTTAGAAGCACCAAACATCAACCCAAACCCAACAACCCAGAAAGAAATGGACCCCATGGAAAAATCCATAAGTTTTTTCATCATGATGTTTACGGCATTTTTCGCTCGTATAAATCCTGCCTCCACCATGGCAAACCCGGCCTGCATGAAAAAAACAAGAACAGCACAGACAAGTGTCCATACATAATCGGCATGGGACTGAACAAGGGTGATGGCCGATTTATTGGTTAAAACCGTTGGGGTTTCGTCTCCGGCCCAGGCCGCTGATAAGCTGCAGATCAAAAGAATAACTGCCATTCCAATATATTTCATTTTTTTCTCCTTTAACATTTCTTAATTTTTACTATAAGGCGTCAATACCGGTTTCATGGGTACGAATACGGATCACCTCTTCCACTGGCAGAATGAAAATTTTCCCATCCCCAATTTTTCCTGTTTTCGCCATTTTATAGCAGAGCAAACAATTACTTGAACAAGGATTTATACAACTTATATTTTCCCCATGAGATATTCATCAGATTTACGCAAACGCGTTATAGATTTTGTCAGTAGTGTCCGGTTAGGTTGTTGCATATAAAAAGCATCTAAAATCATTGAAAAAACAGTCTGTTTTGTGTTGACAAATGTGCGTAAAAATTTTTGTGCGCCTTGAAAATTTAACTCAAGGAGCTCAAATGACGCACATCTCAGTCCCTAAAAAACAACTACGGTCCCTGAACTTTGACAATTTCAGGTGCCCTCTGATAAAGTCACTTTCAAAAGCACCGGAATTACAATCTCGAGGAGACCGCCCTTTAAAAATGACATTCGAAGACCAGATAAATGCTTTGGTTTATTTCCATCTTCAGGAGCACAAGTCTGCCCGACATTTAATTCAGGATCTCAAGGAGAATGTTTTTGCTAAAGAAAATATTGCGCCAGACGGTGGTATCAGCCGTAGTAGTTTCTGTGAAGCCATCAATCACAGGGGACTCGAACAACTGCAATTTATCTTTGAGGATCTTTATAAACAGGCTCTTGAGTGTCATCCGGGTGAACACGCCGAGTTAGGAGAGTTGGTTTCCATTGACGGTAGTCTCATAAATGCAGTCCTTTCAATGCACTGGGCGAACTACAGAAAAGGAAGTAAAAAAGCCAAAGTACATTGCGGATTTGACATTAATCACGGAATCCCAAACAAAATCTTTTTGACTGAAGGCAACGGCGCTGAACGCACCTTTGTTCCCAAAATAGTTTCCAAGGGGCAAACAGGTGTTATGGATCGTGGATATCAATCCCATAAAGAATTTGACCTGCTTCAGGAGCAAGGCAAACATTTTGTCTGCCGTATAAAAACCAGGACAACAAGAACAATTATTGATAACCACGAGACCCCTTCCGACAGCTACATTTTTTATGATGCACTGGTTAAACTTGGTACTCCGAATCAAAACCAGACGAAAAGGCCTGTTCGGGTTGTTGGCTATAAAATTGCTGGCGTCAAATACTATGTGGCAACTGACAGGCATGATTTAACAGCGGAACAAATAGCAACAATTTATAAACTCCGGTGGACCATTGAGGATTTTTTCAAATGGTGGAAAGAACATCTGAAGGTATATCATCTCATTGCCCGCAGTGAATACGGCCTTATGGTTCAGATTCTTGGCGGCCTTATCACTTACCTGTTACTGGCAATCCATTGCCAAAAACAGTTTAATGAAAAGGTCACGATCAAAAGAGTTCGGCAGCTGCGAACCGCCATTCTAAATGACCTGTTTGGCTGCGAGGAGCAGGGCTCTCATAGTTCAAACAGGGACAATATTGTCAAAGATCAAAAAATTATTGAGCAAGCAAAAACCTAACCGGACATCACTGAGATTTTGTAGAAAATGGAGGAAGCAAGACGGAAGCTGCCAGTCAGTTTAATGTATCCCGTGGAAGTGTTCACAACTGGACGTCTGCCGAAGATGGTTTGTCATACAAGAAACCCGGTCCAAAAGGACCACGAAGTTTGGATCTGGAAGCTTTGCGCCTCCATGTGGAGACAAATGATGACATGACACAATCGGAAAGGGCGCAGCATTTCGGAGTATCCCGTGCCTGTATCTGGTATAATATGAAACAACTCGGAATCACTCGAAAAAAAAGATGACGGGATACAGGGAGCGAAGCGACAGAGGAATGTTCAGAATTCTGTGTCACGGTTTCGGTTCCCGGATCTGCCTCAGCGCCAGCGGAAGTAAAAGTCAGGTCCGAGAATGGGCCTTCAATCAGCCACGTCGGAGGAGTTGACTTTTGCTGGAGTGGAGTTCCTGGAACCATCTTTTCCATCTGTAAATAAATCCCTATCAAATTCCCAGCTCTTTATCCAGCCGGCCTTCAAAGAAAATTGCCAACTGGGAAATTGTCAGTGACCAATTTTGAATCGGCATTGTCCATTTTTTACTGGCGTTCTGGATCCCCATGTAAAGCAGCTTTAACAGGCTGTCCTGGTTCGGGAATGATCCCTTTGTTTTGGTCAGTTTTCGAAACTGTCGATGCACAGCCTCAATGGTATTTGTGGTGTATATTATCCGTCGAATCTCTTCTGGATATTTAAAGAAATGACTGAGGCGTTCCCAGTTGTTCCGCCAGGATTTTATCACAATCGGGTATTTGTCATTCCATTTATTTTCCAAGATATCCAGTTCTTCTTCGGCCAGATCCTTATTGACCGCTTTATAAACACGTTTTAGATCTGCCATAAATTTCTTTTTATTTTTGGAACCAACGTATTTCAATGAATTTCGGATCTGGTGGACTACGCAGAGTTGAACTTCTGTGTCCGGGAATATGGTCTCAATGGCCTCGGGAAAACCTTTTAGACCATCAACACAGGCAATCAGGATATCTTTTACCCCTCGGTTTGAAAGGTCTGTTAACACCTGCAGCCAGAAGTTCGCACCCTCATTCTCGGATATGTACAGCCCAAGAACCTCTTTGCGGCCCTCGATATTCACCCCAAGAATTGTGTAAACGGCTTTGCTGCCGACCTTTCCGTTTTCTCGTACTTTATAATGTATGGCATCAAGCCATACGATTGGGTACACATTTTCCAACGGCCTGGCCTGCCATTCTTTAACGGTATGAATAATTTTATCGGTAATAGCGCTAAGGGTGGCATTTGAAATCTCAAGTCCATAGATTTCCTGTAAATGGGAAGCCATATCATTATAACTCATGCCCAGGCCGTAAAGGGCTATTATCTTTCTTTCAATTTCATCGCTGAGCGTTGTCTGATGTTTTTTGACGATCTGTGGAGAGAAGGTTCCGGCCCTGTCACGCGGGGTTTCCAGCTCAAATTTACCATCCAGGGATTTAATGGTCTTTTTGCTTTTTCCATTACGGCGGTTGGCAGAAACTTCCTGCCCGAGATGGGACTCCAACTCTCCTTCAAGAGCAGCTTCAGCAAGATTTTTGATTAATGATGTAAGGACGCCGCCCTTACCTGTGAAGGGTTTACCTTCCTGGATGCCTTTAAGGGCTTTTTGAAAATCAAATTCGGTGTTTTCTTCGGTCATGTCAGTTCTCCTTATTTAGCTGAGTATATCAGCTTTCATTCAACTGACACAGAATTTTGAACGCCCTCTTTCACCATTTATTGATGGCTGTTTCAATGGACCGGATGGTGTATTCCACTTGTTAAAGGGTTATTTGAACTCCCTTCATATTCAGAACTCAGACAAAATACTGTTTGTTGCAGATGGGGCACATTGGATTTGGAATCGAATCCCCGGACTGCTAAAAGCATTGGGTTTGGCTCCTGAGCGTGTGTATGAACTTCTCGATTTCTACCATGCAGTTGAGCATCTGGGTACAGTAGCAGGCTTAAGGAAGACCTGGTCATCCAAGGAACGCAAACGCTGGGTATTGAAGCAGCGAGGTCTTCTGCTGAAGGGAAAGGCGATTGAGGTGGTACAGGCCGTCCAGAAGCTTTGTAGAGGCAGAAACAGTAAGGCTATCAAGACGGAACGGGATTATTTTGTGCGCAATGAACTGAGGCTTAATTTCTCAACTGTAAAAGCGTTGAACTTACCTATTGGCAGCGGTGCTATTGAAAGTTCGATTCGGAGAGTCGTGAATTTACGTCTTAAAGGTCCATGCATCTTTTGGTATCGGGAGAATGCAGAAAAAATGATTATGCTGCGATCATTTTATAAAGCAGGGCGTTGGAACTGCCTGAAGCAGATGGCAAACATGCACAATCCAGTGCCAGCGGTATAACCGGGAAAATGGGAATGCGCCCTCAAATCCAGCAGCCGTCCCGGCAGGACCCGCGCCTATGATAATCACATCATACATGGAAAGGTTGTACCAAATTTTAAAATCATAGCCAAACCATTTTTAAGGCATCATTTCACCGGGTCCCCATGGTCTGGTAAATGGTCAGCACAAGGGTCTTGGCACTGACCGCCTTGATTTGATAGGCCACATCCCCAAGCCGGACCACCTGATCATGGTCCAAATCTTCCGGCAACACCTGGGCATAGGCATGGTCAGGATCCAGCTCTTTTAAAAAAAGATCTATACTGACCCGGCCGTGATTTATCCCTTTATACACCAGGCTGGTATTATGAATTCGTATCCGCTCGCCTTTGACCAGAATGACTTGATCATCAATGGTTCTGGATTTTTCCAGGGTGGCATTTTCTGGCGGGACAGGCAAAGGCCCACGCCATTTTGCATATTTATCCTTAAAGCCATCGGTGGATACATAATAGGTGATGCCAAAGGGTATGGCCAGACAGAGCAGGATAAAAAAAATGGCCAGCCATCCTTTTTTATTGGGCATTGCCATTTCAATTCCCCCTTTTTTAAGATCAATCTTAAACCCAAGGACAAGGGTTGAAATACAGATATATGATCATAGGCCCAGGATATAATCTTGTCAAACCCTAAGCGAATCGTCCAGATAGATCCAGCCATCCATATACTTTACGGCCCGGCCCCGGATAATCACCCGGCCCGTAAAAGCACCGGTTCCCAGCTCGCAGTCCAGGTATCCGGACCGGGCTGAAACCTGTTTGGCAGTCAAACAGGTTTTGCCGAGGCGCTCTGCCCAATATGGGGTTAGGGTGGTATGGGCAGAGCCTGTTACCGGATCTTCAGCCACGCCCACGCCGATTCCAAACCATCTGGAAATAAAATCAGTCTTGTCTCCGGGCGCGGTTACAATAATCCCCCGAAGGTCAAGGTCTGCAAATTTTTCATGATTGGGGACAAGGGATCTGACCTGAGCTTCGGTTTCCAGAACCACCAGATAATCTTCGGCCCGGAGAACCTCTTTAATTTCAACGTCCAGGCCCTCCACGAGTGCATCTGGCAGGTCGCAGGGAATGGGGGGCTGGCAGGGAAAATCCATGACAAAGGCATCGGCATTACAGGTCACGGTCAACGGACCTGACCGGGTGTGAAAAACAAAGGGACCGGGAAGACAAAACTCTCTTGCCAGAACAAATGCGGTGGCCAGGGTGGCATGGCCGCAGAGATCCACCTCAACTTCAGGGGTAAACCAGCGCAGATCATAGGTATTGTGAGAATTTTCAACATAAAAGGCGGTTTCAGACAAATTGTTTTCCATGGCAATGGACTGAAGAACAGAATCTGGCAGCCATTTGTCCAGGGGACAGACAGCAGCCGGGTTCCCCCTGAACCGGGTCTGGGTAAAGGCATCTATCTGAAACATCCTAAGCTTCATCTGACCTGCCTTTTTTTTTGTTTTCGTCTATCAGGGCCAGGGTCATGGTTCCCACCATCTCGCCAATCCGTTTCATATGAGAGATACGCTCTTTTTCACTGCGGCCCGGATAATTTCTAAAGGCAATAAGGATGCCTGAAAGACAGGCAAAGAGGGTATGGGCCAAGATGCGAGACCGCTCTTTGCTGCCCAGGGCCTTGAACACCTTTTCAAATACGTCCATAAGCCGTCTTCCGATTTCATTGAGCTGCTCCACCGCCCCCATGTCTTTGTTGCCGTGGAGGGCAAAATGGGTGATCATCCGCCATTGGGCAATATGGGCAATATAATACTCAAGAAAATAATCAATGCTGGCACCCAGAGGATCGTCAGGCCGATGGTCTATCTGATCTTGAAGATCGCTTATAAATTCGCAGGCATCCATGTAGGCAATCCTGGCATAGAGTTCTTCCTGGGAATTGAAATAGGTATAAATGGAAGACTTTGCAATGCCTGCGGTTCTGGCAATTTCGGCCATACTTGCCTTGTCATAGGTTGTCTGGCCGAAAACCTCCCGGGCCGCGTCAACAATGATCTGCTGCCTCATCTTCCGTTCCTGAATCTTAAGACGGCTTAATGTATCTTTTTTCTCCATGGGGTCCTTTGAGGGTAGGGTTGTCATTTCAAGTATTTACACTACCACAATCAGGACAAAATCACAAGTGATGGTTGACACGCCGACCGTCGTTCGGTATAGAAACCAGTAGACAGTAATTCGTTTAGCGTTTGATTACATTGTAAAAGGAGATAAAATGCAGACCCAGCGCCCATGGCTTGAGCATTACGCCGATGTTCCCCATTCAATAGACTATCCCAAGATCACCATGTATGAATCTGTCATAAACTCTGTCAACCGGGTCCCGGATAAAATTGCCTGGGATTTCATGGGCACCCAATGCACATACCAAAAATTTTCCGACCATATTGACAAATGCGCAGATGCCCTAGCCGGACTGGGTCTAAAAAAAGGGGACACCATCACCATTTCCATGCCCACCTCCCCCCAGGGCATTATCTGTTTTTATGCTGCCAACAAAATAGGGGCTGTGGCCTCCATGATCCACCCCTTGTCCACGGAGACAGAAATCCGATTTTACCTGAACCTCTCCAATTCAACCATGGCCCTGACCCTGGATGCCTTTTACCATAAATTTAGGGCCGCCATGGATCAAACGGCCTGCAAACGACTCATCCTCGCCAAAATAGGAGACTTTTTATCCCCGGTAAAACAATTTGGATTCTGGCTGACCAAGGGGCGTAAAATACCAAAGGTGCCTGAAGACAAAACCACCTTTTTCTGGGCAGATATCATGGCCGCATCCTGGCAATCCCAGCCCAAGGCAGATATGGACTCTGACGATACTGCTGTTATCCTCTATTCAGGCGGAACCACGGGCAAGCCCAAGGGAATCTTGCTGTCCAATATGAACTTTATTAGTGAGGGCATGATGGTGGCAGCCTGGGGCCAGCTGGACGAAAGCGACTCCATTTTGGCCATCCTGCCCATATTTCATGGATTCGGCCTGGGGGTATGTATCAATGCCGCCTTTATGGGCGGAGGCAAAAGCATCCTTGTCCCCCAGTTCACCCCGGAAACCGTGGCCGGCCTCATCAAGGACAAAAAAACCTCCTTTATCATCGGTGTGCCCACCCTTTATGCGGCATTGTGCAAAAATAAAAAATTTAAAAATGCCGGACTGTCCTGTCTTAAGGCCGCATTTTGCGGGGCCGACACCCTGCCTGAAACCGTAAAAAATGAGTTTGAAGCCATTGTCAAGGCCAGGGGCGGTAATGTCAGGCTTCTGGAAGGATACGGACTGACAGACGCGGTCACTGCGGTCATGGCCATGCCCATGGACAGTTACCGTCAAAAAAGTATTGGGGTGCCATTTCCGGATATGAACGCCAAAATTGTAAGGCCGGGAACCATAGAGACCGCAGACCTGGAAGAAGACGGGGAAATCTGTTTGTCAGGCCCTGCTGTGATGAAAGGATATCTTGACCAGGAAAAGAAGACAAATAAAACCTTAAGAATCCACAAGGATTCAAAAACCTGGCTGCACACCGGAGATATCGCCCATCAGGACAAACAGGGATTTTTCTATTTTAAGCTGCGGCAAAAAAGGATGATCAAATCTTCAGGTATGAACGTCTATTCGGCCCAGGTGGAAGACCTGCTTTACCAGCACCCCAAGGTTAAAGAGGCCTGTGTCATCGGGGTGCCGGACCCGGACCAGGTTGAACGGGTAAAAGCGTTTGTGGTAAAGGCCGATAAAGTTGAACAGGCAGATGCTAGCCTTGAAAAAGAACTTATTGACCATTGCCGGCAACAACTTATAAAGTGGAGCTGTCCCAGAACCATTGAATTCAGACCAGAGCTACCCACCACCCTGGTAGGCAAGGTGGCCTATAAAGTACTTGAAGATCAGGAAAAAGAACAAATCACCGAAAACGGCAGATCTACAGGAGATCATTCATGATAGAGGAACTCACCCCGTTTTACACAACAATAAAAGATCCTGAACAAACAGCCCAGTCCATTAAAACAAAGGGCAAAAAAATCCTGGGCTATCTGTGCTCCTATGCACCGGAAGAATTAATTTTTGCAGCCGGCTGCCACCCCATGCGGCTGTTTTCCCGAAAAACGGAGATCAGCCTGGCGGAAAATCATCTCCAGGCCTATTGCTGCTCCCTGGTCAGGGGAATTCTGGAGCAAGGCCTTTCAGGCGATCTTAACTACCTGGACGGAACCGTATTCCCCCATACCTGTGATTCCATCCAGCGGTTGTCAGACATCTGGCGGCTGAACATGGACCAGGCTTTTTTCGCCGATGTGATCATGCCGGCCAAACTGACCACCGCCTCGGCCAGAGATTATATGAAAACCGTTCTCAACAAATTTAAAACCGATCTTGAATCCTATATCGGCCACCCCATAACCGAAGATGATCTGGCCGAATCCATTGCCCTGTTCAACAGAATCCGGACCCGCCTTGACCAAATTTACACCCTGAAAGCAGAACATCCGGCCGTCATTTCAGGCAAAGACCTGTTCTGTGTCATCAAAGCGGCCATGATCATGGACAGAAACCTTCTGGATACCTGCCTTAAAGATCTTTTATCGGCATTAAAAAATTTGCCACAAAAGCCTGGTGATCCAACGCGGTTAATCCTTTCAGGCTCTGTCTGTGACATGCCCGACCTTTACACCCTTGTGGAGGATGCAGGCGGTGCTGTGGTGGGAGATGATCTTTGCTCGGGCCAGCGGTGGTTTCAAGGTCTTATCCCCCAGGATCTCCCGCCCATGGACGGGCTGACCGCCCGGTATACGGACCGGGTGGTCTGCCCTGCAAAGCACAGCGGCAATTTTGCCAGGGCCAAGGCCCTGATTGATCTGGTCAAGGCAAAAAAGGCCCAGGGCGTTGTGTTTACCCTGCTCAAGTTCTGTGACCCCCATGCCTTTGACTTTCCCTATCTCAAAGAATGCCTGGACAAGGAAGGCATCCCTTCCCTTCACCTGGAAATGGATGATCAGCAGACCAACTCAGGCCAGATGACCACCCGTGTGGAAACCTTTATTCAGATGATCTAATTGAACCAAAGATTAAATCGGTATGAGGAGCCCTTATGAACGACAAAGCAACACCCAAAGATCCTGAAAAAGAAAAACGGAAAATTAAATCCGCCAAAAAAATGCGGGATATCATGACCACCTATTATATGGACGCATTGACCGCCCGGGAAAACAACAAGACCGTGGCCTGGATCACCTCGGGAGGCCCGGTTGAACCGTTGATTGCCATGGACATTATTCCGGTTTACCCTGAAAACCACGGGGCCATGATCGGGGCCTCTAAAATGGGGGAAGATCTTTGTATCAAAGCCGAAGACATGGGTTATTCCAGTGACCTATGCTCCTATGCCAGGGCCGATATTTCCTGCGCTGTGGTCAATGGCGGCCCTCTGGGCGGGCTTCCCAAACCAGACATGCTCATCTGCTGCAACAATATCTGCGGCACTGTACTCAAATGGTATGAAATCCAGGCCAGACACTTTAATGTCCCCTTGTTCATCCTGGACACCCCGGTCTGTCACTCAGGATACACAAAAGAGATTGCAGCCTATGTCCAGAATCAGATAAAAGAATATGTGATTTTTTTAGAAACCGCCACCGGTAAACCGTTTGACTATGACAGAATCAAAACGGTGGGCGCCCTTGCCCTGGAAGGCCAGAAGCTTTGGCAAAAGGTGCTGAAGACCACCGCCCAAAGGCCCTCCCCCATGTCTGCCTTTGATGCCTTCTTCTTTCTGGCCCTGATTGTGACCCTCAGGGGAACCCAGACGGCTGTGGATTTTTATACCCAACTGCTCAAAGAAATGGAAGAACGGGTGGAACAGGGCATTTCCATTGTGCCAGAAGAACAGCACCGGCTGCTTTGGGACAATCTGCCGGTATGGTATAATCTAAAATGGCTCTCCCAAAAATTTTCAGACCACAATGCCTGTCCGGTGGCTGACACTTACACCTCGGCCTGGTGTTCGGCCATCCAGTACATAGATGCAAATGATTTTCTAGGATCCATGGCCGAGGCCTACACCCGGATATATCTCAATATCGGGGTGGACCAGATGGCAGACCAGGTTCTTGGGATGATCCAATTTTACGGGGTGGACGGATTTGTCATGCATTCCAACCGCTCCTGCAAACCCTATTCCTTCGGACAGATGGATATCATGAATATTGTCCGGGAAAAAACAGGAATCCCCGTACTCATGCTGGAAGCGGATATGGTGGATCCCAGAAATTTTTCCCTTTCCCAGGCAGATACCCGGATTGATGCATTCATGGAAATCATAAAACAAAAAAGGTGAAACCCAATGCAATTTGATCTTAAAAACAAAACAGCCCTGGTCACCGGCGGCAGCAGGGGGCTGGGTCTTGAAATTGCCCGAGCGCTTTTGGAACAAGGGGCAACGGTATTTATCTGCAGCAGAAAACAGGCCAACCTGGACCAGGCAGCAGAGGCACTGGGTCATCCTGAACAATTTTTCACCATCCAGGCCCACATCGGCAAACCCCAGGAGGTGGACCAGATGTTTGAGACAATTGACACCCAGGCCGGCTGCCTGGATATTTTGATCAACAATGTGGGCATGAACCTGATCACCCCGGGAGTGGCAAATCTGGATCCAGGCCTTTGGCAGAAAATCATGGAAACCAACCTGACCGGCACCTTTCTGGTCAGCCGCAGGGCCGCAGCCATGATGCGGACCAAAAACTCAGGCAAAATCGTATCCATCTCCTCCATTGCAGGCAGAAAAGCCACCCCGGGCATGGGCATATACGGTATTGCCAAGGCAGGCATCGAAATGCTGACCAAAGTATTGGCCGCAGAACTTGCCATGTTCAATATCCAGGTCAATGCCCTGGCCCCGGCCATGGTCAAAACAAAATTTTCAGAACCGTTCTGGTCAAACGAGGAACTGCTGGCCCATGTGACTTCAACCATCCCCATGGGCAGGATTGCAGACCCCAAAGACCTGGTGAATCCGGTACTCTTTCTGGCCTCAGAGGGCACTTGCTTTATCACCGGGCAAACCCTGGTGGCAGACGGGGGGGCAACCATCATATGATATTTGCAGGCATTGATATCGGGTCCATCACAGCCAAGGCGGCCCTGTTAAAGCAAAATTCAGAAAATAAATCCCTCACTCTCATGGGCACCTGTGTGATTCCCACAGGCTATAACCCGGTCATTGCCGGAGAAAAGGTCTTTTCCGGCCTGCTCAAAAAGACCCAAACCAGCCAGGCAGATGTCAGATCAATCGTATCCACGGGGTATGGCAGGCATTCTGTTGATTTTGCCAACAAGGCCATGACGGAAATCATCTGCCATGGGGCCGGGGTCTATTTTTCCCATCCAAAGGCCAGAGGAATTATTGATGTGGGGGGACAGGACTCCAAAGCCATTGCCCTGAGCACCTCAGGCCAGGTGGAAAACTTTGCCATGAATGACAAATGCGCTGCCGGTACAGGCCGTTTTTTAGAGGTGATGGCCAATGCCCTGGAACTCAAACTTGACGAACTCGGCCCTTTAGGGCTGACATCACAAACCCCTGCAAAAATTTCTTCCATCTGCACGGTATTTGCCGAATCAGAGGTTATTTCCATGATTGCGGCAAGGGAAAAAAGGAAAAATATCATTGCAGGCATCCATGATGCCGCAGCCGCAAGAGTTGCAGGCTTGGCCAACAAAATAAAAATCCAGGCCCCTGTGATCATGACCGGGGGGGTGGCCAAAAATATCGGGCTTGTCAAAGCGCTTGAAAACCGCTTGGGCCTTGATATTATCGTGGCAGCACATGCCCAGGAAAACGGGGCCATTGGTGCAGCGGTACTTGCCGCCGAAAAAAATAAAAATTAAATAAATGGCTCAAAAATTGACAAAAACCCTTTCTTGTGTCTTGAATTCATTATCATCGTACAGATGATCGCCCATAGGAGAACAATTTAAGATATTGGGGATAAAAATGAAAGACAGGTTAACCCTTCCACCGGAATCAGACATTAAAAAGGTATTAAGGCTTGATCAAAAAAAGCTGCCCAGCTTTCCACAGGTCGCAACCAAGCTGCTCGAAGCCTCTAAAGATGAGACAATTTCCTTAGAATCGGTTTCAAAAATCCTTGAAACCGATCCGGGCATTTCTGCCAGGGTTCTGGAAATTGTCAACTCGGCCATGTACGGCCTTGCCAGGAAAATCACCACCCTTTCCGAAGCTGTGGTGCTCTTGGGCCTGGATGAAATTAAAAAACTGGCCCTGGGGATGACCATCTTTGAAAACATGTTCAAAAAAGACCAGGCCGGCCGGTTTGACCGTCTTTTGTTCTGGCGCCACAGCCTTGCCGTTGCCGTTCTGAGTATGGAAATTGCCAATGAAATCGGGTATGATGATCCGGAAGAAGCCTACATTGCAGGGCTTCTCCATGATGTGGGCAAAATTTTTCTCGATATCCAGGGCAAAGAAAATTACGGGCAGTTCATTCAGGATCTCTCAGTTACCACCGACCTTGTGATTGAAAAAGAGAGAAGCACCATCGGCCTTGGCCACGATGATGTGGGCGCCTACTTCTGCCTTGAGTGGAAACTTCCTGAAAAATTAATCCTGGCCGTAAAATACCACCACCAGCCCTTTGATCACCTGGATCTGTCCCAGGATGAAAAAGCATTGATCTCCATTGTGGCCATGGCCAATTTTCTCTGCTGGACCCAGGGCATCGGATCCTTTGATTTCATCCGCCCCCCCATCCTTGCCCCGGAAATTGAACAGATTATTGACCCGGACCAGGTGGACATCATCAAATGCATCCTTGAAATGAACAAAGAAGTGGAAAAGATTTCAGCCTTTTACCAGTTTGCATTCCCCTCTGTAAGCCAGCTTCAGGAAAACCTGCTCTGGGCCAACCTGAAACTTTCCAAGGCAAACACAAGGTACTATTACCAGGAAGACCCCCTGGCTGCCATCCAGGAAAGCCCGTCCACAGGGTCATCGCATGTAACTTTTATTAAGATTCGTCCTTACCCGGCTGGAATAGGTGAGGGGGATTCCGTTAAATCTTAAGCGGTCGTCCTGACCGCTTAAGAAGCGGAAATGATCGGACCTATGCCGTCCTGGCGGGCCGCTCATTTACGCCACTCCACCCCCTTCACCCTATCCCAGCCTGGCTCTCCTGGCTTGTTATAGTATATGAGCATCGAACAAAATTTTCCTAGACATCGCTGCACAGATACGATATATATGGCAATAAACACAAGGAGTTGCCAATGAACGAAAAAAAATCTCTTGAAACTTTTTTTGACAATATTCAGGACCCCAGACACCACAATAAGCTTCATAATTTAATTGATGTCGTCATCATCGCAATTTGTGCGGTAGTTGCTGGCGCAGACACTTATGAGCAAATTGAAAACTTTGGCAAAAAGAGAAAAAGGTGGTTGTCAAAATTTCTAAGCCTTCCCCATGGGATACCCTCCCATGACACCTTTGGCAGAATTTTTGAAAGGATGAACCCGAATGAATTTCAGAGCAGTTTTATGCACTGGGTTCAGTCGGTTGCAAAGATGACCAAAGGTCAAGTCATTGCAATCGACGGCAAAACTCTAAGGCGTTCACACGATACCTCCAATGATAAGAAAGCCATTCATATGATCAGTGCGTGGGCTTCGTCTAATAAAATGGTTTTAGGGCAATTAAAAACCGAAGAAAAATCAAATGAAATTACGGCCATTCCAAATCTTTTAAAACTTTTAGATATCTCGGGCTGCATTATAACCATTGATGCCATGGGCACTCAAAAGAAAATCGCTGAAACCATAATAAACAAAGGGTGTGACTATGTCCTTGCCCTGAAAGAAAATCATAAAACCTTGCATGATGAAGCGGTACTTTTTTCAATAAAATGGAAGAAATGAAAAATCAGGGGTACCAGTTTAATGAACAGACCAGTGTTGACGGAGGGCACGGTCGAGTCGAAACGCGCAGGGCTGTGATAACCTCTGATATTGATTGGTTTGAAGATAAAAAAAGTTGAAGGTTGGGAATGTTCAGAATTCTGTGTCACGGTTTCGGTTCCCGGATCTGCCTCAGCGCCAGCGGAAGTAAAAGTCAGGTCCGAGAATGGGCCTTCAATCAGCCACGTCGGAGGAGTTGACTTTTGCTGGAGTGAAGTTCCTGGAACCATCTTTTCCATCTGTAAATAAATCCCTATCAAATTCCCAGCTCTTTATCCAGCCGGCCTTCAAAGAAAATTGCCAACTGGGAAATTGTCAGTGACCAATTTTGAATCGGCATTGTCCATTTTTTACTGGCGTTCTGGATCCCCATGTAAAGCAGCTTTAACAGGCTGTCCTGGTTCGGGAATGATCCCTTTGTTTTGGTCAGTTTTCGAAACTGTCGATGCACAGCCTCAATGGTATTTGTGGTGTATATTATCCGTCGAATCTCTTCTGGATATTTAAAGAAATGACTGAGGCGTTCCCAGTTGTTCCGCCAGGATTTTATCACAATCGGGTATTTGTCATTCCATTTATTTTCCAAGATATCCAGTTCTTCTTCGGCCAGATCCTTATTGACCGCTTTATAAACACGTTTTAGATCTGCCATAAATTCCTTTTTATTTTTGGAACCAACGTATTTCAATGAATTTCGGATCTGGTGGACTACGCAGAGTTGAACTTCTGTGTCCGGGAATATGGTCTCAATGGCCTCGGGAAAACCTTTTAGACCATCAACACAGGCAATCAGGATATCTTTTACCCCTCGGTTTGAAAGGTCTGTTAACACCTGCAGCCAGAAGTTCGCACCCTCATTCTCGGATATGTACAGCCCAAGAATCTCTTTGCGGCCCTCGATATTCACCCCAAGAATTGTGTAAACGGCTTTGCTGCCGACCTTTCCGTTTTCTCGTACTTTATAATGTATGGCATCAAGCCATACGATTGGGTACACATTTTCCAACGGCCTGGCCTGCCATTCTTTGACGGTATGGATGATTTTATCGGTAATGGTGCTCAGAGTGGCATTTGAAATCTCAAGTCCATAGATTTCCTGTAAATGGGAAGCCATATCATTATAACTCATGCCCAGGCCGTAAAGGGCTATTATCTTTCTTTCAATTTCATCGCTGAGCGTTGTCTGATGTTTTTTGACGATCTGTGGAGAGAAGGTTCCGGCCCTGTCACGCGGGGTTTTTAGCTCAAATTTACCATCCAGGGATTTAATGGTCTTTTTGCTTTTTCCATTACGGCGGTTGGCAGAAACTTCCTGTCCGAGATGGGACTCCAACTCTCCTTCAAGAGCAGCTTCAGCAAGATTTTTGATTAATGATGTAAGGACGCCGCCCTTACCTGTGAAGGGTTTACCTTCCTGGATGCCTTTAAGGGCTTTTTGAAAATCAAATTCGGTGTTTTCTTCGGTCATGTCAGTTCTCCTTATTTAGCTGAGTATATCAGCTTTCATTCAACTGACACAGAATTTTGAACGCCCTTGAAAGGTTTGAAAAGTATTGGAATGATTGAATCCACCCGGGAAATGGACGGCCAGATCAGTCATGAAAAGCGATATTATATATCGAGCCTGGATAGCGACCCCAATATTTTTGGTAATGCTGTCAGGAGGCATTGGGGAATTGAAAATTCAGTGCATTGGGTATTGGATATTGCGTTCCGTGAAGACGAAAGCAGAGTCAGAAAGGGGAACTCTCCTGAGAATTTTGCAGCGATTCGGCACATTGCATTAAATTTATTACGGAACAATAAGACATTTAAAGGGAGTGTAAAAACCAAAAGGTTGAATGCTGCTATGGATATCAAATATCTGGAGGAAGTTATGTTTGGATGATACTTGAACCAATCAAAACTATAGGCACTTTACAATATTTACATGCGTGAGCCCTGCACACCATTGGTTGACCTGAGCCCCATGCTTTGATATAGTCGCCTCCTGGTAGAAAATTGGTACTAACGGTGGTACTAAGAAACAATAACAAGGATGACATCCGGCATGGATCAAGGGTTTTGGGGCATAGGGTCCTTTACTTTGCGATCTTTTTGCCATATAGCATGTCCTTTACATCTTCATGTCATATCAAGTTTTAGCATTAAAATACCGCCCCCAGACATTTGAACAGGTTGTGGGACAAAATCATGTCACCACCACTCTGACAAATGCCATTACAACGGACCGTGTGGCCCATGCCATTTTGCTCACAGGTCCCCGGGGAACCGGTAAAACCACGATTGCCCGAATCCTTGCCAAGGCCATGGCCTGCAGCCAGGGCCCCACGCCGACCCCCTGCAACAATTGTAAAATCTGTACCGATATTATTCAGGGCCATTGTTCAGATGTGTTTGAAATTGACGGGGCATCCAACAATAGTGTGGAACAGATCAGGGATCTTCGGGAAAACGTGACCTATATGCCGGCCGCAGCCCGGTTCAAAATTTATATCATTGATGAAGTTCACATGCTTTCGGTAGCAGCCTTTAACGCCCTGCTCAAAACCCTTGAAGAGCCCCCGGACCATGTGCTTTTTATCTTTGCCACAACTGAAGTTCACAAAATCCCGGCCACCATCCTGTCACGGTGCCAGCGTCACGATCTTGCCCGGATTTCCTTGCCCGAAATCTCGGACCATCTGGCATTTTTATGCCAAGAAGAAGGATTTTCCCTGGACAGGGAAAGCCTGGATCTGATTTCCCTTGAGGCGGACGGATCCATCAGGGACGGCTTAAGTCTTCTTGACCGGATTCTCTCTTCAAGCCCGGAAAAAATCGTTGACCACAAGACTGTGGTGGACAATTTAGGGGTAATGGACCGGCAGCTCATGCGGGATATTGCTTGCGGGGTATTTAAAAAAGACGGGGCCGCCCTGATCCGTCTGGTGGATCAGGTCAATGACTCAGGCCTGGATCTGAAAAAATTCTACGCAGACATGATTACCCACTTTAGAAACCTGAATATCATCAAGATCTGTGGCGGGGACAGCCCAAGCCTGAATTTGATCGAATCGGAAAAGCAAGAACTCTTTCAGACAGTTGCAGACCTTCCCCAGACCTATCTTGGCATGCTGCTCCAGCTGCTGCTGGACCAGGAAACCCTTGTCCGGTTTTCCTCCCATACCCAGACAGCCGTTGAAATGGTCCTGCTCAAACTCATCCAGATCAATCCGGGTGCCCAGCTGGATGAAATCATCTCCAAACTTGATATCCTGGCTCGCCAGATCGATACCCAGCTTGCAGCCCCTTGTTCAGCCAAAACCAGGCCCGAACAACCCGGCACAACCCGGCACAACCCGCCCTTGCCTTCCCAACCCGCCATGGTTGACCCGCCGCCTGCACAGCAAAGAGGAGAAAACCAGGTCTCTACGGCAGAACCGGCCCGGGAGACCAGAGCCTATCCCGCGGACCAGGCAACAATGGAATCTCAAGTCCGGGAATCTCAAGTCCGGGCCGCCCGTGCTTCGGGGCAGACCAGCTGGGAAGAGTTCTTAACGATTCTCCAGACAAAACTGCCCTTTATTTTTGCCCTGTTCTCCAAAGGAAAAATAAACAAAACCCAAGAGGATAAAATCATAGTTGAACTGGATCATTGTTCCGGGTTTGAAATATCAAGGCTCAAGGGCAAAGACCGGCAGTTAAAGGAACTTAGCACCCAGCACCTGGGCAAATCCATTGAGGTTAAAATTAAAACCAAGGCCAGCGCCATGGATACCTCCCAAGATCAAAAAGCTGAAACCAAGGCCAGACAGACTGCCTCCCGCCACCCCATGGTCCAGCAGGCCAGGCAGTTGTTTGATGGCGAAATATTATAAACCATACAGGAGAAATACATTATGAAAAATATGAACACCATGATGAAACAGGCCCAGAAACTCCAAAAAAAAATGCTCAAAACCCAGGAAGAACTGGCCAAAAAGACAGTGGAAGCCTCGGCAGGTGGCGGCATGGTCAAAGTTGTGGCCAACGGCGGCCAAAAGGTTGAATCCATTGTATTGGAAAAAGAAGTGGTGGATCCCGAAGACCTGGAAATGCTTCAGGACCTGATCATTGCCGCAGTAAACGATGCCCTGAACAAAGCCCAGGAAATGGTTTCTTCTGAAATGGGAAAACTGACCGGCGGTCTGAACATCCCGGGCCTTTAGTCCGGTGACCGCTGTCAGCTCAGGATATCCATTGTGAACCATTACCCGGAAGCCATTCTTAAACTGATCCGTTCCCTGTCCACCTTGCCCGGTATCGGTAAAAAAACCGCAGAACGCCTGGCGCTTCACATCCTTCATGCGCCCGACCATGAAGCCGCTGCCCTGGCAGGGGATATTGTCGAGCTTAAAAGCAGTGTGCGGCTGTGCACCTCCTGTTTTGCCTTAACCGATACGGATCAATGCCGGATATGCAAAGATCCCGCCCGTGACACCTCCCTGATCTGTGTGGTTGAAAACCCAACAGACATGGCAGCCATTGAAAAATCCGGGTCATTTTCAGGGGTCTACCATATCCTGGGCGGGGTTCTTTCTCCCATTGAGGGCATCGGGCCGGATGATATCCGCCTGGCAGAACTCTTTAACCGGACCCAGCCCCCGGCCCAGCTAAATGAAATCATTCTGGCCACCAAGACCAATGTGGAAGGAGAGGCCACAGCCGCCTATATCCAGGACAGATTGGAAAAATCAGGCATCAAAATCACCCGGATTGCATCCGGGGTCCCCATGGGCGGGGATCTTCAATATGTGGACCCGCTGACCATGCAAAAGGCAATTGAAAAAAGATATGGAATCTAAACAACTCACGGCTCACGATATATTTGAATGCCAGCTTTGCGGCCGATGCTGCAAAGGCTTCGGAGGCACCTATGTCACGCCCCAAGACATTTTAAACATTGTAGCTTATATCAAGGCGGATCCTTCAACCTTTGTCGACACCTATTGTGATATGTCAGGGTCCAGACCCGTCCTTACCCTGGCTGAAAACGGATTCTGCATCTTTTTTGATCCTGAAAAACAATGCACCGTTCACCCGGTAAAACCTTATATGTGCAAAGCCTGGCCCTATATCAAAACCATTATTGATTATCCTGAAAACTGGGATATCATGGCCAACTCCTGCCCGGGCATGAAAAAAAAGATTGCCCATAAAGAGCTTAGTCGAATTGTTGCAGCGGAAAAAGAAAAACTGGACAAGGCCTGTAACATCAAGCCCTAGTTGGACTGCATGTCGGCAAACTGACGGGCAATGGAATCGCGTTCATAGACAATTTCCACCCGGCGGTTCCGGGCCCTGCCCCGGGCCGTGTCATTGGTGGCCACAGGATGATATTGGGCATAGCCCTCTGCTGAAATATAAAAGGGCGGCACCCCGTTTTGGACCAGGAGACGGACCACGGTAGAGGCCCGGGCACTGGACAATTCCCAGTTGGACGGGTAGAGGGCCGATGAGATCGGTTCAGCGTCGGTATGCCCCTTGATCTTGACGTGATAGGCCAGCTTTGCCAGGACAGAAGCCACCTTTTCAAGGATGTCCAGCCCCTTGGGCGCAAGCTTGGTACCGCCTTCGGCAAAGAGCAATAGATCCGACGTGGTAATGACCACCCCTTCGTCGGTCTTGGTCACACTGACCTCGCCGCCCAGCTTGTTGAACAGCACCAGTTCCCTGACTTCGGAAACAATATCCTCCATCTCCTTTTCAATCATGGCGCCCAGCTCATCAATCTGCTGGTTTTCAGAGGGTTCTTCCGAAGGCACCGGATGCATGGTCAACCCTTCCCTTGTGCCGGATTCAGGAACCGCCTGGGCCCCCAGGGCGCTTCTCAAAGACTGGACCAACTCTTTGTAGGTCTCCTGCTGGGTGGTGCTCATGGCAAACAAAAGAACAAAAAAGCACATTAAAAGGGTCACCAGGTCGGCAAAGGTCGCCATCCAGGCAGGGGCACCCTGCACTACGGTTATCCCCTCTTCTGACGGAGATGCCTGTCTTATCTCCTCAATTTTTTCTTCACCGCTCTCTTCAGGCATGCTTGGGATCTCTTTTCAAATTTATTTTTTTTCTTCTTTTGAATCTGAGAGATAGACCTTTAGTTTATCTTCCATGAGCTTGGGGTGCTCCCCTTCCCGGATGGATAAAATACCTTCCAGAATAATGTTCATATTGGTAATCTCCTCTTCGTTTCGTCCTGACAGCTTGTCGCTCATGGGGATGAAAAAGAGGTTGGCCATCACTGCCCCGTAAAAGGTGGTGATCATGGCCACGGCCATCTTGGGGCCGATGGAAGAGGGATCATCCAAATTGGCCAGCATCTGGACCAGGCCGATCAAGGTGCCGATCATCCCGAATGCCGGGGCATAAGCCCCCATGGAGGTAAAAATATCCGCTCCGGTGTCCAATCCCTTTTTGGTCAGCTGCATCTGTTTTTGCATGATCTAGGAAATATCCCCTGTTTTCACTCCGTCCACGGTCATCTGCAATGCCTGGGCAAGGTAGGCATCCTGAGTATTCTGAATATCGCCTTCAATGGAAAGCAGCCCCCCCTTTCTGGCCTTGTTGGATATTTCTACCAGGTTGGCGATAATATCTTCAGGTTTTTCAATCTTGAACATAAAAACCTTGATGGCCACCTTGAACATGCCTAAAACCTGTCCAAGGGGATAGCCGATCATGACCGCAGCAACGGTTCCGCCCACAACAATCAGAACAGAGGGGATATTGACAAACATCATGATAGAGCCGCCCAGCAAGATGGTGCCCATTACGAATCCCAATCCGGAAACAACACCGATAACCGAAGAAATATCCATTTTCTAAACCTTTATGTAAACAGTGTCATCCACAGGATATTCCCTGTGATATTGTATAATCTTATCAATTGAGTCTTGGGTCAGCAGGGTATTGGATTTAAACAATTTGGTCCCTGTGGTCGTAAACAGGGCCGTACCCAGAACCATTCCCGGTTCAAGCTGTTCAATGCCCACCCCTCTGACCTGGAATGCATCCGTGCCCATATGGGCCACCGCATATTTTTCCAGCCATCCGACAATCACCGGATCCAGGCGGACGCCGGATAGATCTTCCAGGGCAGCTAAAAGGGCCTCCTGCCCCTGGATATCCTTTCTGTCTTTAAGCTGTTCAAGCTCATCTGCACCGGCCAGAATTCTGGAAGCCATGGAAATATCCCGACGCTTGAGCCCGTCCGGATACCCGGTACCGTCGGAATTCTCATTCAGAGAACCAATGATTCGCGCCGGGCTTTCAAACCCGGGGCATTGACTTAATAATTGAGCACCTTTTACAGGGAATTGCATCATAAGTGTTTTATCATAGGCTGCTGACTGCCTGGGTATTTGCTCCTTTGTTTTCCCATCATCGCGGATGTCCGTATCCGGGGGGTCAGACATGAAAAGAAGCCCGACCTCATGAAGCATAGCAGCTTTTCCAAGATCCTCCAACTTTTTTTCGTCAAACCCCATTTCTTTGGCAATAAATCGGGCCACTGCGGCCACCCGCTGGCCATGGCCCCGGTTTTTTTCGACCCGCCGGGTGACCAGGGTCTGCAATAATCGTCCAAACCCGTCCACATTCTGCTTTAAGGCTGTTTTCAACTGAGCAGCACCTGATTTAAGCCGCCCCCGTTCCAAGGTCATCTGCTGAATCTGTTTTAAGGCGGTATTCAAATGATTTTGCCAAAGCGTCCTTCTTTGAAACAAGCTGCTGTTCCATTTGATATTTCTCACGATAGACCCGGATTTTAAGCTTTATTTCCTGTCCGGAGATCGGCCAGTCAAGAATCTGGTCAAACCCGGATGCCATGAGGTCCAATCGGACCTGTTTGCCTGAGTCCTCAGGAACAATCGCAAACAAAGGAGGAAAAGATCGGCATTGATCCGGGTCAAGGCCTTTTTTCCATTCAAGTCCAATTTCTGGATCCAACCCAGGTCCGGATTCCGTTGAAAAAGGATCCAAGAGAATCAGATCCGGCGGTTGGATCAGACCGGCAAAATCGGCCGGGCCCTGTCCTGAACTCACCGAGAACTGCTTGTCCCCGGACAGAAGATCTTTGCCCCGGGGGCCGATATAAAACACAAAAACAGGTCTTTTATCCATGGGCAAGCTCACCTTTATTCAGAATAGTCACGGGTCCACCATCCATCCCAGGGGGTTTTTAAAATCTCTTGGGCTATTTTTCTGCCCGTGTCTGTTTTCAACCGCTCGAGCACCAGGGGAAGCCATCGTTCAGAAGAACTGGCCCCATTGTCTTTGAGTTTTTTAAGTTCTAAAATAAAAGAGAGCTGATCGGCATCATTGGCCAGTTTGGCCTCCTTTGTCTCTTTTTGATTAAACTCGTCAATGAGTTCACAAATATCGCCTCCAAAGGCCAGCCCGGCAGTCATATCCCTGACTGCACGGGATTCGTCCACAGTGTTGTATCTTTTATGAACATAATTCTGATCATTTGTCCTGGCCTCGGGGATATCGTGAACCAAGGCCATGGCCACAAGTTTTTCCCGGTCTATGCCCGGCTCCAGTCTGGCCATTGCAAAACAAATAAAGGCTGTGGTAAAGCTGTGTTCGGCAACACTTTCTCGCCCAGCGCCGAGGAAGGCATAACCGGTACGGTCCAGGTCTTTGAGCATCCGAACCTCAAAAAGCAGATCTGCAATCTGTGTCATTTTCTATCCATATTTAGTAATTTGCGTAACAATTCTTGACTTTTTATAGAACAGGGGCTTAAATAAAGTCAAGATTTCAAAGGGATCAACGCATCAGGGGGACGCTATGCTTTATCAAATTTTAGGTTCATCAGAAAATCGCGTACCTGGACTGAGAAACATCACTGGGAAGGCAATAACACAGTAAGGATTTTTATGCTTGAAATGATGGTGTGAACATGATCATGTTCTAATTTTTTTGTGTTATTCGCACAAAAATCGGAGAATGAATTAATGTCCACAAGCTTCATATACCATGCCTTTGGCCTTCGTGACTACTTTTATAAAACAACGCGTTTCATCGGTGGAATAATCACTTTTGAACTCATACCAAAACCGGAGGCGGTAAAATGCCCGGAATGTAATTCCAGGTCCGTCACCAGGAAAGGGATTGTGACAAGAGATCTCAGAACAATACCGGTAGGTTCAAAACCCGTGATTCTCAGGACGGCTATCCAGAGAATTTGGTGTTCGTTCTGTCAATTTGTCCGGCAAATCAAACTATCCTTTGCCCAGGAGGGGAAAAGCTATACCCGGGCTTTTGAACGGTATGTCTTGGAGTTGTCTCAGTTCATGACAATCAAAGATATTGCCATCCATTTAAGGATCAGCTGGGATACGATAAAGCAGATCCAGAAAGAAGACCTGCTGAGGCGTTATCGAAAAATCCCCCTTGAGAAAGTCCGGCAGATTGCCATAGATGAAATTTCCATAGGGAAAGGGCATAAATACTTGACCATCGTGATGGATCTGGAATCCGGTAGAATTCTGCACGTGGGAGAAGGAAAAGGTGGTGAAGCTTTGAAATCTTTTTGGACAAAAGTGAAAATATCGAAAGCAAAAATCAAAGCCGTCAGCATCGATATGTCCCCGGCATACTTGAGTGCTGTTATTGAAAATCTTTCTGGTTCAGCAATTGTCTTTGACAGATTTCATGTTGTTAAATTGTTCAATGAGAAACTGTCGGATTTCAGGCGAAAGCTCTACAACCTTCTTGCCAATACCGGGCAACAAAAACTTCTGAAGGGAGTCCGGTGGCTTTTGTTAAAAAATCCCGAAAACCTCAGTGATGACAAGAAGGAGGCCCAACGGTTAGAAGAAGCATTGAAAATAAATCAGCCGCTATTGGTAGTCTACTACATGAAAGAGGAACTCAGGCAAATATGGAATCAAAAGAAAAAAGAAACAGCTGAAAAGATAGTCAGCAATTGGATCAATCTGGCCAATATTTCCAAAATTCCAATGTTGATGAAATTTGCCAAGACCTTGGCTGTGCACAGGCAAAGAATCCTTTCATACTATGATTACAGGATATCTACAGGTCCTTTAGAAGGGACAAATAACAAGATAAAAACCATGAAACGGAAAGCTTATGGATACAGGGATTCGGAGTTTTTCAGGTTGAAACTTTTGGACCTTCACAATAAAAGGTACGCATTAATCGGATGAACCAAATTTTAAGAGTCATATCCATCTGGACAATGGTTTTATTATTGGTCCCGGTTTCGGGGATATCTGCCTGGGCCCAGGCACCCCAGCCGTTTGACACAGATGAGGACCAGGGATTTTACTATACCATCCAAAAGGGAGACACCCTTTGGGATCTCTCCCAAAAATTTTACAGCTCCCAATGGGACTGGCCGGGATTGTGGGAAATAAACAAAGAGATCAAAAACCCCCACTGGATTTATCCTGGAAATAAAATCAGGGTCTATCTCAAATCAGCGGACAAACAGCCCCTGCCCCAGCCAGCGGTACAACCTGCCAAGCCCAAGGTTGCGGTCGCCCCAAAATTCAACTATCCAGGAATTGACAAGGTCGGATTTATCAAGAACACCCAGGAAAACAGTCTGGGAGAGATTATCCGGGAAAGAGACGGCAATCTGATGATGTCTGCCAATGATATCATCTATATCAAACCCACAGGTGTGGGTGCCCTGATTCCAGGGGCAATCTACCAGATTTTCACCACCGAACCTGTGCGAGAAAAAACTGGCAGCACCGTTTTTACCGGCATAAAGCATCTGATCAAAGCTGAAGTTGAAATCCTGGAAAACAAGGTGCAGTATGCCAGGGCAATCATTAAAAAATCCTATAGGGACGCCACCGTGGGAGACAAAATCATGGCCTTTTACAAGAGAGAGTCCATGTTGCCGGTCCAGCCCGCCCCCTGCCCCCATTGATGCCGTCATTCTTTGTTCTGAAGACAATACCGTCACGGTCAATGATTACAGGATCGCATTTATCAACAAGGGAAAAGAAAGCCGGATACGCCCCGGCCAAATTTACTCTGTCTTCCAGACCCAGAAAAACAAGTCGGTTTATGATGGTACAGATACAATTGATCTTGACCCCTTAAAATCCGGAAAACTCATTGTTTTGCACACAGAGGATACCAGTTCAACCGTGGTGATCCTCTCCTCTAAGAGGGATATCCACCCCGGGGATATGGTAAATTAACCCAGATTACTCCCAAAAAAGCCAAAAGCAACCTGCCAACGAACACAGCTCAGGGCGCTCGAAAAACAGATTTTCCGGTATGGTGGGTCTCACCTGTTATTGGTCCCAGGTGACCCTGAGGATCTCCTGGTAGGTGGTCTGCCCCTCAAGCATCTTTTTGATCCCGCTTTCCCTGAGAAGCACCATTCCCTCCTGCCTGGCCTTTTCCTGGAGCTGACCAATGGTGGCATCACTGGAGGTCAGCCGCTTTAAGGTATCTGAATAGGGCAAGATCTCATAAATGCCTGTCCGCCCACTGTACCCTGTGTTTCTGCATTTAACGCACCCTTTTCCGTGCTTGAGCTGCAGCGTTCCGGTCTGGGAAACGCAAAGGCCCAGGTCTTCAAGTTCTGCAGCATCCATTTCAAAGGACTGAACACAATGGGGGCAGATTTTTCTGACCAGGCGCTGGGCCACCACCCCGATAAGGGAAGAATGCACAAGATATGGGGGAATTCCCAGGTCCAGCAGGCGGAAAATCGTTGACACCGCATCATTGGTATGGAGGGTGGAAAGAACCAAATGCCCGGTAAGTGCGGCCTGGGCAGTCTCAAGATCCCGGATTTCCCCCACCATGATGATATCCGGGTCCTGCCTGAGAATATTTCTCAACACCGATCCAAAGGTGACATTAACGGCCGGCTGGATCGCGATCTGGTTGAACTCCTCATGGATCATTTCAATGGGGTCTTCAATGGTGGTGATATTGACCTCGGGTGAAGAAAGCATACGCAGGCTGGAGTAGAGGGTGGTTGACTTGCCTGACCCTGTGGGGCCTATGACCAGAACGATCCCGAAAGGCATGGTGATCAGTTTCTTGTATGCCTGAAAATCCGTTTGCTGGAACCCGAGCATTTCAAGATCCTGGAACAAAATATCCGGGTCCATGATCCGCATGACCACTTTCTCCCCGAACGCCACCGGAATGGTGGAGACCCGGATCTCGATCTCAACCTCAGCCTTGGCCATTTTTATCCGGCCGTCCTGGGGACGACGCTTTTCAGCCATATCCAGTGCGGACAAATTTTTTATACGGCTGACCACTGCATTGTGAAGCTTTTTGGGCAGTTTGTAGACCGTATGAAGGGCCCCGTCAATCCGCATCCGCACAAGACAGATGTCCCGTTTGGATTCAATGTGGATATCACTGGCCTTTTGATCAAAGGAATAGGTGAACAGATGATTCACGGCATTGACGATATGCTGATCTGTCGAGGGAAACTCATCCATGGCCGAAAGGCTGACAAACTGCTCAAGATTGCCCAGATCAACCCCTTTTTTGGCAAAAAGATCTTCAGCCGCTGAAATGGAATACTGAAACCCGAAAAACTCATGGATAAGCTTGGTGATGTCGGTTCTGGAACTGACAATGGTTTTCACCTTTAGTTTCGACGCCTATTCCACATCCACGATGGCCTCGTGGTTAAAGGGATCCGGGGTGGCCACCACCAGCTTGCCAGCCTCCATTTTCAAGGGCAAAAGCAAATGCTTTAATGCAAAAGATTTTGAAATGGTGCCTGTGACCAGGTTTAACTCAAGTTTTAAAGGGTCAATCTTTTTATAGGGCAGGTTCCAGGATTCGGCCAGGGTTTTGTAGACCAGGTCTTCATCAATGATTTTTTCAGGCGAGTCCAGCCGGTTCAGCCGTGAATAGAGTAACACATCAATAAAAGAAAACTCTGACAGGGCCTTTTGCCTGTCTAAAGGGGTCATTTTTGCCCCCCCCCGGCATTGGCCACAAGGGTCTCCCTGATCTGCCGCTCGCCTCTCAGCAGTTCTCTTGCCTGGTCCGAAGAGATCAGCCGGGCTGTAATCAATGCCTGACAGACCGCCTTTGAACTCAATTGCTTTTTAGAGACTGAATACATGAACACCCTTTCGATGAAATTAAAATTAAATCCTCATGATTTTATATATGATCGCGGATCGGAATGTAAACCCCCAAAAGATGAGACACCCCCAAATCCACCGCCTAATTTCATTTTTGTTTAAATATGGGGATGTTTTGTGCTTTCCTGGCCACCAGGCGGTACCATATTGCGGCGCCAAGCGAGCGACGAGAGAGGTGTATAAGTCATACTCCGCAGGGAGGAGCAAACCCAGGCAACGAAGAAGATGATATTTTGATGGTAGATCAGGGACACAGGGTCATCGCATGTAACTTTTATTAAGATTCGTCCTTACCCGGCTGGAATGAGGGCGTTCAAAATTCTGTGTCAGTTGAATGAAAGCTGATATACTCAGCTAAATAAGGAGAACTGACATGACCGAAGAAAACACCGAATTTGATTTTCAAAAAGCCCTTAAAGGCATCCAGGAAGGTAAACCCTTCACAGGTAAGGGCGGCGTCCTTACATCATTAATCAAAAATCTTGCTGAAGCTGCTCTTGAAGGAGAGTTGGAGTCCCATCTCGGGCAGGAAGTTTCTGCCAACCGCCGTAATGGAAAAAGCAAAAAGACCATTAAATCCCTGGATGGTAAATTTGAGCTATAAACCCCGCGTGACAGTGCCGGAACCTTCTCTCCACAGATCGTCAAAAAACATCAGACAACGCTCAGCGATGAAATTGAAAGAAAGATAATAGCCCTTTACGGCCTGGGCATGAGTTATAATGATATGGCTTCCCATTTACAGGAAATCTATGGACTTGAGATTTCAAATGCCACTCTGAGCACCATTACCGATAAAATCATCCATACCGTCAAAGAATGGCAGGCCAGGCCGTTGGAAAATGTGTACCCAATCGTATGGCTTGATGCCATACATTATAAAGTACGAGAAAACGGAAAGGTCCGCAGCAAAGCCGTTTACACAATTCTTGGGGTGAATATCGAGGGCCGCAAAGAGGTTCTTGGGCTGTACATATCCGAGAATGAGGGTGCGAACTTCTGGCTGCAGGTGTTAACAGACCTTTCAAACCGAGGGGTAAAAGATATCCTGATTGCCTGTGTTGATGGTCTAAAAGGTTTTCCCGAGGCCATTGAGACCATATTCCCGGACACAGAAGTTCAACTCTGCGTAGTCCACCAGATCCGAAATTCATTGAAATACGTTGGTTCCAAAAATAAAAAGGAATTTATGGCAGATCTAAAACGTGTTTATAAAGCGGTCAATAAGGATCTGGCCGAAGAAGAACTGGATATCTTGGAAAATAAATGGAATGACAAATACCCGATTGTGATAAAATCCTGGCGGAACAACTGGGAACGCCTCAGTCATTTCTTTAAATATCCAGAAGAGATTCGACGGATAATATACACCACAAATACCATTGAGGCTGTGCATCGACAGTTTCGAAAACTGACCAAAACAAAGGGATCATTCCCGAACCAGGACAGCCTGTTAAAGCTGCTTTACACGGGGATCCAGAACGCCAGTAAAAAATGGACAATGCCGATTCAAAATTGGTCACTGACAATTTCCCAGTTGGCAATTTTCTTTGAAGGCCGGCTGGATAAAGAGCTGGGAATTTGATAGGGATTTATTTACAGATGGAAAAGATGGTTCCAGGAACTCCACTCCAGCAAAAGTCAACTCCTCCGACGTGGCTGATTGAAGGTCCATTCTCGGACCTGACTTTTACTTCCGCTGGCGCTGAGGCAGATCCGGGAACCGAAACCGTGACACAGAATTCTGAACATTCCCGCTGGAATAGGTGAGGGGGATTCCGTTAAATCTTAAGCGGTCGTCCTGACCGCTTAAGAAGCGGAAATGATCGGACCTATGCCGTCCTGGCGGGCCGCTCATTTACGCCACTCCACCCCCTTCACCCTATCCCAGCCTGGCTCTCCTGGCTTGCTATAGTATATGAGCATCGAACAAAATTTTCCTAGACATCGCTGCACAGATACGATATATATGGCAATAAACACAAGGAGTTGCCAATGAACGAAAAAAAATCTCTTGAAACTTTTTTTGACAATATTGAGGACCCCAAACACCACAATAAGCTTCATAATTTAATTGATGTCGTCATCATCGCAATTTGTGCGGTAGTTGCTGGCGCAGACACTTATGAGCAAATTGAAAACTTTGGCAAAAAGAGAAAAAGGTGGTTGTCAAAATTTCTAAGCCTTCCCCATGGGATACCCTCCCATGACACCTTTGGCAGAATTTTTGAAAGGATGAACCCGAATGAATTTCAGAGCAGTTTTATGCACTGGGTTCAGTCGGTTGCAAAGATGACCAAAGGTCAAGTCATTGCAATCGACGGCAAAACTCTAAGGCGTTCACACGATACCTCCAATGATAAGAAAGCCATTCATATGATCAGTGCGTGGGCTTCGTCTAATAAAGTGGTTTTAGGGCAATTAAAAACCGAAGAAAAATCAAATGAAATTACGGCCATTCCAAATCTTTTAAAACTTTTAGATATCTCGGGCTGCATTATAACCATTGATGCCATGGGCACTCAAAAGAAAATCGCTGAAACCATAATAAACAAAGGGTGTGACTATGTCCTTGCCCTGAAAGAAAATCATAAAACCTTGCATGATGAAGCGGTACTTTTTTTCAATAAAATGGAAGAAATGAAAAATCAGGGGTACCAGTTTAATGAACAGACCAGTGTTGACGGAGGGCACGGTCGAGTCGAAACGCGCAGGGCTGTGATAACCTCTGATATTGATTGGTTTGAAGATAAAAAAAGTTGGAAAGGTTTGAAAAGTATTGGAATGATTGAATCCACCCGGGAAATGGACGGCCAGATCAGTCATGAAAAGCGATATTATATATCGAGCCTGGATAGCGACCCCAATATTTTTGGTAATGCTGTCAGGAGGCATTGGGGAATTGAAAATTCAGTGCATTGGGTATTGGATATTGCGTTCCGTGAAGACGAAAGCAGAGTCAGAAAGGGGAACTCTCCTGAGAATTTTGCAGCGATTCGGCACATTGCATTAAATTTATTACGGAACAATAAGACATTTAAAGGGAGTGTAAAAACCAAAAGGTTGAATGCTGCTATGGATATCAAATATCTGGAGGAAGTTATGTTTGGATGATACTTGAACCAATCAAACTATAGGGAATGTTCAGAATTCTGTGTCACGGTTTCGGTTCCCGGATCTGCCTCAGCGCCAGCGGAAGTAAAAGTCAGGTCCGAGAATGGGCCTTCAATCAGCCACGTCGGAGGAGTTGACTTTTGCTGGAGTGAAGTTCCTGGAACCATCTTTTCCATCTGTAAATAAATCCCTATCAAATTCCCAGCTCTTTATCCAGCCGGCCTTCAAAGAAAATTGCCAACTGGGAAATTGTCAGTGACCAATTTTGAATCGGCATTGTCCATTTTTTACTGGCGTTCTGGATCCCCATGTAAAGCAGCTTTAACAGGCTGTCCTGGTTCGGGAATGATCCCTTTGTTTTGGTCAGTTTTCGAAACTGTCGATGCACAGCCTCAATGGTATTTGTGGTGTATATTATCCGTCGAATCTCTTCTGGATATTTAAAGAAATGACTGAGGCGTTCCCAGTTGTTCCGCCAGGATTTTATCACAATCGGGTATTTGTCATTCCATTTATTTTCCAAGATATCCAGTTCTTCTTCGGCCAGATCCTTATTGACCGCTTTATAAACACGTTTTAGATCTGCCATAAATTCCTTTTTATTTTTGGAACCAACGTATTTCAATGAATTTCGGATCTGGTGGACTACGCAGAGTTGAACTTCTGTGTCCGGGAATATGGTCTCAATGGCCTCGGGAAAACCTTTTAGACCATCAACACAGGCAATCAGGATATCTTTTACCCCTCGGTTTGAAAGGTCTGTTAACACCTGCAGCCAGAAGTTCGCACCCTCATTCTCGGATATGTACAGCCCAAGAACCTCTTTGCGGCCCTCGATATTCACCCCAAGAATTGTGTAAACGGCTTTGCTGGCGACCTTTCCGTTTTCTCGTACTTTATAATGTATGGCATCAAGCCATATGATTGGGTACACATTTTCCAACGGCCTGGCCTGCCATTCTTTGACGGTATAGATGATTTTATCGGTAATGGTGCTCAGAGTGGCATTTGAAATCTCAAGTCCATAGATTTCCTGTAAATGGGAAGCCATATCATTATAACTCATGCCCAGGCCGTAAAGGGCTATTATCTTTCTTTCAATTTCATCGCTGAGCGTTGTCTGATGTTTTTTGACGATCTGTGGAGAGAAGGTTCCGGCCCTGTCACGCGGGGTTTCCAGCTCAAATTTACCATCCAGGGATTTAATGGTCTTTTTGCTTTTTCCATTACGGCGGTTGGCAGAAACTTCCTGCCCGAGATGGGACTCCAACTCTCCTTCAAGAGCAGCTTCAGCAAGATTTTTGATTAATGATGTAAGGACGCCGCCCTTACCTGTGAAGGGTTTACCTTCCTGGATGCCTTTAAGGGCTTTTTGAAAATCAAATTCGGTGTTTTCTTCGGTCATGTCAGTTCTCCTTATTTAGCTGAGTATATCAGCTTTCATTCAACTGACACAGAATTTTGAACGCCCTCAAACTATAGGCACTTTACAATATTTACATGCGTGAGCCCTGATCAGGGACATCATACCCCTTGACTTTTTATCCATTGTCTGCGCAGATATTCTGTTTTGATTTGCCGGGTGTTTACCCCAAATCCCTTGAAGCAGAATCCATGACCTATATAAAATTATTGATGACCGCCTTTTTCTGGGGCGGTACCTTTATTGCCGGGAAAAAACTTGCCGGGCATGTGGATCCCTATTGCGCTGCATTTTTAAGATTTGCCATTGCCTCTTTTTTCCTGGTCGGCCTGACCCTGAAAACCCAGGGCCGGCTTCCCAAAATCAACCGCCGTCAGGCCGTGATCATTTTTTTTCCGGCCTTTTGGGCATATTTGCCTACAATCTGTTTTTTTTCTCCGGCCTGACCTTGATCAATGCCAACCGAGCATCCTTGATCATTGCCACCAACCCTATCTTTATCAGCCTTGCCTCGGCCCTGATTTTTAAAGAGCGGTTAACCGGATTGAAAATCTGTGGTCTTGTCCTCTCGGTTTCAGGGGCCTTTGTCATTATTTCTGGCGGCAGTTTAACCCAAATATTTGAAACCGGCATCGGCCGAGGCGAGCTTGCCATTTTCGGGTGTGTCGCTTCCTGGGTCTCCTATTCCCTGCTGGGCAAATCCCTGATGAATGATCTGTCCCCCCTGGTATCGGTCTGCTACTCTTCTCTGGCAGGCACCCTGATGCTCCTATTCCCAGCCTGTTCAAAGGACTTTTGGGAAATATTCCCGGATACGGAATCCAGGAATGGAGCAGTTTATTTTATCTTGGATTTTTCGGAACCGTCCTGGGATTTTACTGGTATTACCAGGCGATCAAATCAATCGGTCCCATGAAATCAGGGGTGTTTATTAATTTTGTTCCGGTTTCAGCCCTGATTTTATCCTATTTTATCTTGGATGAATCCGTGACCCGTGAAATTATTATCGGTGCAGTTTTGGTGGTCACCGGGGTCTATTTGACCAATTTTTCAAAATCTGCACCTAGGTCATAGCCCCCAGTCTTAACCTATGCCAAAGGAGCCTTATATGTTCACCCAAGCCATTGTAAAACAACCGTGCAAAAATATGGTCAAAGGCATCAGCAAATCCGGCCTTGGTCTGCCCGACTATTGCCTGGCAAAATCCCAGCACCAGCATTATGTCAGCACCCTTAAAGCCTGCGGATTAACTGTCACGGTGCTCGAAGCAGATGAGGCCTATCCGGATTCGGTCTTTATCGAGGATACCTGCCTTATCCCAATTCACCATGCTTGAAGTTGCTCCAGACGAATCCTATGCAGCCAATTGTGTGTGGATCAACGAAAAGGTCATTATCCCTTCAGGATTTAAAAAGACCTGTGCCATGATTCAAAACAAAGGATATGAGACCATTGAAGTGGATGTATCGGAATTTAGAAAACTGGACGGGGGGTTGAGCTGTCTTTCTTTAAGATTTTAATCAAAAAAAAAATGCCGGGTACCTGAAAGCACCCGGCATTTTTTTTGACAAAAAAGAAACGAATTAATCCTCTTCTACAACAATCGCATCTTCTTCACATACTTCAACGCAGCTTTCGCAGCCCATGCATTCTTCAGCATTGACAGGAACTGATTTCTCATCTTCCATTTCAAATACTTCTACAGGACAAACGTCTACACATTCTTCACAACCAACACATTTGGATTGGTCAACAATCGGGGTAAATGCCATTTTAATAGCCTCCTTAGATTAATGGTACAATTTTATAAACTCATTTTTTAAATTTATACCTGATTTAAAAAACGCTTTTACAACATATTTTTTGATAAAATCAAGTCTTTTATGAGTTTAGTTCCACCAGGCAGACACCAACCTGCCTGCCTGGTATATTTAATTTCCTGTTCAGCTCTCCTCCGGGAAATAGACAAAACCGAATCCGGCCCGACAAAGAGCAGCACGAATTGCTGTTTTCAAAACCTGTCTCAGCCAGGGTTCCGGTCTCAAGAATCCTATCAAAAATTGCATAAAGTTCTTTTTGCCATCTCTCCTTTTGGTCACAATCATTGTGATGCACTTTTATGGATTCAATGTCAAGCCCATTTATCACCTGATCCGCATCTTCAATCAACCAGTCCAGAACCGCCTGGCTTGTGGTTAAAAGCAGGCAGGTCTCATCATCCAGCAAAGACAGCCCGGCTTCGGACGCAACCTTAGACCAGGCCAAAATTCTCTCTTGGGTTCGTTGTCTGCCCGGATCATCTCCCCCCTCTTTAAGGTCAGCATCGTCCAGAGGATCAATCTCACCTTTGAGTTCGGCAAAAAGCGCGGAACTGCTGGTTTCAATATCCGTCAATTCTTTTTGAATGGCCTCGTTTTCCTGATCCCAGATTTGGGCAAACCTCAAAAAAAGCAGGGGATCTTTTTCTTTAGTTCCCTCCTGAAGCACGGGGCGGTCATTCATTGCGCAGCGGATTTGGGAAAGGATGGCTGTGGGGCCTGAATCATCTTTAAGATAATCCGTTTCCCGCGCCAGGGCCTTGAGATTTCTTTCATTTCCCTTGTGGATCTTTGCCCATTCCACATAGGATTTCACCTTTTTATCAACCTCAGCAGCCCTTTGTTCTGGGATGGGCAGAAGATGAATCAGGCCTGAATCTTTCATCTTTGAAATACGATCCCCAGATTCTGTTTCTCGGCCCAGGCTCAAAAGTCCGACACCTGAAAAAAAACACTCCAGGGTAGACGCCTGCACCTCACTCAAATGGGTAAAGGGAAAAAAATAAAACGTTTTCATTGCACTCACACCTTTTTATCATGGACAAGGACCCCCATGGATTCAAGCTTCTCCCGAATCATGTCCGCAGTTGCCCAATCTTTTTCCCGGCGGGCAGACTCACGGTCTTTAATAAGAGAATCCACATCCTCTGGATATTCCTTTTTTTGACTAAAATCAAAGATATTCAGCACCGCATTAATATCTTTAAAACAGCGGCGCAGCCGTTCTGCACCGCCGGGGCCGATATGGTTTTTACTGATCAGGCGGTTGATCTTTTTCACACTGGATAAGAGCCCGGAGACCAGGGTGGGCACTTTTAGGTCGTCTGCCATGGCCGACATCATGCCCTGGCGTATCTCATAGGTAATTTCCTGGATTTCACCCTCATTTGAGACCCCGGTCACAGCCCCCAGGGTATTGATGCACCGATTGATCTTGGCCAGGGTAAATCCGGCATCCTCAAGATTTTTACGGGAAAGGACCAGAGATTTCCGATAATGGGCCGACAATAGCCAGAACCGGAGAGTCTTCATATCCCATCCCTGGTCGACCAGTGTTTCCAGGGTCAGGGTTTCAATATCATCGGCGTCCAGAGAGCCGTCATAGCGGACCGGATCACAATGCATCCACACCCGGGCAAAATCCTTGCCCGTGGCCGCCCTGGCAATGGCGATTTCATTTTCATGGTGGGGGAAAATCAACTCCCGGCTGCCGGTATGGATATCAAACCCGCTGCCCAGATACTTTAATGAAATGGCGGCACATTGGAGGTGAAGTGAGGGCCTGACATTGCCCCACTCGGTTTTAATCCCCACACCCTGTTTAAGTTCGGAAAGCTTCACCCGTTTGAGCAGGGTAAAGTCCCTTGGGTTCTGTTTTTCATACTCGTCCAAATCCACGGTGGCCCCGATACGGATCTTATTGACATCCACCTTGGACAATTGACCGTAGCCGCTGAGACTGGAAAGATCAAAATACACCGAGTGCAGTTTTTCATAGGCATGATTTCGGTTGATGAGTTTCCGGGCAACATCGGTCATCTCTGAAAAATGATCTGACACCTTTGGATAGGATTGGGCCGGCCGTATGCCAAGCCCTGCAAGGTCGGACAAAAAACCTTCCAGATAGGGCCGGGTAAAGTCATCAATGGATAATTTTGCATCCCTGGCCCCTGCGATGGTCTTGTCGTCATAGTCTGTGATGTTCACCACATGGTTGACCTTAAAGGCCTGGTATTCAAGATAACGCACCAGAAGATCGGTAAAAGCATACCGCCTGAACTGGCCGATGTGAAGCCGTTTGTGGATGGTGGGACCGCAGGTATAGACACCGATATCGGCATCCTCGTCCGGGCCAAAGGATTCTTTTTTACAGGAGAGAGAATTGTACAGGCTCAGATGGATATCTTTTTTCACTGAAAACAGTTCAGTGGACAGGTACCGTTCTCCTGAATCCGGGAAAATGGCCACCACCACCCCCTGCTGAATCCGCTTGGCCTCTTCAACGGCCACCGCAAGAGCAGCACCAGAACTCATGCCCACAAAAAGCCCCTCAACTTTCGCCAATTGCCTGGCCGCCTCAAAGGCGGTATTATCATCAACGTGAACGCTTAAATCCAGCAGAGACTTGTCAAAAATTTCCGGGGTATAGGACTCTTTCATGTTTTTAAGTCCCTGGATTTTGTGCCCAAGATAGGGTTCGGCACAAACAATATTAATATCGGGATTCTTCTGTTTTAAATACCGTGACAGCCCCATAAGCGTGCCCGAAGTCCCGACCGTGGCCACTACGGAATTGACACGCCCCTGGGTCTGGGCCAAAATTTCAGGACCGGTTGTGTGATAATGGGCCTTCCAATTGGCCTCATTATTGTACTGATCCGTAAGAAAATAGGTGTCTGGATTCTCCCTGGCCAGGCGGTAGACCTCTTCAATGGCCCCGTCCGATCCAAGATGCCTGGGGGTGAGTATGATTTTGGCCCCCCGGGCCCTTAAAATCCGTTTTCTCTCTTCACTGGCATTTTCAGCCATGGCCAGGGCAAGCTTATACCCCTTTACCGCACAGATCATGGCAAGCCCGATCCCTGTATTCCCCGAGGTCGCCTCGATCACCGTCTTTTCCGGGGTAAGCGCTCCGCTGGCCTCTGCCTGGTTGATCATGTACAAGGCGGCCCTGTCCTTGATTGACCCGCCCGGGTTCATATATTCGAGTTTGGCAAACACCCTTACCCCGGGAACCGGGTTGAGGTTTCGTATTTCCACAAGCGGGGTATTACCGATTGTATCGATGATTGAGGAGATCATCCGGGTCCTTTCATCACTGGCTGTGCAACCATTAATTTACGCCATTGTTCTTGACTTTTAACCTATAAAATGGCTTTATACAGTAATTTTAATTGATGTGCAAAATATTTAAGTGGAAAGCTCATGGCCCCTTTGTTTTCGTGGAAAAAGCTGCCAACGACAGTGACGTTTGTCCTGTTCTTCTGGCTGGGATCGGTTTCTTGTGTCCTGGCATTGCCTCAAATGGAAAATCCCAAAGAAATCTCCTGGCATATTTCCGCCCTCATGGTGACCTATGATAATGAGCGTGAGCTGTATATTGCCGAAGACGATGTGGTCATCACCGGAGGACAGACCCGTTTGGAAGCGGACTATGTTGAATTTTCCAATAAAACCAAGGACGCCTTTGCCCAGGGAAACGTGCTGTTTATTTCCGGAGGAGACACCATTACCTGCAATGCCATGCAGGTCAACCTGCTCACGGAAAAAGGCACCATAAACAAGGGCACCATATTTATCCAGGACGGCAATTATTATATTTCCGGGGAGAATTTAAGAAAAACCGGGGAGTTTTCCTATGATGCCCAAAAGGGGTCCATCACCACTTGCAAAGGGGATACTCCAGACTGGAAAATCACGGGCAAAAATATCAAAGTCACTGTGGAAGGGTATGGAACGGCAAGCCATACGACCCTGTGGGCAAAAAAAATGCCCGTCATCTACTCTCCCTATCTGGTATTTCCGGTTAAAAACAAACGCCAGACCGGCCTGCTGTTCCCCAGGGTCTCAAGCTCCGAGCGTAAAGGGTTTGAGTATGAACAACCGCTGTTTATTGCCCTTTCAAGAAACACCGATGCCACCTTGTATACCGATTATATGTCTGACAGGGGGCTAAAGGTGGCAGGAGAATATCGTTATGTTCTGGATAATAATTCCAAAGGCATGATGATCATTGATTATCTTAAAGACGATAAAATCGATGACGGCACCGACGCCACCAAGGACTACAGCTTTACCTCAACCCCCCAGCGGACCAACAAGGACAGGTATTGGTTCAGGATGAAGCATGACCAGGCCTTTGACTACGGGATCACGGCCAAGCTGGATGTCGATTATGTCAGTGACGCCGATTACCTTCAGGAATTCAAGGACGGATTCACAGGGTTTGACAACACCAATACCAAATTTGAAGAGATGTTTGGCCGCAGTCTGGATGAATATGATGACACCACCCGTAAAAACAACCTTTTGGTCAGCAAGTCCTGGTCCAATTACAATTTAAACATCCAGACCCTCTGGTATGATAATGTGACTGCAAGGCAGCTGGACACGGATGACACAACCCTCCAGACCCTGCCCAGCATCGAGTTTGATGCCTCCCGCCAGGCGTTGGGCAAATCCGGACTTTACTATACCCTGGATTCTGAATTCCGTTCTTTTTACCGCCAGGACACCACCTCCACCCTGGTCAACGGGCAGCGGGCAGACGTTTATCCCAAGCTCTACTATCCCACCAACCTGGGCAAGTCCTTTTTCTTTGAACCCTATATCGGTATCCGGGGAACGGCCTGGCACACGGACAAGTTCACAGACGTCAACGGAGATGACTCAGACTTCAGAACCCGGGGGCTCTATGACATGGGAGCACAGCTTTCCACCAGCCTCAACCGGGTCTTTGTCCTGAACACCGATTTTGCCGAAAAAATCAAACATGAAATCATACCCAAGCTAGAATATGCCTTTTTGCCCACAGAAAATCAGGAAGACCTGCCGTATTTTGACACCTTAGACAATATTTCTGAAAAAAACATTGTTACCTGGTCCCTGACCAATACATTTACCTCCAGAAAAAAAGTAGAACAGCCCGACGGCACCACAACCCACCAATACAAAGAACTTGCATGGATTAAATTGTACCAGGGCTATGATATCCGGTATGAAAGGGATGATGAAGATGCCGCAGACAAGCCCTGGCAGGATATCAACTTAAAATATGAACTCAATCCCTTTACCTATCTGAGTTCCGACGGCACCCTTGCCCTATATCCCTACAACAGGCATTTTACCAAAATCCAGATCGGCGCCCAGATCAAAGACAACCGGGGAGACAGCATTTACACCTCCTATCGGTATACGGTGGAAAACGCCCATACCTGGTACACAAAATTCAACGCCCAGATCCTGGACTATTTGATGGCTTATTATTCTTTTGAAAGTGACCTTGAAGATCAAGAAACCATTGAAACCCGTGCCGGTATAAAGCTTGAGCAGGACTGCTGGGGACTGCTTCTGGAATTAAGAGAAGAATCTGCAGACAAGTCCATAGCCTTTATGGTGACCTTGAACGGCATAGGGGATTTCGGCAATCAATGAACACCTCTCTGCAATGGTTTGCCCTCCTGACCCCGAGCAATTTCGAGCAGGCCGTTTATACGGTGATCTGCAAAAAAAAGATCGATGCCTTTCTACCCAGAATTAGAAAACAAAGCCTTCGAAAAGACAGACAGCTGATGATTGAAAAGCCCTTGTTCCCGGGCTATATCTTTGTCAAATCCAGCCAGGAATCGGCAGACCAGCTTAACATTTTAAAGACCAGCGGAGCTGTAAGGCTTTTGGGCAATACCCAGGGACCGGTCCCTGTCCCGGAAAATCAGATCCTGGCATTAAAGCTGCTCACCTCGGCCGGCCGGGACCTGATCACAGGCTCCACAATCCACCTGAAAAAAGGGGACGGGGTCATGATTTTAAAAGGCCCCATGGCAGGATTAAAAGGAGAGTTCCACAGACACAAAGGCCAGGACCGGGTGATTGTTAAAATTGACCTGCTCGGCCAGTATGCAGGTGTTGAGGTGGATTCGGACAATATTGAAAAAATACCGAACCTGCTCTCATAACGCCTTGACTTTTTATTGAATATTAATTAAAACCCTGACAGAAAAACGATCTGTTTTAAATGATTTTGAGGTTCTATGAATAAACTTGAATTGATTTCCACTTTAAAGGATAGGGCAGACCTGACCAAGGCAGAAGCAGCAGAAATTATCAAAATTTTTTTTGATTCCCTTGCTGACTCTTTTGTCAAAGGAGAGCGGGTTGAAATAAGGGGGCTGTGCAGCTTTCATATTAAAGAGTATAAAAGCTATGTGGGCAGAAACCCCAAAACCGGACAAAAAGTTGACATCCCCCCCAAGCGGCTTCCGTTTTTTAAATGCGGTAAAGAACTTAAAGAACGGGTCGACTATTAACAGTACCTGTTGATCAAAGGATGCAAACATTTGATCACAATCCTGCCCCCCCCGGAGCCATCCCCCCCCATGGACCGGGTCCAGCGTCCCATACTGAATTAAACACTATTATTCAGACCGGTAAAATTCCAAACGGCCTTATTTTTCATGGTGCCCGGGGCACAGGAAAAATCAAAGCCGCAATTAAATTTGCCAAGGCCTGTAATTGCAGTTCAGGTGGGACAGGTCCCTGCAACCGATGTCTGTCATGTAAAAAAATAGACACAGGCATGCATCCGGACCTGATTTTTCTGGGCTTAAATGAGAACAAAAAAGCCATTTCCATCTCCCAGATCAGGGAAATGGGGCGTTTGATCTCATCTAAGCCCAATGAGGCAAGTCATCGGATGGTCTGTATTCAGGATGCAGACCTGATGAATGTCCAGGCACAAAACGGTCTGTTAAAGGTGTTGGAAGAACCGCCGGAAAACACCTTTTTTATCCTGGTGGCCACAAACACAGACCCGCTGCTGCCGACCATTCTGTCCAGGTGCCGAAAATTGAGGTTCTCTCCCATGGGTGTCGGACAGATTCAAACGATACTGCATTCAACCCATGGTATTGATGCCCAGACCGCCCATATCATATCCCGCACCGTTGGATCCGATCTCAACCGCGCCCTTGAATGCGCAGGGTGCGCAGGCACGGATGGCCTAAACTGGAAGCTCAGGCGGGAATGGATCATCAATGGACTTTTGGACCTGGTCAGGGGCAATGTTCACAAAAAGGTGGAAAAAGGACTTGCTCTGTCACAAAAAATATCGGGTGATCCCAAAGGAATTTATGATGCAATGGCTTTTATCCGTACGGTTTTGAGAGATTTATGCATTTTCAGATACAGCCGGGAACAAATAGTTAACCTTGATTTTTTTGACGCATTTAAAGATATTAGTCAGATACATGTTTACCCGACATTTCTTGAATGGCTGACCGAGCTTTATGAAACCGAAAAAAGGCTTGAATCCAACAGTGGTCAAAGGCTGACTCTGGATCGCTTTTTCCTGAAATTGTCTTTCTATAAAGGGGCTGCACAGGTATGATTAAAGTAGCTGGCGTTAAGTTTAAAACCGCAGGAAAAATCTATGATTTCAAAAGCGACGCCTTTGTTCTGACCCAGGGAGACCGGGTGATTGTAGAGACAGAACAGGGCTTAGGCTTCGGCACCATTGTCAAGCCTCCCGCGGAAAAGGACCGGGGGGGAAAAAAACTCAAAAGCATTGTCAGAATAGCCACCAAAGAAGATTTCATCAAGCGAGAAGAAATCAAAAAGCTGGAAAAAAGGGCCTTTGAATTCTGCCAGGTCTGTATTGGCAAGTTGGGGCTTTTAATGAACCTGTTCAGCGTGGAAAGCACCTTTGACCGGAACAAGCTGACCTTTTTTTATACGGCGGACGGCCGTATTGACTTTCGGGAGCTGATCAAACTTCTGGTCAAAGAGTATAGTATACGGATTGAAATGCGCCAGGTGGGAATCCGCAATCTGTCCAAGCATTGCGGGGGCGTAGGAAAATGCGGAAGGGAGCTGTGCTGTTCCTCTTTTATGCATTCCTTTGAGCCCGTGTCCATTAAAATGGCCAAGGAACAGGGCCTTTCCCTGAATCCCACCAAAATCTCCGGGGTCTGCGGACGGCTCATGTGCTGTCTCACATTTGAAAACCAGACCTATCGGCAGTGCAAAAGAAAAATGCCCAAACTTGGCAAATCCATTACCCTGGAGGCTGGCAAGGGAAAGGTTGTACGCCAGAATGTCCTCAAGGAGAGCATCACCGTGAGAATGGAGGACAGAACCGAAGTTGAACTGCCCTTAAACCAATTGAAAAAAAATAATACAGGATCCCAAAAGAAATGAGTGAGCAATTCTTTACCACCCCCATATATTATGTAAATGCCAAGCCCCACCTGGGGCATGCCTATACGTCCATTGCAGCCGATGTGGCCACCCGTTTCAAAAAAATGCAAAAAATCGACACCTTTTTTCTCACCGGCACGGACGAGCACGGGGATAAAATTGTTCAGGCGGCTGAACGAGAAAAGACCTCGCCCAAGGCCTATGCGGATAAAATCAGCCGATTGTTCCAGGACCTGCTTCCTCGCCTTGAGGTTAAAAACGATCGGTTCATCAGAACCACGGACTTAGATCACATAGAAGTGGTAAAAGGGTTGCTGACCAAGATTCATGACCGCGGTGATATCTATTTTGCAAGCTATGAAGGGCTGTACTGCTTCGGGTGCGAACGCTTTTACCAGGAACGGGAACTTGTGGACGGCAAATGCCCGGACCATGGGACCGAACCCCAGACCATCAAAGAGTCCAACTATTTTTTCAAAATGAGCAAATATCAAGAATGGCTCATTGATCACATCAAGACCCATCCGGATTTTATCCGGCCGGAGCAATATAAGAATGAAACTTTATCCTTTTTAAAGGAACCCCTGGAAGATCTTTGTATTTCAAGGCCCAAAACAAGGCTCACCTGGGGGATCACCCTTCCCTTTGACGAAGATTATGTCACCTATGTCTGGTTTGATGCCCTGGTCAATTATGTCACGGCCCTGGGATATCCGGATTCCCAGAAGTTTAAGGCCTTCTGGCCCACCACCCGCCATTTTGTGGCAAAGGACATCATAAAACCCCATGGAATTTATTGGCCCATCATGCTCAAAGCCGCAGGCTTAGATATTTACAATGGTCTCAACGTTCATGGATTCTGGAATGTCCAGGGCTCTAAAATGTCAAAAAGCATCGGCAATGTTACAGATCCGGTGGAAGTGACAGACCAGTACGGAACAGACCCGTTCCGGTATTTTCTCATGCGGGAAATGGTGTTTGGCCTGGATGCCAATTTCACCGAAGATGCCATTGTGGCCAGGATCAATTCAGATCTGGCCAATGACCTGGGCAACCTTTTTTCCAGGGTTTTGTCCATGAACCAGCGGTATTTCAAGGGCAGGGTCATGGGAGCGGCCAAGGATGCCGATGAAAAATACTCAATTAAATCCCAAGCGGCCAGGGTCATTGACGCCTATATTTCTCCCATGGAAATCTGCCAGTCCCACAAGGCAATGATTGCCGTCTGGGAACTGATTTCATTCATGAACAAATACATAGACACCCATGAGCCCTGGGCCCTGGCCAAAGAAGAATCCAACATGGCGGCCCTGGGAACAGTCCTCTATGAATTAATGGAAGGACTGCGAACCATTGCAGGGCTTATCTGGCCTGTGATGCCTGAAACCAGTGCAAAGATCACCGCAGCCCTGGGCCTTGACCTGCCTGAAAAAGGATTTTTCACCCTGGACGAGATCCGCCCCTGGGCCCAGATTGCCCAAGGCATTGTTCTGGATAAGCCGGCAATCCTCTTTCCCAGAATTGAGGTCAAAAAACAAAAGGCAGCACCGGTTGCAAAACCCTTTAAGCCTGAACTCAAACCAGAAATTTCCATTGAGGAATTTAACAAGGTGGACCTGAGGGTGGGCAAGATCATTAAAGCTGAAAAAGTTGAAAACTCCAATAAACTGCTCAAACTCCAGGTGGACCTCGGAGCCCAGGTTCGTCAGGTCATTGCAGGCATCGGCAAAACCTACCGCCCGGATCAGGTCATTGGAAAAGAGGTCATTGTCGTGGCCAATCTCAAAGAGGCCAAACTCATGGGAGAGGTTTCCCAGGGCATGATCCTTGCGGCCAGCAAGAAAAAAGAACTGGTCCTGTCAGGATTTGACAATCCGGCCAAACCCGGGAACCAAGTCAAATAGTATTGGGGAGACCCTCTTTTTAATTCACAGAGAATCAATCCCGCCAGGACCTGACCGACCGGGATTTATATAGCGGATAACTGTTTGTATACTTTTAAAAAAGAAAACTCCTGGCAAAAACTTCAATCTGATTTTCTTCTCCAAAGAAGAAAAAAAAGCCTGATTTTAAAATCTGCACGGGTGGGTGGACTTGTTTTGGCCATTGCCGGGCTGGGTCTGGCAGGGCTGTTTCTCACAGGTTATTTTTTCCCTGAAAAACAAAGCCCTGGCCCAACGCCTCCAACGGCGCAGTCCAGTGCCAAGGCTGAGGTGCTTTCAAAACCAGCCCTGAAGATCATGACCCGAAATCTTGATATTTTAAACTCGCCCAAAGATCATTTCTTTGTGGACACCCCCGCCCAAAGCTATACGGTTTATACAGGACTTGATACCCGGCTCCAGGCCTTGCTCGGCAAGACCCTTGACCGCCTTCAATCAAGAGACCGGGGCAAGCCCCAGCGTATCGCCATGGTGGCCATGGATGGAAGTACAGGGTTGATCAAAGCCATGGCCGGGTTTGACCTGGCCGATCCAAAGGCCAACCCCTGCACGGCGGCCGATTATCCGGCCGCCAGTATTTTTAAAATTGTCACGGCCTCTGCGGCCGTGGATGCCCTGGGATACTCCCCTGCAACGTCCATGTATTTTAACGGAAATAAATACACGCTTTATAAACGGCAGCTTACGGAGAAAAAAAACCGGTATACCTATAAAATTTCTCTGGGCCGGGCCTTTGCAGAATCCATCAACCCGGTGTTCGGCAAACTTGGAAAACTCTACCTGGGCAAAAAAAAGCTCAATACCTATGCCCATGAATTTGGGTTCAACCAGGGGCCTGAGACCGATTTCGACTTTGAATCCAGTGCGTTCAGCCTTACCCAGAGCGACTATCATCTAGCCGAGCTTGGGTGCGGATTTAACAGAGATACCCAAATTTCTCCCATATTCGGCGCCATGCTGGTCTCCCCCATCATCAATCAGGGTCATTCTCTTGTGCCCCGCCTGGTGGACCGGGTCACGGATCTGGATGGCAAATTGATCTACAAAAGCCAAAAAGAGGTCTTTAAAATTCCCGTGGGGTCCAAAACTGCCCTGACCATGATCGAACTGATGAAACAAACCATTTCCAAAGGAACGGCCAGAAAGGCGTTTCGGGGCTATTCCAGGGACAAGGTCCTTTCCGGCCTGATCATCGGGGGCAAAACCGGCTCTTTGTTCAACCGAGAAAGAACCGTTAAATACGATTGGTTCACAGGATTCGGCAGGGACAAAAAAAGCGGAGAAACCCTGGTGGTTACCGTTGTGGTCGGCCATCGTAAATATATCGGGACCCGGGCAAGCACCCATGCCAAAAATATGCTTAAAACCTATTTTAAACCCATTCCAACCAACCACCTGGCACCTGGTACCAGGTCTTGAACCCCTTATATCAGGCAGACTGATTGGAGAAAATCATGACCCTTCGACAAACTAAAATAATTCAAAGGATCAAAGATATTTGCCGGCTGAAATTTGCATTTGGCAAATCCCCGGCCAGAGTCCAGAACCATACCCTGATCTTCTTTCCTGACCAGAAAAATCTTTTGTGCTGCGGGATCTCTGCCTTTGTTGCCTATAAAGGAATTGAAAACAACCCAGGCCTTGACCTTTCTTGTTTTATCATTGGCATTGATGCCTTTAAAACCAATCTGCTGCCCAAAACCACGAAAACCCAACTGGCTATCGACACTTACCTGGGCGGTGACCGCCTGCTTTTAAACTTGTTTGAACAGGCGCAGCACCTGAAAACAGAACACCTGTTTACCGACCTGTTTCTGGACACAAAAAATGCCCGGGAACTTGAAAAAATAATCCAGGATATTGAAGATATTCTCGACCAGGAGGACCTGAGGTTCAAGCAGATCACCTCCGGCCTTTCTGCTCAGGATGTGGACCGGGTCTCAGGCCGGATTGAACAATTAAAAGATATCTGGTGGTGTTTGAAAAAAGAAGTGTTCGGCAACATCGCCGCCATTGAGAATCTTATTTCAGATTCAAATGCCAGGCAAAACGGGCTGTTCCTTTTTAAACGGATCAATGCCGTGCTCAACAGCATTGACCGCCTTGAGGTCAGGGGAAGGGATTCGGCCGGTATCTCCATCATGTGCACCCTGGGGGCGGCAGAATTTGAAACCTACAGAAAAACCCTGGCCAAGGCAGGCCTTTTAGACGGTTTGAAAAATCGAACCAACCATCCCATCCTGTCAAACAACAGTATTTCCATAAACCAGACCACAGGCCGGGATCCTGAAAAATTATCGGCCAGTATCTGTTTTGTATACAAATTTGCCGCAGAAATCGGGGCGCTTGGGGACAATATTGCCTTTATCAGAAGCCAGATTAAAAATGACCACCTGCTCCAACTGGTTGCAGGATTTGCCATGGAGTCCTCTTCTGTTTCCGCCCACACACGGTGGGCCTCTGTGGGGGACATCACCGAGGCCAATTGTCACCCCCTGGACAACACCCCCACGGACAGAAAAATTGAAAAATCAGGCATTATCCATGTCTGCCTCAACGGAGATATTGACAACTACCTGGACCTTAAAACCGAATACGAAACCCGGTACGATAAAATTCACCCGGAGATCAATACCGACACCAAACTCATCCCCCTACAGATCGAGCACCATGTAAAACTCGGGTTTCCCATTGAAGAGGCCTTCCGCCTGGCGGTGAATGAATTTCACGGTTCCCATGCCATCAGCATGCATACCGACCTTGCCCCAGGCAAACTTTTTTTGGCCCAAAAAGGCTCCGGCCAGGCCATTTTTATCGGCATTGCTCCGGATCATTATCTTGCCGCATCAGAACTTTACGGGGTCGTGGAAGAGACCCAGGCCTATATTAAACTCAACGGAGAGGAAAAAGGCCAGATTGTCATTCTTGACCAGCATTCTGCCGGGGGCATTGAGGGCATCAAATCTCTTTGCTACGACAACACCCCCATCCCCCTGGGATCGGCCGATATCATGAAAAGCCAGATTACCTCCAGGGATATTGACCGCCAGGGATTTCCCCATTATTTTCTCAAGGAAATCTGTGAATCTCCCCTTTCAGTTGAAAAAACCCTTGAGAATAAATTCACCCAGGACCCTGACACCGGGCTGTTCTTCATCAGCCTGGAACAAGGAATCATTCCCAAGGTGATTGAAAACGATCTTTTATCCAGCACCATCAAAAAGATTTATTTTATCGGTCAGGGCACCGCGGGCATTGCCGCCCAGGGCTGTGCAGACCTGCTCTCCTTTTACCTGGGTGAAAAGGCCCTTGACGTCCGGGCCTTAAAGTCCTCGGAACTTTCAGGGTTCTGCATCGTGGGAAACGGAGAATGCAAAAATACCATGAACGACACCCTTGTGGTGGCCATCAGCCAATCAGGCACCACCACAGATACCAACAGAACCGTGGATATGATCAAGGCCAGCGGCGCCAGAACCCTTGCCATTGTCAACCGCAGGGACTCGGACCTGACCTTTAAAACTGACGGGGTATTGTATACAAGTTCAGGCCGGGACATTGAAATGTCTGTGGCATCCACCAAGGCCTTTTACTCCCAGCTCACTGCAGGTGCTGTATTAGGACTGCGTCTCACCGCAATTCTCAAGGCCAGGCCAAAAGAATTTATCAGCGACCAGGTCCAAACCTTGATGGGGCTTTCTGAAAAAATGCAGGCCGTCCTTGAAATGAAGAGTGAAATCAAAGCTTCGGCCGACAAACGGGCAGTGGCCAAAAACTATTGGGCAACGGTGGGCTCCGGCGCCAACAAGACCTCGGCAGATGAAATCAGGATCAAGCTGTCCGAGCTTTGCTACAAGACCATTTCCTCGGATTTTGTGGAGGATAAAAAACATATTGATCTTTCCTCCGAACCCCTGATCCTGGTCTGTGCCGCCGGCACCCGGGAAAGCGTGCTCAAAGACATTATAAAAGATACCGCCATTTTCAATGCCCACAAGGCCTGCCCCATCGTCATCACCACAAAGGGGGAAAACCGGTTTGATCTCTATGCAAGGGATGTCTTTAAAATCCCGGAAATTCAGGAGCATTTTGCCCCCATTCTCAATACCCTGGTCGGCCACATCTGGGGGTATTATGCCGCCCTTGCCATCAATGAGAGTTCTCGATTCATGTACGATGCCAGGGCCCAAATCCATGAGGCCCTGGATGAATACAGGCAGATCGGCCACGATGATTATGAGGTGCTCCTGGAAAACAAATTCAGGGAAAAAATTGCCTTTTTTTACAACCAGTTCTCCCAGAAACGCAGGCAGAAAGAGTTTCCCTCTGCCATTGGACTGGACACCATTGCCAATATCACCCTGGTTCTCAAATACCTTTCAGGCCGGCTGCCGGTATCTGACTTTGAAATTGATTTTGGCATCAAAGGGACCCCGCCCAATATGCTGGCCACATTTTTTGACAATATGGGCCGCGCCATCAACGCCATGGCAAGGCCGGTGGATGCCATCAAGCACCAGGCCAAAACCGTGACCGTGGGCACCAGCCGGATAAATGAAACCTTTGAAGGCCTTGTTTTTGATGCCTTGAATGCCCACAATATCCAGATCTCACAGCTGACCAATAAAAATGTTCTGGTCCTCAAAAACCTCCAGGAAATCATTTCAAAGGTTAAAGGGGCCCTGCTCTACCGTATCTCAGGACTCAACCTGTTAGGAGAGGTCACGGACAAGACCCGGATCCAGGTCATATCCAAGACCGGGGGACTGGCCAATGAGGTCTCCAGGGTGGAAACCGATCACAGGCTCAAAGGGACCAAGCATATCATTGTTAGGGAAGGCAACGTGTATATGGGAAAAGGCCGCAAGGACAATAAAAGTATTCTGGTCATCCCCGTGTTCTCCGAATCCGGTGCCAGCCCCAATATTATTGAATTTATTCTCTCTTTAAACGTCTCTTTTAAATCTGCCGATGAGATCTCGCTGCTCAAAAAGATCAAGGCCCTGGGCGGAAAATATACCCGTCTCAAGGACTGGATTCTGGAAAGTGAAACCATTGTCTGGGACGATAAATACCTGAACCTGGTTGACATTGACACCCTGTTCGGTGCCAGTGCTGAAAAAGCGGTTGAAGCCATCATCCAAAAGCTAAAATAAAATGAACCGCCCCAATTTCAGGCAGCCCATGTATGCCTACCTCATCCTGCTCACGGTATGTTCAACCAGCGGCCTGCAATGCTGGCGCACCCTGTTTGATAATTTTGCAGTGCACAAAGTGGGCCTGGACGGCCATCACATGGGCATTCTTCAGTCGGTCAGGGAAATCCCCGGATTTTTAGCCCTTTTGGTCACCTATGTGCTTTTAATCATTAAAGAGCACTGCTTGGCAGCCCTGTCCATCGTGATTCTCGGGGCAGGCATTTTTTTTACAGGCCTGCTGCCAAGCTTTACAGGATTGATCCTCACCACCCTGGCCATGAGTTTTGGGTTTCACTATTATGAAACCTGCTGCCAGTCCCTGACACTTCAGTATTTTGACCACAATTCATCGCCCATGGCCTTTGCCGGCCAGCAGCGCTGGGCTGCCCTGGCCAATATCGGAGTGGGCATCGCTATCTTTGCCATTGCCCCCAAACTCAGCTATACCGCCATGTTCATCGTTTTCGGGGCCCTGATCATGGGATGCGGGATCTGGGCCATGACCAAAAAACCGGAAACACCGGGCATGCCCGCTCAAAAAAAATCAATGGTGATCAAAAAAGAATACTGGCTCTATTATTGTTTGACCTTCATGGCCGGGGCCAGACGCCAGATATTCATTGCCTTTGCCGTATTCTTGCTGGTCCAGAAATTTGGATTCACCGTCCAGGAAGTCACCCTGCTCTTTTTATTCAACAACGGGATCAACTTTTTCATCAACCCGCTGATCGGAAAAGCCATCATCCGATTTGGAGAGCGAAAAGTGCTGTCATTGGAATACCTTGCCCTGATTCTTATATTCACAGCCTATGCCGCAGCCGATGCCAAGTGGATCGTGGCTCTGCTCTATGTGCTGGACCATATCTTTTTTGGATTTTCCATGGGCATCAAGACCTATTTTCATAAAATCTGCGACCCCCGGGACATTGCCCCGAGCGCGGCTGTGGGCTTTACCATCAACCATATTGCAGCCGTGGCCCTGCCCATAATCGGCGGGATCCTGTGGATGGTGGATTATCGGATCCCCTTTTTGGCAGGGGCAGGACTGAGCCTTGTCTCCCTGGCCCTGGTTCAGCTGATCAAAATACCGGCACAAAATTAACCTCAAAAGATCTTTTATTGGCCCCGGCAAAACCATCCCCCGGGCTGCGCCCTAAATTTGGCACCGCCATAAAATTTGGCATTGTAGATATCGACCTTGCCTTGGAATCAATCGGCTTTGTTTTCTTTTACCATATCCGGCAAATGACGATTTAGCATCCTGCCCAGGGCGGAAATTAAAAAAGGCTTTTCAATGCCTGCGGTAAACCCGAATTTTTCAGGATCGGCCAATACTGGACTTTCAGAGTATCCCGAGGCCACAAACACGGGTATGTTCATATCTTTTTCACGAATTTTTTTTACGGTTTCCTTGCCGCCCATGGCCCCGGGAATGGTCAAATCCAAAATCACGGCACAAAAGGGCAAGCCTTGGTTGGCAGCCTTTGAGAATGCGTCTATTGCCTGGGTGCCGTCCTGGACGGGGACCACAGAAAAGCCCATACTTTCAAGCATTCTGGCCAGCATGTCCCTGACCAGAGGTTCATCATCCATGACCAGAATCCGCCCTTTACCCTCATAGGAAAATTCTTTATTTTCAGAATTAGCCCCCTTTGTGGTTCCAGTGGCCGGCAAAACCACATAAAAACAGGTCCCCTGGCCCAAAACAGACTCCAGAAAAATTTTCCCCATATAACGGTTGACAATGGAATAGGCAGTAGCAAGGCCAAGGCCGCTGCCTGTGGGCTTTGTGGAAAAAAAAGGATCAAATATCCGCTTCATATCCTCAAGCCGGATACCTGCCCCCGTGTCTGAAATGGATATTTCCACGTATTTGCCAGGTTTAACCCCGACATCGACCTCATCTGCCTTGACCTCCCTGTTTTTGGCTGCAATGGTGATGCTGCCCTGTTCAGGCATGGCGTGAACCGCATTGATCACAATATTGTCAATCACCTGGCCGATTTGATTCGGGTCAAACTCGCAGGCCCAAAGCCCCTTTTGAAATTTAAACTCGCAGGAAACTTCAGAACCGCTCAAGTTAAACCGTGCGGTTTCCTTTAAAAAGAGTTCAAGGGTGTTCACCTCTTTGATGGGGGTCCCGCCTTTTGAAAAGGTGAGCAGTTGATGGGTCAAGGCCCGGGCCCTGTCCGAAGATTTCAGGGCCTTGGACAGAAACCCTGACGTTTTTTGGTCTTTGGCATATTTTCTGGCCAGATCAATATACCCGAAAATACCGCTCAAATAATTGTTGAAATCATGGGCAATCCCCCCGGCCAATGTCCCCAGAGATTCCATTTTCTGGGCATGTTCATACTGAGCTTCGAGCCTCTTTTGTTCACTGACATCTGTAATATTCACCATCATACCATAGGGAATTTTATTATCGTCCTTGATCACAGCGGCACTCAGGATAATATCCAGAATCTTTTTTTCTTTTGTCTGTCTCCGGGTTTCAAAGGTCAGGGATCTGCCTTTTTCGATAATGTCCTTTATTTTTTCCAATGTTTTTTGGACCTGGTCTTCAGGTACAAATGGAATTTTCTTCCCCTTTAACTCATCAAACGTCCATCCGAACACCTGGGTAAAGGCTGGGTTCAGGTAAAGGGGATGGCCTTTAAGGTCGTATACAATCATGGGGTCAGGATTGGCCTTTAAAATGGCCCGAAGCTGATTTTCACTTTCCTTTAAGGCCTGCTCTGATTTTTTTTTCAAGGTCACATCCCTGACAACCCCTTCGGAACCAAGCAATTGCCCCTTTTCATCCCTGTAATAATGGGCATTGGCAGATGCCCACCATATGGACTTATCTTTTTTCTTAAGGCGGATTTCAAAATTTCTCACGGATCCGTCCGCCTCAAGCCTTTTCCAAAATCTTTCTTGCTCCTCAATATTAAAATAAAAATCCCGGGTCAGATCCTTTGACAAGGCTTCTCCCACCGTATATCCGGTCAGTTCAAAAATTGATGAAGAAACAAAAACAAAACGGCCATCCATGTCTGTACGAAACAAAAAATCCGGGCTGGAATCAATCACCATCCGATATTTTAATTCACTTTGATTTAATTGATGCGTTAACGTTACAAATTTTCTCATCTCCTTTTGGAGACGAAAAAAAATACAACCCGGTCGGAAAACAGAATCCACATCCCTGAAAACAACAGATAAATTAAGGCAATTTTAACTGCAAATTTTACATCAACGGCAAAAAAAGGATTCCCCATAGGCGTGGTTCCCCAAATGCATTTTAATTTTTTTGGCATATCCGGCCCAAAAGAAAAAGACCGCTTAAAAAAGAATAAAGACCGTCTTGATTAAATAAAAGTATACGCGGTCTCCTGTTTTAGAGTCAAGGGCAAAGCTGTGGGGCCTTTTTTGGAAAAGAGGCGAACCTTTCAAAAAAAAAGCCGTTCCTGCCCCCCTCGGCCCTTCTCTGAAGATTTGACCCTGTCAGGCCCGGGCCAGGACCAGGGCAAAGACCCGGGCAGCCCCGGCAGAGATCAGGCATTTTGCAGCAGCGCTGCAGGTGGCGCCCGAGGTAAAGACATCATCGCACAAGAGGATGGATTTTCCTTTGAATTTGCGCTTTTCCCGGCAGTCAAATGCCCGGGTTAAATTTTTTTGTCTTTGCCTGATATCCAGGCCGGTCTGGCTCGGGGTCTGTTTCACCCGTACAAGGGAATGGATATCAAGCTGCCAGGGTGGAAGATTTTTGTAGGTTTCCAAATAGAGCAGGATAAAATGCCGGACCAGAAGATAAGACTGGTTAAACCCGCGTTTTCTCACCTTTTTCTTATAAAGGGGAATCGGGATGATATAATCGATGTGGGTTTGGCTAAAATGGGTTTCAAAGGCGGCCCTGACCCGGTCCAGGGGAAGTTTGGTTTTTAAACAGGATTCGCAAAAATGATTGCTGCCCTCCTTTCCTGAAAAAACATGGCCGCAGCAGGTACAAAAGGGCGGGGTGAAAAAAGGAAGTGGGGGGTCCAGACATTGGGGGCAATAGCAGGCGGACAAGGGAATGAGCCTGCCCCGGGTCATATATCGTTTGCATTTGACACATTTGTCAGGAAATACAAAGGCTGCCAAACGTCCGGCCAGAGCGTAAACAGCCCTCTGGTGTTTGATCAACCCATGATGTCTTAAAAAACCGACCATGGCCCCGCCCTTTGCCGGAATATGAATCGGTCCGGCCCTGTTTATCAGGTCTGACTAAACCCGGGTGTCAACCGGGCGCCATCCGCTGCCGCCCGGCCTCATACATGGCAATGCCTCCTGCCACCGAGGCATTCAAAGAGTTGATCTGACCTGAAATCGGAATGGACAAGATAAAATCACACTCTTTTCTCACCCCGGGCCGGAGCCCCCTGTGTTCCCCGCCCACAACCAGGGCCAGGTTCCCTGTGAGATCTGCCTCAAACAGTCCCTTGTCCCCACAGGCATCCAATCCCGAGATCCAGGCCCCTTTTTCCTTAAGCTCTCTCATCAGGGAGGCCAGATTGGTGGCCAGATAAATATTGGCATGCTCCATGGCGCCTGCCGAGCTTTTGGACACCCCACAAGAGGGCAGTGCCGACCTGTCCTTGGGGATAATGATATACTCCACCCCGGCACAAAGGGCCGTGCGGATCAATGCCCCTAAATTATGAGGATCTTCAATACTCTCTAAAATCAGGATAAAAAACGGGGTCTCCTGTTTTCCCAGTTCTGCCCAGATTTCTTTGATCCCTTTGACCGGAAAGGCCGTGACCCTGGCGCAGATCCCCTGGTGATTGCCCCCTTCGGACAAAAGGTCAAGGGATTGAGCATTCATCTGTTGAACCTCAATACCTGCCTTTTGGGCCAGGGCAGTCACTTTTTCCGCCCGGGGGTCAGACCGTCTATTGCCGATCAATATGCTGTCAAAGGTTCTTTTCCGGGCTTTTAATGCTTCATACACAGAATGAAACCCGTAAAGAACTTCTGTTTTTCCTTTTCCCGGACGCTCGCCCAGCACCTGCTTTATTGATTTTTCAGGACGCCGACCCTGGGCTTTTGTCTTTTTTTTATGGTAAGGCCCGGCCATCAGTTCTGGAGCTCCTTTTCAAAAATCTGTGCAAGGGTTTCAACGGCAAGATCCAGCTTGTCATTGACCACCAGATGATCATAAAAACCGCGCTGTTCCATCTCGTGCCTGGCATTGTCCAGGCGCATCTGGATCACCTGATCGCTGTCTGTCTGCCGGGCCCTAAGTCGCCGGGCCAGTTCTTCCATGGAAGGAGGCATGATAAAAATGGACACAGGCTCAAGGCCGGAATCCATAATCTGGCGCGCCCCCTGAACATCTATGTCCAAAAGAATGTGGCGGCCTGCCCCAAGCTGGTCTTCCACAAAGGGCCTGGACGTGCCGTAAAAATTATTGTGAACCCTGGCCCATTCGAGCATCATCCCTTTTTCGATCATGGTCTCAAACTGTTTTTCATCCAAAAAAAAATAATCTTTCCCATCCACCTCACCTTTGCGGGGGGCGCGTGTGGTATGGGAAATGGAATAGGACAATTGATCAAACCGATCCAGAATTGCCCTGACCAGGGTGGTTTTTCCGGCCCCTGACGGGGCTGAAACCATGAAGAGTGATCCTTTAAATCCCATGGTCTATCCTTTGGATTCTTCCTGGCCTGAATCCTGAACCAGGGCCTCAAATCTTGAAGAAACGGTTTCCGCCTGGATGGCAGAGAGGATCACATGGTTTGAATCCGTCACAATAATGGCACGGGTTTTTCTGCCGTGGGTGACATCAATGAGGCGTCTGTCATCCTTGGCCTCGTCCTTGACCCGTTTCATGGGAGAAGAATTCGGGGATAAAATTGCCACGACCCGGTCTGCCACAATGGTATTTCCAAAGCCGATGTTTAAAAGCACCTGTTCCATATCTATCCTTTTTATGAAATCTTTTGCCCGAAATCCGGGTTATTCAATATTCTGCACCTGTTCTCTAATCTTTTCCAGTTCGGATTTCAAATCCACCACCGTGTGAGACAAGTCAGCATTGCCTGCCTTTGATCCAATGGTGTTAAATTCCCGGTTAAACTCCTGGATGAGAAAGTTTAGTTTTCTGCCTTGGGACTCATTCTCATCCATAATCTCCCTGAACATTTTAATATGGCTGTGAATCCGGACAATCTCTTCTGACACATCACTCTTGTCCGCAAGAATCGCCACTTCCTGGGCCAGGCGGATGGGGTCGACAAGGCCTGAATCTTCTGCTGCCAGCTTTGACAATCTTTCTTCAAGTCTTTTTTTATAAACTTCCGGGATTGCCCCTGCCTGGGATTCAACCTCTTTCATCCGGTCCTGAATCCAGATCAGCCGGGCGTTGAGATCCAAGAAAAGATTTTCCCCCTCGTTTCTCCGCATCTGGTCCAGATCCTCTGCCGCAGTTTGAGCGGCCTGGCAAAGGACTTGTTTTAAACTCTTCTGGTCGACCTCTTTTTTAGCGGCCATGATGACCTGCCGGGCATTTAAAACGGTCTCAAAAGGAATATCTTCGGACAGGGACAGGGTCTGTTTAAGCTCGTTCAATGCCTTAAAATAGGATTTGGCCTTGACCGTGTCCACCTCGTACAGATCCTGATCTTCGGAGGCATCTGAAAGGTTTACCCGGATATCCATCCGTCCCCGGCTGTGATATTGACCCATGATTTTTTTAATATCCTCTTCCAGGGTCTGACAGGATTCAGGCAGGTGGATGGAAAAATCCATATACCTTGAATTATAAGACCGGATCGTTAAATCAATTGTGAGGTCTTCCAGGGTGGCCGAGGCCTTTGCAAAAGCGGTCATGCTTTTTATCATATGGCTTTCCTTTTATGGGCTTTCAGGTCCAGAATGTATTTTTGCCGAACCTGGCCTAGAAATTGAAAAATATCGGCAGAGGCATAATCCGGATAGGTCCAATCCAGGGTTTTAAACCCTTGTTTGGTGTACATCAGGGTCAAGTCTGCATAGATTTGATCTCCAATATAAATTCTGTGTGAATAATCCTTGCCCGTTGCCAGGATAAACCGGGACGAGAGCAGGTATCCAGGATCAATATTCACCTGGCGAAGATCGCCGTCAAGATGCTGTTTTTCAATTTCATTGGTTTTTATTTTAATGGATGCCAGCCTGTCCTGGGCAATGAGCGGCTTGAATGCAACCAGTTTTCGAAACAAAGGCGCACCCATTTCCCTATAGTAATAGTCGGTAAAATCAAAATCAAGCCATTTGGAAATTATATCGGCAGATCCCCCAACCGCTTCCAGACTCTCAAACACCCGGTCAAATAAAGATTTATCCTTCATGAACACCGATACCACAAGCTTTGCAGGATCAGCATCCTTGGGTGTGCTCACTGGCCCACCGGTTTGGCTTCTTCGACCAGCATGATGGGAATATCTTCCCTGATCTCATACACGAGGGCACAGGCATCACAGATCAGCCCGTCCTGATTTTTATTTAAATAGACGTCCCCTTTGCACTTGGGGCAGACCAGTATTTCAAGCAATTCCTTTGAAACGGCCATATTAAGACTCCTTTTATTTTCCGGTTTTTGCCGCCTGAATCGATTGTAATTTATAATAGGCCCCTTGTTGGGCCATAAGATCTTCGTGGGTGCCCTGTTCCTCAATTCTGCCTTTTTTGAGCAGGATAATTCTCGAGGCATAGTCAATGGTGGAAAGCCTGTGGGCAATGACAAAGGAGGTTCTGCCCTGCATCAGGTTTTCAAGGGCCTTTTGCACCACATTTTCCGCCTGGGAATCCAGCGCTGAGGTGGCCTCGTCAAGGATGAGTACCGGGGCGTTTTTGATCAGGGCCCTGGCAATGCAGATCCGCTGTTTTTCCCCGCCGGAAAGCCTGGATCCCAGTTCTCCGATCACCGTGTCATACCCATGGGGAAACCCTAAAATAAACTCATGGGCATAGGCGGATTTTGCAGCGGCCTCAATTTCATCGTCCGTGGCATCCATTTTTCCGTAGCGGATATTCTCTTTTACCGACTCGTTGAACAGAATCGGTTCCTGGGTCACAATGGAAATATGGCGCCGAAGGGATTCAATGGAAAGATCCCTGACATCCTGGCCCCCAATGGTCACCCGTCCCCGGGTCACATCGTAAAGCCTGGGGATAAGATTGACCAGGCTGGTCTTGCCTCCCCCGCTCATGCCCACAAGGGCCAGAACCTCTCCCGGAGCTACTTTTAAATTAATATGACTTAAGGCCTCGCCCTCGTCTTTGCCGTAGGAAAATCCCACATCCTCGAATGCCACCTCACAGGATCCCGTATCAAGTATGGCAGCACCGGGTTTCTCACGGATACTGGTCTCCTCCTCTAAAATGTCAAAGATTCTGGATGCCGCAGCCACCCCTTCCTGGATGGTATTGTTGAGCTGGGATAATTTTTTGACCGGGTCATAGAGCATCATCACGGCCGTGAGAAATGAAAAAAACACCCCCGGGGTCGAGGTGCCGTTGATCACCCGCATCCCCCCGAACCAGATGATAAAGGCGATCCCAAGTCCCCCTAAAAACTCCATCACAGGAGAGGAGAGAGCCCTGGCAGTCACTTTTTTCATCTCAAGGCGGAACAGCCGTCCTGTTTTTTTTCTGAACCTGGACTTTTCAAAATCCTGAAGGTTGAATATCTTAATGATCTTGGCCCCGGAAAAGGTCTCGTGGAGAAAAGAGGTCAGATCGGCCATGGTTTCCTGGGACCCGGTTGAAAACCGCCTGATCCTGCGGCCGAATATCAAAATGGGATAAAAGGCCAGGGGCAGCACAATAAAGGCGCCGCAGGCCAGTTGCCAGTCCCTGTAAAAAATCACCCCTAAAAAGGCAATCACGGAAAAAGAATCCCTGAAAAGATTGATTACGGCAGTGGAAACCATGCCTTTGACAATGTTCACGTCATTGGTGATCCTGGACATGAGGGCCCCGGTTTTTTCCTTGTGAATAAAGGAAATGGGCAAATCTGTGATCTTTTCATAGAGGCTGTCCCTGAAATACCGGATGATCTTTTCCCCGATATAATTCATGAGATACTCAGACCCGTAGGAGCCGGCCCCTTTGAGGAAAAATACCAAAATGGCAAGACCCGGGATCAATAAAAGCATTTCCTTGTTTCTGGCAATAAAAATATCATCCATCACCGGTTTTACCAGCAACGCCATTGCACCGTTGGCACCGGCCACCACCACCATGCACAGGGCAGCTAAAGCCAAGCGTTTCCAGTATAATAACACCTGGCGGATGATTTTTTGTTGTCTGGATTTGGAGAGCACGGCTTTTTTGGGTTCCATGTTTTTGGATTCGCTTTCTTAAATCTAAATGGGGAGACTATTGTCAATTCCCTTAAAACATGAGAGCATATGCTCCCATGACAAAGTGTGCTTTTATACCCAATTTTTTTAAATTTTACAATATCCTCTGGCAGGCGGGCTTGCCTTTTTTAAAGCGAAACCCGAGGATTTGCGCTTCCTTTTCCAAACGGACCCGTGCCTTTCACCTTCAAAGGGCTGATATTTGGATCCAGGCGGCATCGGCAGGAGAGGCATTTCTTGCCCTGTCCATCATTAAAAACCTGAAGCCGGATCACCCAACCACCCTTCTGGTGACCACCACCACAGACCAGGGATTTGATATCCTGAAACAGGGATTGGGCGACCTGCGCCTTCATCCCAATATCCAATTGCGTGTGGACTGGTTTCCCTTTGATATACCGGATACAGTCAAAGAGGCGGTCAAGCGGGTCAATCCAAAGGTGATGGTATTGCTTGAAACTGAATTATGGCCGGCCCTGCTCTATGAGCTGAAAATCAACCGGACAAAAATCCTGATTCTCAATGCCAGACTCTCAAAAAGCAGCCATAGAAACTACAAAGCCACAAAAGCGCTGTGGAATCGCCTGGCACCGGACACCATCCTGACCACCTCCTTTCGGGATGCCCAAAGGTATACCCATATTTTCCCTGACGCCCGGGTGGGCCGGATAGAAAATATTAAATTTGACATCATGGAGACGGGTCCCCAAAAAACAAAATCCCAGCCGTGTGACCTGATTCTGCCCAAAGACCTGCCCCTTTCCATCCTGGCCTCTGTGAGAAGGCAAGAAGAGCCTGAGATGGTAAAGCTGATCTCAGCCCTGAAAAAAGGATATCCAAACCAGGTGATTACTGTTTTTCCAAGGCATATGCACAGGATCAAAAAAATCCAGAAAAAACTCACCCGGGCAGGACTCAGCTTTTGCCTTCGATCCACACTTAACTCTCCTTTAACAGGGCCCGGCATCATCCTCTGGGACCAGTTCGGAGAGCTGCGTTCAGCCTATGGCCGCGCATCAGCCGTATTTGTGGGCGGCAGCCTGCACCCCCTTGGGGGGCAAAACTTTATAGAGCCTGCTGTTTTAGGTATCCCCACGGTGATCGGACCTTATTGGGAGGATTTTGCCTGGGTGGGCAAAGAGATCTTCAACCTGGATCTGGTGACCCAGTGCCATGACTGGACAAGCGTTGCCCAAACCATGATTGCCCTTTTGAACACCCCCAAAGATCCCCTGGTTGGCATCACCTGTGCCCAGGCCTATATTGACACCCGTAAAGGCGGATCAAAAACCGCCTGCAAGGCAATCCTTGATAAACTAGGATAACCCCCCGGACTCAGGCCCCTATCCCGAATATTTAATGACAATTTGAGGCGGCTGGATCTTAATGCTTTAAATATGCGGAATAGGATTATTTTTCCTTGATTTTTCGGTTTGCATTTTCTATGAATACCTTATTCAGGTGCTAGTTATGAGCATAAAAAGGGAATCCGGTTAAATTCCGGAGCGGACCCGCCGCTGTGATTGGGGACGAAAGCTGCAAAATGCCACTGTCGGTTGTACAATAGACGGGAAGGCGCAGCCATTAGGATGATCCATAAGTCAGAAGACCTGCCTGGATAACCCGCATGACATGTCCCACGTGGTAATGGGGCAAAAAAGAAGATCTTGGATAAAAAAAGGGATACCCCGGATCGATGTAAAAATCGGTTCGGGGTTTTGTTTTTTACGCCAGCCATAAGGAGGCCATATGCAACACCCCCATCCAAAATTATTCAACTTGTCAGACAAAAAATCAAAAGATCTCCCGGTCTATATGTTAAGGGACGGGCATCTTTACAGAACAGCCTTTCATCCCAGGGGCTGGTCTGAGCATCCCCAGTACTGCCTTGAGAGAGACGGCAAATTCTACAGAACCCAGTTTCATGAAAAAGGATTCTCCAGCGAGCCGGCCTATCGGTTTGGCAAAGACCAGATGATCTACCGGGTCGCCCCCGGGAACCAGACAGATCGTCCGATTTACCAGCTCAAGGATTAAGGCTGGCAATTGATTTTAATTCCTTGTGGTTTTGCGGATCCACAAGGCCATCAACCCAATGCATTTACAAAAAGGTGATCTTTATCATGATTAAAAAAATTTTACACTCTATGCTCTTTGTTCTCGTTCTTGGCCTGACCCTTATTTACGCAGGCAATGCCTTTGCCGGTCCCCATGATGCAAAAAAAGAAAAAAAGACAGGGATATTGCTGGTGGCATTTGGTTCAAGTGAAGACAGCGCCCAGGTTTCCTTTGAGAATATCGAAAAGAAAACCAAGGCTGCCTACCCGGATATCCCGGTATTTTGGGCATTTACCTCCCATATTATCCGCCACAAACTTCTCAAGGCCGGTAAGGTGCTGGATTCTCCTGAAGTGGCCCTGTCCAAAATGGCAGATCAAGGCTTTACCCATGTTGCGGTTCAGAGTCTTCATTCCATCGGCGGGGCTGAATACCACGGCCTGAGAAAAGTGGTATCAGGATTTAAAACCATGGGCGCCTTTGAAAAAATCATTTTAGGCTATCCCTTGCTGTCCACCCAGGACGATATGGAAAAAGCCGTTTCCGCCATTCTTAAGACCATTCCCAAAGACCGGAAAAAAGGAGAGGCGGTTGTTCTCATGGGGCACGGCACCCATCATCCGGCCAATGCCTTTTATGCGGCCCTCATGTTCCAGGTCCAGCTTTCAGATCCCAACGTCTTTATCGGAACCGTGGAAGGATACCCGGCCATTGATGATATCACAGCCTTGCTCAAGGCTAAAAAAATCAAGACGGCCTGGCTCATGCCTTTTATGTCAGTGGCAGGGGATCATGCCAAAAACGATATGGCCGGCAATGAAGACGATTCCTGGAAAACCATCCTCACCAAGGCGGGCATCAAGTGCAATACCATCCTCAAAGGCACGGCAGAATACGATGAGTTCACAGATATCTGGGTAGATCACATCAATGGCCCCCTCAGCCATTTCTAACCCCTGATTATAATTTTACGACCCGGGCAGCTGTTGTCTAACAGCTGCCCTTTTTTTAAAAAATTGACAATCCTGGCCATCCCCATTATAACCCTTGATCTGAAACAAAATATCCATGGTTTTTGCCGAAGAGATTAAGGAAACAAAATGCATTATTGGGTGAGCGTTGACGATACAGACATGCCGGATACCAAAGGCACAGGCTGGCTGCTTGAAAAAATTTGCACCAGGCTTGAAAAAAAAGGGTTGGGCACCTGCGCTTCCATATCCCGGCACCAGCTGTTCGTCCATGAGGATATTCCCTTTACCTCCCACAATTCATCCATGTGCGTTGAAATTGATCTGGCAGCAGACAAAGATCAGGATCAATTGATCGCCCATATGATATCCGCCCTTGAACGCGATTCCCAAAAGGGATCGGATCCAGGCCTCTGTGTGGCCCCAAAACTTGAGATGGAAGATCAAAAACGGCTCATGGCATTCGGGAACCAGGCCAAACAAAAAATCTGCACCAAAGAATCTGCCTATGATCTTGCCCGACAAATCGGTATCCATCTGTCTGAACACGGCGGGACAGGAGACGGGGTCATCGGCGCCCTTGCCGGAATCGGTCTTAGAATGACCGGAAATGACGGCAGGTACCGGGGGTGGTATCATCTGGGCAGGCCCGGAGATATCCTTGAAACAAAAGAGATCTGCAAACTTGCCCGTATTGACCGTCTGATCACGGAATCGGGCAGGCCCTTATCGTCTGCAGAACGGGTGGTGCTTGGGTCTGAAAAGACCAAAACCCTGAGAAAAGATCATGCACAGGTGATCATGGTCACCCTCAACGATACGGATTTTAACAGGGAGATCCCCTTTAGGACCATTACCAAAAAAGAGGCCAAAAAATATTAGGTCCTCAATTTATAAAATTTGCGGTCATTAGATTCCAAATTATGCCTCAAGGTGTCAGGACCGTCCTTATTCACCTTTTAAAAACGCCAGGGCAAGGTCTTTTTCCTCAAGTGCAAACCTTTTCATCTCAACATTCTTAAACAGTTTCCCCTCCAGGTCCACCAACTTTGGAATCCATTTTTTACGGGGCACCACAGCCACCCGGCCAAAATGGGAGACTCCCAGCTCCAAAAAGAATTTCAACTTTTCCACCATGGCTTCAAGCTCAACACCCCCAAGGCTGGTCACTTCCTGGTAGAGATTGATCTTCTCTCCTCTGTCTATGATCTGCCTGAACAGATCCAGCACCTCTTTCATCTCTTGGGTTGAAATTTTACCCGCCAGCCGGTAGGCCACGACCCCGTCTATCTTTAAATCCAAAAATTCCAGCATGGGTGTTCACCTCTACAATAAAATGGATTAAATTGCCCCCTGTCTTAAAAAAAGCCAGGCGCGTATATCGCGATTTTATATTGGATAGTGCAACAAGGTCAAGCCGGGCCATCGGTATGTTTAACTGTCGGCTTCGAAATAAAAAACAGGGCTGTCTCTGTATTACCTTTGAACATCATGATTGATGGAAGGATGGTTCTCTTGAAAAAATATTTTCACCAACCAATTCTAATGGGCAGTTGCTTTTGGTGTGTATGGTGTGTATAAATAAATATGAACAGCCAGCAGATTATAAAAGAGCTTAAAAAAGAAGGATTTGTGTTGGTTAAAGTATCTGGAGATCATCATAAATTCAAAGATGAAAATGGCAAAATAGTAATTGTGCCCAGTAGTGTCCGGTTAGGTTGTTGCATATAAAAAGCATCTAAAATCATTGAAAAAACAGTCTGTTTTGTGTTGACAAATGTGCGTAAAAATTTTTGTGCGCCTTGAAAATTTAACTCAAGGAGCTCAAATGACGCACATCTCAGTCCCTAAAAAACAACTACGGTCCCTGAACTTTGACAATTTCAGGTGCCCTCTGATAAAGTCACTTTCAAAAGCACCGGAATTACAATCTCGAGGAGACCGCCCTTTAAAAATGACATTCGAAGACCAGATAAATGCTTTGGTTTATTTCCATCTTCAGGAGCACAAGTCTGCCCGACATTTAATTCAGGATCTCAAGGAGAATGTTTTTGCTAAAGAAAATATTGCGCCAGACGGTGGTATCAGCCGTAGTAGTTTCTGTGAAGCCATCAATCACAGGGGACTCGAACAACTGCAATTTATCTTTGAGGATCTTTATAAACAGGCTCTTGAGTGTCATCCGGGTGAACACGCCGAGTTAGGAGAGTTGGTTTCCATTGACGGTAGTCTCATAAATGCAGTCCTTTCAATGCACTGGGCGAACTACAGAAAAGGAAGTAAAAAAGCCAAAGTACATTGCGGATTTGACATTAATCACGGAATCCCAAACAAAATCTTTTTGACTGAAGGCAACGGCGCTGAACGCACTTTTGTTCCCAAAATACTTTCCAAGGGGCAAACAGGTGTTATGGATCGTGGATATCAATCCCATAAAGAATTTGACCTGCTTCAGGAGCAAGGCAAACATTTTGTCTGCCGTATAAAAACCAGGACAACAAGAACAATTATTGATAACCACGAGACCCCTTCCGACAGCTACATTTTTTATGATGCACTGGTTAAACTTGGTACTCCGAATCAAAACCAGACGAAAAGGCCTGTTCGGGTTGTTGGCTATAAAATTGCTGGCGTCAAATACTATGTGGCAACTGACAGGCATGATTTAACAGCGGAACAAATAGCAACAATTTATAAACTCCGGTGGACCATTGAGGATTTTTTCAAATGGTGGAAAGAACATCTGAAGGTATATCATCTCATTGCCCGCAGTGAATACGGCCTTATGGTTCAGATTCTTGGCGGCCTTATCACTTACCTGTTACTGGCAATCCATTGCCAAAAACAGTTTAATGAAAAGGTCACGATCAAAAGAGTTCGGCAGCTGCGAACCGCCATTCTAAATGACCTGTTTGGCTGCGAGGAGCAGGGCTCTCATAGTTCAAACAGGGACAATATTGTCAAAGATCAAAAAATTATTGAGCAAGCAAAAACCTAACCGGACATCACTGAATTGTGCCCCAAAAAAGATCTGCCTATTGGGAATATTTATAAAATGGCAGGATTGAAATGGAGAAAGTAAAATGAAATATCCGGTAATTATTCATAAGGACGATGACACCGGTTACGGGGTGACCATTCCTGATATACCGGGATGTTTTGCCTATGGCGATACCCAGGAAGAAGCCATCCTCAATATACAAGAAGCGGTAGAGTTATATTATCACGGAGAAGAGATATCTGAACCCCCGGCGCCGTCTCAAATGGAAAACCTTTTAAATTCTGATCTGTATACCAGAGACAGCTTTTTGTATCTTGCAGATATTGATTTTGCCTTCATCGCTCCCAAAACTCAGCGGGTCAATATCACAGTGCCTGAGTATAAACTTGTCAGGATTGACAGGGCAGCAAAAGCCAGGGGGATTTCCAGGTCTGCTTTTTTTGTGGATTCTGCTGAAAAACACATCCGTAATTTAGGTATTTCGAAAACTGTTAAGGGAGTGCAAAAAAAAAGTGTGCCCCCCATCAGATTCAACAGGATTCAGACCGTTCCGGACAGCACCTCGCAGATTAAAATTGAGCCAAAAAACAGGAATTTTGATAATGTGGCTAAATACTTTTTGAATTGCACTTATAGGGATAGTCTGGGGGAGTCATCCATCCGAAAAATGGATACTGGCCGACAGGTAGTCCTCATATAGAACAGCTTGGTTTAACCTGCCAAATTTTATTTTTCAACACCTCTGACGGAATCATAAACAACCGCCCAGAGCAATCGCTTGAACTTCGTTCTCATACAACCTAATACACATTGCAATGAATTGAATAATATGTTTAGGTGAATGGCCGATATTTACAGGCCAGATGCTGCTGAGTGTCGTTGTGTATCACCTTTCAACAAACTTTTATTAGAGCCAAAAAAATGCGTATAGAAACAACCGTCCTCAACCACACAATTGTAATGCCGTCAAAGTTAGCCACTGAAGACTTTAGTATTTTCCATGGATTTTCAAGATCAATGTTTGATGATTATAGTAGTATTTTCCATGCACTTTCTCTTTCCGCATGATTTTATGGAAATTTATGCCAATTGCGAGGCATATATTGGGATTAAATCCGCATTCGCTTCTCTGAGTATTAATATGATTAGAAAAGACATACTTATCAAAGAAATGTTGGAGTTCATTCCTGCGTTCAATGTCATTTGGAGTTCAAAAGACACCTATAAAAAAAGCAATGCTATTGCCTCTAAATGTAAAGTTCGCCCCATTCACATTTCTACCCAAAAAGCTGATAACTGCACTTTTATAGAGGATCTCAACGACGAGACGTTGCTAAACAACCTCTTAATTAATCTGGTCAAGCGTTCGCTTGAGAACAATTCAAATAAAGAATTATCTAAATTTATTATGCCGTATCTTGGCCAATCGCCTGTGAAACGAGACTGTGGAACGAGACTGTGGAAATTTTGAATTTCCAGTTTACACCCACAATTGTACGACGCCATTACTGCACACGCTTCGTTCATATGGCTACAATATTGAGAAAACCAAACCAATGCCCATAGGCGAAGGAAATAAATTACATGTTGCGGAAATAAAAAAACTTACAGATAAAATAGATGAAATAAATGCATCCGCAGAACTTCCCGATTGGATGACCAAAAATGATGCTGTACTTTTTTGCCCATCAATATATGCACCCTTATTTAAGGTAAAACATAAATGGTTCTGTTGCAAAAAATATTTCCAGGACAAAGAGATCGTTCAGGCGTAAAATTTACGCAGCATAAGAAAACAGATTTTCGACGAATTCTTTCTGCTTTAAAATTTCTCCCTTCCTGATATTTTTAACTTGTCCTTTTCTGATCATGTTCATAATTTCATAGCCTTTTAGCGTCCGCCAGGCAGAATGAAATGTCTTGAACCCCATACCAGCTCTGACAAGCTTTTTGATAAACCGGTGGTCTTGCTCAATAATATTGTTCAGATATTTATTCTGTCTTAGGATACAGTCCTTATTCAGAAGCTTTTTTTCTTTCAAAGCCTTTACTGCCGGAGGATATGCAGGATTTCCGTCAACACTCAGAACCCGAGGTCTGGAGCTATTGGAAGCTCGCAGCATCTTTTTAAAAAATCGTTTGGCAGATTCCATATTACGTCTGCTGCGAAGAAGAAAATCGATGGTATTTCCACGGGAATCGACCGCTCGGTAAAGATACTTCATTTTCCCCCGCACCTTGATATATGTTTCATCAATACGGTAAGAATCATTTGATTGCCGCAGATACTTCCTGCTTCGCTTTTCCATTTCAGGAGCATAGCGCTGAACCCATCGGTAAATGGTACTGTGATCCACAGACAAGCCCCGTTCTTGCATCATCTCTTCCAGATTCCTGTAACTCAGTTGATATCTCAGATACCAGCGAACATTCAACAGGATGATTTCTTTTTCATAATGACGCCACTTGAAAGGGTTTTCATTTTTCATACTATCTCTCTGCAAATAAATTAGTGCCAAAACGGACTTGTATCAGACATTAATAATTTTTTGCAACAGAACCGTTGTAGACGATGATTCGGGGATCAGAAATTTTACGGTAAATGCCTTAACCTATTGCGTGAACCGTAAGGTTTTATCTTTTCCGGACGGTGCAGCTGCCTGGGATTACATAGCAGAGGGCGGAGAGGTGGATATTGTTATTTCCGATGTGGATATGCCGGAGATGAACGGGTTTGAACTGCTTGAAAAAATTAAGGCCAAATGGGCTGATAAAATTTTCATTCTCATGTCAGGACAGGAAACTCATGCCCAAAAATCCGAAACACTCGGGGCCGATGCCTTTTTGGATAAGCCTTTTTCCATCAACGATCTGTTTAAAATTGTTCAGTTTTACGTGGTGGATTAGCTGATTTTTTGACCACAGGCATAACCTTCCCGGAAAGTTCTGCCGGAGAAAAGTTAATTTTTTTGAATAATTTGGTTTCCAACGCCAGGGTGTTTTCCCACATCTCTTGGATTTTAGGACCGAATTCGGGTTTTTTACCATATTTAATCTTGATATATGCCAACCGCTTGTCAAGGGATACCACCTGGTCATGAAGCACCCGTTTATCTGCGTAGTTTACGATTTCCTCGGGTAAAATGGGGGCTGTTGTGGGGGTTGGATCAAGCATGACATGCTGGCGTATGATCTCGCCGATTTCCGGGTATCCCATTTGGATCATCAGGGCAGCACCGGTGTCAGAATGAATCTCCCCGGTATCAAAGCTGCGGGTTTTGGTGATGTCATGGAGCAGGGCCGATGATTTGACCAGATCTATATTGATAACACAATTTGTACCCCGGATAGAGTGGCAAAGACAGACCGCCACATTGGAGACCATAACGGAATGGTCGACAATATGTTCCATCATTTCCATCTTTCGTATAATCTTAAAGCATTGTTTTTCAGTGGGCAGGTTCATTGACCTTGAAAATACCTTGTTTTAATCAAATTATAGATACAAATTAGTATTGCAGTTATACCCTGTACTGTTATGATAGAAAAGGACTTTTTAATATACGGAATATTCTATAGAAATGCTTGAACAAATAATTTCAGGCGGGCAGACCGGGGCCGATCAAGCTGCCCTGGATACCGCCATAAAATTTGACATTCTCCATGGCGGTTGGATATCCAAGGGAAGAAAAACCGAAGCAGGGCCTTTGCCGGCAAAGTATAATTTAAAGCAGATGGATACCCCGGATTACCCCAGCCGGACCCGCCAGAATATCCTTGACTCCCACGGCACGGTCATCATCGCAAGGGGGCCGCTGAAAGGGGGATCCCGCCTGACCTATTCTTATACACTCGAATCTGAACGCCCCTGTTGCCGGATTGACCTGTTCAAACAAGATATATTTGAAGCAGCCCTTGTGCTCAAAGACTTTATTTCCCAAAATTATATCCAGATCTTAAATGTGGCAGGGCCCAGGGCCAGTCATGATCCAGCCATATATTTTGATGTCAGGTCGGTAATTGAATCCATGCTTTACCTTTTTTATCTTGAATCAGATGCTGAAAAGGATCTGGATTTGGCCCTTCCTGAAACCTTGAACAAGGATATTTTTCCCCAGGATCTTGAACAGGCCTTAAATTTGATCTGTGAAGATTTGTCTTTGAAGACAAAAACCCGTATCGCCAGAATGGACAATACCCGGCTAAAGGATATTTACTTTGCAATGCTCGATTATATAAAAGCCAAAACAGGAATAGACGAGGCAAATTTAGATTTTTTCAATCGTCTGTCAGGCGGAAAACCATCTTGGGAATATACCCCTGAGGATGGTGTAATGGATATTGTTCGTGCCTTAAAAATTGGTTTAAACCACCATTATTCTCTTAGGATTTTATAGTGATCCCCATCCGGGACAACCAGGAATCAGATATTCTGCCCGTTGCTACCTATTCCATCATGGGGGTAACCTTGCTGGTTTTTTTATGGCAGATGATCCTGGGGCTTGACAATGAGTCTGTCTTTTATGTGTACGGATTTGTACCGGGCAAGTATACCATTCCTGAACTTTCAGTCCATTTTTCCAATGCCAATAAATTGTTGTCTCCTGTTTTTTATATGTTTTTCCACGGAGGATTCTGGCACTTTATAGGCAATATGTGGTTTTTATATATATTTGGAGACAATATCGAGGGGCATTTCGGGTCGTTGCGGTTTATCGGATTTTATCTGGCCTGCGGACTTTTTTCAGCCCTGTTTCATTTTATGCTCAACTTTTATTCTCCTGTGCCGACCATTGGTGCCAGCGGTGCCATTGCAGGGGTGATGGGTGCCTATTTTCTTTTATTTCCCGGTTCACGCATTCTGACCCTTATTCCTGTGTTTATCTTTCCTATTTTTATTCACATCCCCGCATTTGTTTTTTTAGGAATATGGTTTTTGCTCCAATTTTTTAATGCCGCCGGTCCCGAAGGCAGTTCAAATATTGCCTGGTGGGCCCATGTGGGCGGATTTATCACGGGCGTTGTCCTGGTTAAACTTAACCAGGGACTGCCCAGCACCGGCGCCCGGCAGAGGCTTGATAAATTGATCAGAAAAAAACACACCCATAAGCTCCAGGTAATTACGCCGGGTTCAATGGATGGGGGACCCGATCTTTACGGTACACTCGAAGTCACCTCATTAGAAGCACTGACCGGCACATGGAAAATGATTACCATTCCCTGGGGGTTTGCCAAACCCTTGTACCGGGTCAAGGTCCCTTCGGGGATTAAACGGGGCACCCGGCTGAAATTAAAAGGCATGGGAAAACATTTCCAAGGGCATCCTAAAGGAGATCTTTTTTTAAGGGTGGAAATTAAAAATGTGGTTTAAACCGATTATCAAATATTTAGTGCTCGTTCTTGTTCTCGCCATTGTTGGGATTGAGGCCCTGATCATCGGGTTGCCCGTGATTGCAGAGAGCCTGATCAAAAAAAAGATGCACGAACAGATATCCCAATTGGATTTAGATTTTAAGATCCAGCGCATCGGATTGACCCGCACCCTGGTCACCAACCTTCGATTCGGCAATGGATTTTCAGCCGATCTTCTTGAAATTAAATATGAATTTAAAGGGCTTAATAGTTTTTTAATCAAATCCACCCAGGTTTCAGGATCTACAATCAAAATTGACCTTGAAGATTCAAACCAGGTTCGATTCGATCAATTTGTTTTTCCCCCCCCTAAACCAGAGCCATCCCAGAATAACGGGGGAATAAATGGGTTAAACCGGGCTGAGCTGGCAAAATTTCTTAATTTTATTCCCGAAAAAGTTCAGATCAAACAATCCAAGGTTACCATTTGCCGAAAAAAACAAAGCCTTGACATCCCCTTTGATATCCTTGCCCAAATACAGGCCAAAGAGGGCAGGGCAGAGGCCCGGATCTCGATTAGGCCGCTGGGGCAGACCTTTGATCTTATCCTGGAAGGAGAAATGCAAAAAGGCATCACCCTGTTTGATCTTTCAGCCAGGCAGATCAATCCCGGGTGTTTGTTAGGCCTTGTGCCTGACATTAAAAACCGGATCAGAATCAAAGGACCTGTTGATATCGACTTGAAAAAAAAAGGTCAAGGGGCCTGGGCGTTTGAAGTTTCAGGGCTTGGGGCCAAAATGAAAGATTTTCCCTGGGTCATGCTTGAAAAGGTCAAGGGGCAAATGAACCCGGCATCAGACTTGGACCCTATGGGGATTCAGGCAAATGGGAATTTAAGCGTTCAGGCTGACGGACTGAGTCAAACCAGGTTTCAGTTTAATATGAATTCTGATTCCAAGGCAGTTGAGTTTCACCTTGATAATTATGATATGAGATCCTTGTCCCTGGATCCACAAGAGGCAAACTCGATTTTGGCCCGGATAAAATCTTTTGAACATTTTGAAATTTCAAACCCTCGGATAGGTGTGGCAATCTCCGGTACAAAAACCAATCAGACCTGTAAAATTAATTTAGGCGGGGATGGGCTTGTCCTGGAGTCTGGCCCAAAAAAGTTTAATTCAGGTCCTGTTGTTGTCTCAACTGACATCAAAGGCAAGTTTTTAGACACAGACCAGGAAAAAAAGATCTGCTTTCATTCCGAATTTAAGGGTTTGGGCCTTGAAGCGGGCAGACAAAAAATTAATTTGAAAACAGCTAAAGCAAAAGGCTGTTTAAACATTTTAGGCGCAAGCAGTCAGGATTTTCCAATAAACACAGGCCAAATGCGGTTTGAGGCTGAGGGCATAGAGTTTCCAACAAAAGATTTTAATCTAACCTGCCAAAAAATAAAGCTGAAGGCTGATTTTAAACCTGATTCCAGCCCCCTTGTGATCGATCTTGATACTGTGGTCACCGGCATTGGAGGGGAAAACAGCAGCGCACGCTTTAGATTAAAAAATAACAGGATCAAGGGAAAAATCACCCTTGATTCCAAATTAAATCCCACAGCAGATCTTGACCTCCGGCTCAACCAGGCAAGCCTTATCCTGGCAGACCAAAAGATTGAGGCAAAAAAAATCGATCTGCACCTTCCTTTGGGATTTCCGTTCAAGCCGGGCATCGAGCCTGGCAGGTTAAGGGTTCAACAGATCCAATACGATCAAAAGATAAAGGCCAATTTTTCTGCCAAAGTCAGTCAGACCGGTGATATGGGAATTATACTTGCAGGCAGGATACAAGGGTTGGATCCCTGGCCCATTGATATGAGCGTTGATCTTGATGCAGGACTTGATTCAAAATTAATCCCCTGGGCCCAGATAAATTTTAAATCAGACCATTTTCAAGTGACCCAAAATCACATGGCAGCGATGATGCCTGAAAATAAATTTTTGGGTGATTTCCAGGTGGATACCTCTTTGGATCTTAAAATCTCATTGAAAAACAGCCGGATTGACACCTATGCAAACCTGAGCATTCACGACGGCAGTCTTGATTTTCCAGACCTGGATTTTACAGCCCAAGGCATTTCCGGGCAAATAATTTTCAACGACCTTTTGGTGGCTGAGACCATTCCCGGCCAGACCCTTTTTGTGGAGACTGTCAATGCAGGGCAGTTTAAATTCAACAATGCCGCGCTCAGGTTCAGCATTGAAGATGGAAAATCTGTGAACATTGAAAATTTAAATCTCATCTGGTGCAACGGAATCGTGTCAACCGAATCCATACGCCTGCCTTCCCCGGATGACAAACTCTCTTTAACCCTTTATTGTGACCGGCTTGAAATGGACAGCCTGCTTCAGCAAATAGGGGCCTTTGACGCAAAGGGGGGAGGCACGCTCAACGGACGGATTCCCGTGATCTACCAGAACGGAAATATCTCATTTAACAATGGATTTTTATTTTCAACCCCCGGCCAGGGCGGACGGGTCTTTGTCAAGGATCTGGACCGGATGATGAAAGGATTTCCCAGGGACACGCCTGAATTTTCCCAGTTGGATCTTGCAGGCGAGGCCTTAAAAGACTTTGAATATGACTGGGCCAAACTTAGAATGAATACCCACAAGGATACTTTAAATGTGCACATGGAACTGGACGGGAGACCTGCAAAAGTATTACCCTTTGAGTATCGAAAAGATCTTAACTCGTTTATGCGGGTGGATGCTACCAGCCCGGGATCCAAGTTCCAGGGCGTTAAACTGGATGTAAATTTGAAACTTCCCTTTAATCGTGTCATGAAATTTGGTAATAAATTAAAAACCATTATGGATTAGTGCAGAGGAGAGAATATGGTCAAAGAATTGAGTACCATCACTATCTGTCTATTTTTCCTGGCCTTAACCGGATGCAGCTCCACCCACCAGGTGGAGATCAAACCGGTTGAAATTAAACCCATTCACATTACCATTGACGTGAATGTAAAGGTTGATAAGGCTCTGGATGATTTCTTCGGTGATATTGATGCGGCTGAAGATCAACTTGAAGAGGACAAGGGGGAATAATGACACATATGAAAAAAATCTTTTTATTTACGATTGCAGTCTTTTTTGTTTTTTCAGCAACCGCATGGTCATCAGGTATTAAGGATCGGATGAAACAACGACTGCCGGTTATTTCCAGCCTGAAAAATAAGGGAATCGTGGGAGAAACCAATCAGGGGTACCTGGCCTTTGTCAGCTCAACCGTTGATCGTCAGGATGTGGTCTCCGCAGAGAACAAAGACCGGCGGGCCATTTATCAGCATATTGCCAAGCAGCAAAGCGTTTCACTTGAACTTGTACAAAAACGCAGGGCCAAAGCCCTGGCAGAACGGGTCAAGCCCGGACATTATTATCAAAATGAGGCTGGTGCCTGGGTTAAAAAATAGGGGTATGTTCATAAACGATCCTGCAATAAAGAGTTGACAAATTCAGGATCAAAAGGATACATACTCTCCTAAATAGTCAGGCAGAAGCCTGCGACAGATTAAAAAAACACGCTTTATTTTTATAATACAGACCACGAAGGTTAAAAAAGGTATACCCCTTTTTCCTTCGTGGTTTTTTTTTGGATAACATTTAACCTTAAGGAGTTAGAAATGAAGTTGAAATTTCGTTTATTACCTGTGTTTGCCATTGGTTTGAGTCTGTTTTTTTCCAGTGTCTGCTTTGCCCATTTTGGCATGGTGATTCCCTCGGACAATATGATTGCCGCTGATGATGCCCGGAAAATCACCCTGGACCTTTCATTTTCACATCCCTTTGAAGGCCTTGGCATGGACCTGGTTAAACCCAAATCATTTATGGTATTCACAGAAGGAACTAAAACCGAGCTGCTCGGTCAGCTCAAAGCAAAAAAGATAATGGATCATCCCTCCTGGACAATGGAATACACCTTTAAACGTCCGGGAGCCTATGCCTTTGTCATGGAGCCTGAGCCCTATTGGGAGCCTTCTGAAGACTGCTTTATCATCCATTATACCAAAACCGTGGTCTCTGTTTTTGGGGATGATTCAGGCTGGGACAATGAGCTTGGACTCAAAACCGAAATCATTCCTCTGTCACGGCCTCTGGGTCTGTACAATAACAACAGCTTCCAGGGCATTGTCAAACTTAACGGTAAAGCCGTTCCCTTTGCAGAGGTTGAGGTTGAATTTTACAACCAGGATCAAACAGCATCAGCGCCGGCAGAAGAGATGATTACCCAGACCATCAAGGCCGACCAGAACGGGGTTTTTACCTATAGCGTACCTGCTGCCGGCTGGTGGGGATTTGCCGCCTTAAACACCTCTGATAAAAAAATGGTGCATCAGGGAGAAAAAAAGGATATAGAGTTAGGCGCTGTTATCTGGGTTAAATTTGAAAATTGGCAGGAAAAATAATTTATGCATATTTCAGAAGGGGTATTATCCGGCCAGGTTTTAGGGGCAGGGGCCGCGGCAACAATCGCTTTAACTGCCCTTGGCCTTAAACGGATATCCTATGACCAGATGGTTCATGTGGCCATTTTGGCATCAGCCTTTTTTGTGGCCTCATTGATCCATGTCAATATCGGGCCTGTGAGCGTTCACCTGATTTTAAACGGAATTGTGGGACTGCTCTTGGGAGTGGCTGCATTTCCGGCCATTCTCACGGCATTGATTCTTCAGTCCCTGCTGTTTCAATACGGCGGACTGACAGCCCTGGGAGTGAACGCCCTGGTCATGGCCCTTCCTGCGGTCATGGTCCATTATCTGTTTTTGCCCCTGGTGGGTAAAACCCCTTCTTTGAATTTTGTTGCAGGTTTTTTGTCGGGCCTTTTTTCCATATTGGGATCCAGTATTCTTTTGGGGGCAGCCCTCTGGTTTACGGACCAGCAGTTTTTAAAGACCAGTATTGCCATTATATCGGCCCATGTCCCTGTGATGATCATTGAAGGAATCATCACAGGATTTTGTATCTCCTTTCTGGTCAAGGTTTATCCTGAAATTCTGCCAAGGAAAATTTAAATAATGATTTTAAAAAAAGCAAAGGGCTTGATACTGATTTTGATCTGCGCAGGGTTAATTTTGCCCCCTATGGCCATGGCCCACAAGGTGATTTTTTTTGCCTGGGTGGAAAATAATCAAATCATGGTTGAGGCGGGCTTTGGAAGCAAACGGCCGGCCGTTGACTGCGATATACTGGCCCATGATCACCAGGGCAATCTGGTTTATCAGGGAAAAACCAATAAAAACGGCCGCCATTCCTTTAAGGTGCCCAAAGGCTTTGACACGGATATGATTTTAGAACTCAAAGCAGGTCCGGGGCATCGCGGGGAATGGACCATCAAAGCCGATGAGTTCAATTCCCAGAAACCCAAAGATACGAACCGAGCCGATTCTTCGCGGAACTCACTTGAAAACGGGCCTGATCCCCTAAAGATCATTGCCGGGATCGCATTGATATTTGCCCTGGCCTTTGGGCTTAAAAAATTAAAAAAGGGCAATCCCCAATGACCCACTCTTCCCTTGAATACGGGGACTCGCCCATCCATAAGCTGGATCCGAAAATCAGAATTTTAGTCGCTTTTTTCCTTAGTTTTGCAGGGGCGTTGTCCAATGAAATCTATATTATTCTGGGATATCTTTGTTTGGGCATTTTGTTTAATATTTTCGCCCATCTTGAGTTTGATCAGGTGGCAGCCAGGTTAAAGCCCTTATTCTGGTTTCTTTTGATGATCTGGCTATTTTTACCTTTGACATTTACCCAGGAAATCCTTTTTGACTTTGGATGGATAAAAATCAGTCAGCAAGGGATTCTTTTAAGTGCGAAAATCACCTTAAAGTCCATTGCCATTTTATTGATATTTACAGTCCTGATCACCACCATGCCTGTGGCATCTTTGGGCCGGGGACTTCATCAGCTCAAGGTACCGGACAAACTGGTCTTTTTACTATTGATGACCTATCGCTATATTGCCGTGATCCAGGAAGAGTATCAGCGACTGCTCCGGGCGGCCCGGTTCAGGGGGTTTAAACCCGGAACCAACCTTCACTCATACAAAACCTTTGCCTACCTTGCGGGCATGCTTTTTGTCAGAGCCTCTTTCCGGGCAAGGCGGGTATACCAGGCCATGCTATGCCGCGGCTTTGATCAAAAATTTCACACCCTTGACGTTCATGCCCCCTATGGGCTAAACTCGGTCTTCTTTTTTGCAATGATCGTTGCAGGAAGCATACTTATATTTATTGAAAGGCTGTGAATAAGCTAATGACCCGATTTAAGACCCAGGCAGGCCCTATCATTCAATTGGAAAAGATCTGTTTTTCATATCCCGGGGCATCTGAACCGGTGTTAAACGGGCTTGACCTTGAGATAAAGTCAAAAGAAAAAATCGGACTGATGGCGCCCAACGGCACCGGTAAAACAACCTTGCTGCACACCATCATGGGACTGTGCCGTCCAGAATCCGGCCAAATAAAGATCTTTGATACCCCCATGAACACGGAAAAAGATTTTTCATCCATTCGCACCCGGGTCGGTCTTTTGTTCCAGGATTCAGATGATCAGCTTTTTTGCCCCACGGTTTTGGATGATGTGGCCTTTGGTCCGCTGAACATGGGCGCCTCGCGCAGCCAGGCGGTTGATACCTCTGTAAAAGTGCTGGAAAGCCTTGGTATTGGAGAATTTCAAGATTCGGTCACCCACCGTCTGTCAGGGGGGCAAAAACGGCTGGTTGCCCTGGCCGCAGTCATGGCCATGTCCCCTGAAATTTTGCTTTTGGACGAACCCACCTCTGGCCTTGATACCACGGTCAAACAAAAACTGACCGATATTTTAAACGGCCTGGATATTTCTTATTTGATCATTTCCCATGACTTTAACTTTTTAAGCAAGGTAACAGACAAGATTTTTTCCATGGAAGCTGGGAAAATTCTGACCGATGATCAGATCCATGTCCACCACCATGAACATTTTCACAAACATGGGCTTCAGCCCCATGTTCATAAGTGATGCCTGCCTGAAAAACGTTTAAAAAATAAACTATAATTGCAAAGATGGGTGACAGATCAATGTCTGCCTTCCAGTAGATTGGTCAACTCTTTTTGGATGCAGTAATAAATGTCGTCATCACTGCCGTAGACATCAATGACATCCTTGTGATTGATGAGTTTTTCAACCACAAAGGCGGTCAGATAAAGACTTGCGATGTTGGGGTTGGAAACCAGGGTTCTAAAGGGAGCCACAGCATAATCAATATCAAAATCTTCTGCCCGGCACATCTCGTCCAGGCAACGGACAATTTGATTTTCAATGCTGGATTTGGATACGGTTTCAATCAGTCCTGTTTCAATTAGCTTCATGGAGACTTTGTTGCTGAATAAATCAATGTTGTCCCGGATGGAGCTGATGGTTTTTATTCTTTCCCGCTCTTTGGAAGATTCGATTTTTGAAAGAAGCTTGGATTCTCGATTTCCGGTATAAAAAATTTTGGCCATTGAATTATCCTTAAATTAACAAAATTGTTAAACCCTAATCTTAACTTATATTATAAAACCCATACCTTTTTCAAGTTAAAAGTAACGGATTAAATATCCTGAATGATAATCTGGGCTCTATCTGCTTTGAATTTATTAATCTTTAGTTTAAAAAGAATTTTATTATAATAGGCGGGCAGATCTTTGGTGGATGACAAGTTAAAATGAAGGGCCTCTATTTCATTGACCCCGGCTTCCCCTTTTAGAATCATTTTCCGATGACAATTGCCAATAATATGGGAAGAGGCGACCCATAAATTTCTCACCAGAAAAACAGGTTCTGGGTTGCCAGTGCCAAAAGGTCTCATCTGGTTGATTTCAACGGCCAGGTCATGGGTGATATCTTCCAAGGAAAGTTCGGCATCCACTTTTATTTTCCGGGTGTAAGCCTCAATTGAATAATGGGTCTTAAAATAGGAGACAAGGCCAGGTTTGAGTTGTTCAAGATTCTCTTGTTTCAAGGTCAGGCCCGCAGCCATGGCATGGCCGCCAAATCTTTCAAACAAGTCTGAATTTGCCATTAACGCATTGTGGATATTAATTTGATTCACGCTTCTGCACGATCCTGTGGCCTGTCCATCTTTTAATGCCAGCAGTACCACAGGACATGCGTATTTTCTCGACAGGCGGGAGGCCACGATTCCGAGAACAGAAGGTGCCCAGTGACGGTTCCACAACACCAGCAGTTTTCCATCCAACAAAGAGGGGGTCGCTAGGATTTGCTTTTCTATATCTTGAACAATTTCCCTTTCAATCTGCTGGCGTTTCACGTTCAGCTCATCCAAAAGTCTGGCGCTGGTCATGGACTGGTTCAGCCCGGAAGCCAAAAGATGGGAAACACAAATTCTGGCATGAGACATCCGGCCTGCCGCATTGATCCTGGGTACGATTTTAAATGAAATATCATCTGAATCCATGGTTCCAAGATCCATGCGTGCCACCTGGGCAATGGCCAGAATTCCCGGTCGGATCCCTCGTTTAATCTGTCCAAGTCCTGCCACACACAAGACCCGGTTATCATGGATCAAAGGCACCATATCCCCCATGGTACCGATGGCGTACAAATCCAAAAACCCTAAAAGGCTGGGTTCTTCAAAGGTTTCCCATACCCCTTTTTCCCTGAAAACCTTGCGCAAAGCCATGATCAGGTAAAAGGCCACGCCCACCCCGGCCAGATAATCCAAACCGGAATCACAATCATGGCGTTTCGGGTTGATAACAGCCAGTGCAGACGGAAGGGTATTGCCGGGTTCATGATGATCTGTGACAATCACGTCAATATCTTCATTCCGGGCCTTTAAGACAGCAGCTTCCGAGCTGATGCCGCAGTCCACAGTAATGATCAGGTCCACATCCATGGCCACGGCCATGTCCACGTGAGAAGGATAAATGGAATACCCCTCTTTGATCCTGTGGGGAATGTACCAGGTAAGGTCAGCCTCTACCCTGGAAAGAAACTCGTAAATCAGGGAGGTTGCCGTTACCCCGTCGGCATCAAAATCGCCGAAAATTAAAATCTTTTCCTTGTTGGCAATTGCCGTAAAAATTCGGTCAACCGCCTTGTCCATATCTTTAAGAGCAAAGGGGTTGGTCAGGTGACTGAAGTTGGGATTGAGAAAAAAACGACCTGTTTCAGGATCTGTTATTCCACGGTCAACCAAAAGTTGAGCCACCACAGGATGGCAGTTTAAGGCAGAGGCCAGAAAAGAAACTTTTTGCTGATCAGGAGCAGCATATGTCAATTGGGTATCCATATCTTAGGTTTCATTTTTATATCGGCTAAATCTTTGAAAGTCAAATAAATCAGCCTTGACCAAGGCCGGTGAAACACGGGAAATAACCATATTTTAAGCAAATATAGAAGAAGTCTTCTGATTTGGATCTTGATATTTGCAGGCACAACTAAATTCCATTTGACCATAATAAAAGACAGGTAAGATTTTGTTTGAGTAATGAATCTTATTAGTGGTATATTTAGGGCTTATGGAATAAATTTTAATTGAGAACGCTGATAATGCAGACCCTTGTAAAAGAATTTATGGTAGACAAGACCCGGATCGGGTTTATCCGGTTTATTTTCGAGGCCTATGAAGGGCTTGCCGTGGTCACCACCTTGGACCCAAAAACAGGCCATATCAAACTGACCATTGCGCCGGACCAAGAGGAAATTGCATTTCAGGTGATTGAGGATCTTAAAAAGGATTTTTGTTTTAATGCATTGTAAAGGTAAGGCTTACATCAATACCATTGGGTGCCAGATGAATGTATATGATTCTGAAAAGCTGGCAGGCATTCTTCACGCCTATGGATATGAGACCACCCAAATCATGGAAGAGGCAAACCTTGTGCTCTGCAATACCTGCTCTATCAGGCACAAGGCCGAAGAAAAGGCCTTTAGCTTTCTTGGCAGGTTTGCAAAGGAAAAGAAAAAACGCCCCCATCTGATCACCATTATGGCCGGATGCGTGGCCCAGCAGGAAGGGAAAAAGGCCTTTGCCAGACTCCCCCACCTGGACATTGTTTTAGGGACCCAGGCCTTTGCCAGGCTGGGAAAACATTTGGATGATTTTTACTCTGGAAAACGCAAAATCGTTGATACCGGAGAATCTGAAATGATTTTTGAGGCCATGCCGGATGACGCCTGCTTTGACCAGAACCAAATCTCTAAATTTGTCACCATCATGCAGGGGTGTGAAAATTTTTGCACCTATTGTGTGGTCCCCTATGTCAGGGGCAGGGAAAAGTCCAGGCCCCATGAAAACATTATCCGGGAAATTGAAATCATGGCCCAGTCCGGCATTAAAGAGGTGACCCTTCTAGGGCAGAATGTCAATTCCTACGGGGTCAAAAATGGGGATATCAGTTTTCCTGAACTTCTTTCAAAGGTCAGCCAGGTTAAAGGCATTCATAGAATACGTTTTGCCACTTCCCACCCCAAAGATTTATCCTTGGAATTGATCCAGGCCATGAGTAAAATAGACAAGGTGTGCAACCATCTCCACTTGCCGATTCAGGCAGGGTCCAACCGGGTTTTAAAAAAAATGAACCGTGGATATACCCGGGAAACATACCTTTCAAGAATTGTCGCCCTAAAAGAATTCTGCCCTGATATGGCCCTGTCCACAGATATCATTGTGGGATTTCCCTCGGAGACCGAAGAAGATTTTCAGGAAACCATGGATCTTCTTGAACAGGTTGAATATGATTCTATTTTTGCCTTTGCATATTCGGACAGGTCGTCTGCACCGGCCGCAAAATTTGCAGACCAGGTGGACGAATCCATAAAAATGGAACGGTTAAACCGGCTTCTAAAATTCCAGGATCAATATACTGAAAAGAAAAACAAGGCGTTGATCGGATCGGATCTTGTGGTTTTGGTGGAAGGAAATAGCCCCAAGCCAAGGGACGGTTTTGTCAAAACAAATCATAATATGAAACAGATGTTCGGTAGAAGTGAATCCAATAAGATTGTACATTTTCCTTCGGATCAGGCCGTGATTGGAGACCTGGTTAAAATACATATTGAAAACGCTTATCCCCATTCTCTTTGGGGAGAGGTTTGCGGGAGTTGATCTCCATGAAAAATAAATCTTTGAAAATAGGAAGAAACGAACTTTGCCCCTGCGGCAGCGGAAAAAAATTTAAAAATTGCTGTAGAAATAAAAAATCGGAAATATCCATTAAGGATGAGTATAAAAACCGGTATGACATCATTATCAAATCTGCAGAACAGATAGACGGCATCAGAAAATCAGGTGAACTTCTCTTGTCCATCATGGACGGGGTGGAAAAAATGATCCGCCCAGGGTTGAAAACCGAAGAAATCAATACCTTTGTTCATGAACAAACCTTAAAGGCCGGTGCCATATCAGCCCCGCTCAACTACAAGGGATTTCCCAAAAGTGTCTGTGTTTCCATCAATGAGGTCATCTGCCATGGCATTCCCGGGGACCGGGTGATCCAAGACGGTGATATTGTCAATGTGGACATCACACCCATCCTCAACGGATACTATGCCGATGCCAATAAAACCTTTTTTGCAGGCACCCCGGGCCCGGATGCTAAAAAAATTGTTGCCGTGGCCGCAGAATCATTAAAGCGCGGTATTGAAACCGTTGCTCCGGGTGCCACGCTCGGGGATATTGGCTACGCGATCCAGAACTATGCCGAAGGCCAGGGATGCTCGGTGGTCAGAGAATTTGTGGGCCATGGGGTGGGCATTGATTTCCATGAACAGCCCCAGGTGCTTCATTTCGGACGACCTGGCAAGGGGATTGCTCTGGTGCCTGGAATGGTGTTTACCATTGAACCCATGATCAACATCGGCAAAAAAGATCTCCATGTATTGGAAGACCGGTGGACTGCCGTGACAAATGACGGGTCTTTGTCTGCCCAGTTTGAACAGACCATTCTTGTCACAGAAGAGGGGTATAAGAGCCTGACACCTTATGAGCTATAATCAGAGCTTGCCCAACAAGATCTTTGCCATAGCCTATGTTGCCTTTATCGGCATCAGCTCTATCTTGTTTTTTTGTATTGCCTGCCTGATCCGCCTGATCACTTGGCCCTTTGACCCACGCAGGTTGATCACCAACGTTTTCAGCGCCTTTTGGGCCTCTGTCTATATCTGGTGTATGCCGATCTGGTCAGTGCGGATCATTGACAGGCACAAGCTGTCCATTGATAAAAATTATGTTTTTGTCTCCAACCACCAGAGCCAACTTGATATTCTTGTCTTATACCGTCTTCTTTTCCCCTATCGCTGGGTATCCAAGGCCGCTGTGTTCAACCTGCCGTTTATCGGGTGGAATATGCTTCTCAACGGGGATATTAAACTCAAGCGGGGAGATAAAACAAGCATTGGCTCCATGATGGCTCAATGTGAAGCTTTGTTGAAAAAAAATATTTCTGTATTTTTTTTTCCGGAAGGGACCCGGTCAAAAGACGGCCGGCTGCGCCCCTTTAAACAAGGGGCCTTTATCCTTGCAAAAAAAACCGGAGTGGCCATCCAGCCCATTGTGCTCAATCACACCAGAAAGGCCCTGCCCAAACATGAGCTCATACTTCAAGGAAATACCCCCATGGAGGTCAAGATTTTGGATCCCATTGAATTTTCAAAATTCAAGGATCTGGAACCTGGTGAGATTGCCGCCATGGTCAGAGAAAAAATAGCCGCCCATGTCCATGAACATTCCCGGGAGAAAACTTTCGTCTGACAGGGCTAAAATCAGGTTGAATTCACTCCTGTGACCTTGTGATCCCGGGTCCAGTTCAAAAAATGATGAACCAGATCAGGATCTGTTTTGTGGGCATAGATTTTTTGGTTCTGTTGCAAAAAATTATTAATGTCTGATACAAGTCCGTTTTGGCACTAATTTATTTGCAGAGAGATAGTATGAAAAATGAAAACCCTTTCAAGTGGCGTCATTATGAAAAAGAAATCATCCTGTTGAATGTTCGCTGGTATCTGAGATATCAACTGAGTTACAGGAATCTGGAAGAGATGATGCAAGAACGGGGCTTGTCTGTGGATCACAGTACCATTTACCGATGGGTTCAGCGCTATGCTCCTGAAATGGAAAAGCGAAGCAGGAAGTATCTGCGGCAATCAAATGATTCTTACCGTATTGATGAAACATATATCAAGGTGCGGGGGAAAATGAAGTATCTTTACCGAGCGGTCGATTCCCGTGGAAATACCATCGATTTTCTTCTTCGCAGCAGACGTAATATGGAATCTGCCAAACGATTTTTTAAAAAGATGCTGCGAGCTTCCAATAGCTCCAGACCTCGGGTTCTGAGTGTTGACGGAAATCCTGCATATCCTCCGGCAGTAAAGGCTTTGAAAGAAAAAAAGCTTCTGAATAAGGACTGTATCCTAAGACAGAATAAATATCTGAACAATATTATTGAGCAAGACCACCGGTTTATCAAAAAGCTTGTCAGAGCTGGTATGGGGTTCAAGACATTTCATTCTGCCTGGCGGACGCTAAAAGGCTATGAAATTATGAACATGATCAGAAAAGGACAAGTTAAAAATATCAGGAAGGGAGAAATTTTAAAGCAGAAAGAATTCGTCGAAAATCTGTTTTCTTATGCTGCGTAAATTTTACGCCTGAACGATCTCTTTGTCCTGGAAATATTTTTTGCAACAGAACCTTTTTGTGAATCCATGCGGCATTTTCAAGAACGGCTTTTTTTCTATATTTCCCAACGGGGTAGCCTTCCAATTCAGCCTTGACCATAATGATCATCAATTGCAGGCCCATGCGGAACAGATAGGTCTGATCCATTTGAGTTTGTGCTGCAGTAATTTTGCTTTTGAAACGTTTCATTTTTTTCAGCAGACCCAAAGTTGAATAAATTAGGTTAAAAAAGCTTAGATTTTTTTATCATATTGAGATAAAAATTCAATAGTTTTTTATGAAATGAACCCCTTGCCGGAGAATTGATCAAGACGACGGTCTATATATTCTGCCTTCTCAAGAACAGAGCTTATGGTATTTTGATACCTGATTTTTTCATCCTGTTTTAATCCAAATAATGTCTGAATTTCATTGTTCAACGATTCATACAGGGTAAACCGCTGGAGAATTTTATCCTTGAAGTCGCGGGTGACCGCACGGATCAGGGGGGCAAAATAATCCTGTCTCAAAGCCTGGTGATACCCCTTGACCTGGTGACGGACGAGCACCAGGCTTTCTTTTTTTATTTTATCCGCGGCTTTGTTGAACCCCGGTGTGAAAGAAAAACGGACATGCTTGTCAACCAAGGCGGAAATGAAAAGGGCAAAAGAGTGAAAACCAAAATCAGTTAATGCATTGGCACGCATCCGTGTGGTAAACTTGGGCGAGAATACCTTTCTGGGCAAACCAAGGCCTAAAATTTTTTTGATCTGATTAATATCCACGGCCTGTATATTTCCGGGATCCTTTTCCAGCTCCTGTATTGAATATGATCTGGCATCTTCATCCATTGAGCTGCCCAGGGTGAAAAAATCAATCTGGTAAGAGTCCATCAGCGATTGAAAATAATCCTGAATCCGTTGTTCCTGGGATTCTACCAAGGTCTTTATCATGGGAAGGATCTCGTCTATGGCAAACAGGTCCAGCTGCCGCTTAAAATCCTGGAACATGAGATAAAGAACCTGTTTGAACCCGGTCTCTTTAATGCCGGATCGATAGGGCTCCACATTGATCTCTGCAGATTTGATAAATTGAGTGATCTTCTGGTTGATCTTGTCCCTGACAAAGGCCTGTTTTAAATTGCCTTCTATTTCCCGGCTTAACCCTGAAACCGCCCCTTGGATTGAGTTGTCAACGATGACCCTTAAGCGCCGGGCGTTTTCTTCGATACCCTCCAATTTAGCCCTTGCCCTGTCCTGATCTTCAAGATCGGTTGCTAAAACATCTTGGATAATATTGGCCTTTTTTTCCAAGGCATGTATTACAATTTTTAACCGTTCTATGGGGTTGGCATATAAAAGTTCAAACTGGTTGAGTTTGGTCAATTGATTAAAAAGCGAAAAAAAATCTTTGGTGTTCTGGCTGCAGAATTTAACCATGCCTGAATCTTCTTGCCAGAGACTAAGGCGTTTGGCATCTTTTTTAGTCAGTTTCTTGCTGATGGCATCAAAAAGATTGTAAAGGGCTGAAAAACTAAACAGCCTTGGATGGGGGGTTAAAAATAAAAGCTCTTCAAAGATTTTACCTTGAATTTTATTCAGGTCGTCCAGGGTGTCATGCTCTGTTAAATCACAATTGTTGATAAATATGATATTTTCCATGAGTCCCAATTGTTTGATTTTTTTCAAAAAACTCATGTCAGACCGTCTGAGGCCTGTTCTGGAAGAAATGCAATACATAATAAGGTTGGCAGATTCCATATAGGATATGATCCGGGAAAGCTGTGCAGGATCAGTGGAATCCGCCCCCTGGCAGTCTGCAATTTCAATGTTGGGATCGATTGCCTTGCCAAAGACCTCAAGGCAGACGTCATTCACATAAAAGGCCCGGGCAGGATCTGCTGTAAATTTTTTATGGGTTTCAAATGATTTCCCTTCAAAGCAAATTTGCCGTTCTTCTGCGCCAATAATATCTTTGCAGGCCTCATATCCTTCAAGGCCGTTTTTGATTACCAGGGTTTCAGGACGGATCCCCTCTTGGGTAATAGGGAATTCACGGCAAAGATCCTCATAAACCTGTTTGAGAAATCTACGGTCTGTCTTTCTCCTGATATCAAAAGTTTTCTGGGGTAACTGCCTTGGAAACATGTCCAGGCTGTTTGCAATGACCAGGTTGACCTCGTCCCAGGATTTTAAATAAAGACAGGCCCTGTTCTTTTTTCCTTTTCGAATCCGGGTGGTAATTGATGTCACAACCCCTGCACCGCGCTTGACCAATTCTTTTTTTGTCAAGGCATTGATAAACGTACTTTTTCCTGATTTAATCACCCCCACAACAGCAATGCGCAACAGGCCTGTTTTAATATGGTCGGGAATCTTGCAGCACAGATTCTGATATTCGTCCAAAGCCCTGTCACTGCCGTGGGGAACCGATTTTAACCGTTCAATGACCAAAAGGGTTTCTGCGACGATATCTTCAATGGATTCAAGGGAAGGTGGAGTCATCTGGGATTAAATTAGCATCATGGCTTTTTCGTATTTGAGATCCGGGCTGGTTTTAAACATGATCTCGGTGGAAAGATCACAGGTAAGCCAGGCGCTGTCGTTTAACTCACTGTCCAATTGCATGGGGCCCCAGCCGGCACAACCAAGCATGATCATGAATGTTTCAGGGCCTTGACCTATGGCAATGGCTTCAAGAATATCCCTGGAATTACTCAGGGCAAGCCAGTCAGATACCTTAAGGCTTTCGTTCCAGTCAAAGGGGCTTCCATGGAGAACAAAAACTCCGGACGGCTGAACCGGTCCGCCCAAGAAAATATCCAGCTGGTCCACGCTGTCGTTACATTCAATACTTAAATCTTCAAACAATTCCCTGCCGGTGAGCAAGGGATGGACCTTGTTGACAATAAACCCCAAAGCGCCCGACTCGTTATGTTCGCACATGCAGGTAAGGGTCTGGGAAAAGTTAGGATCAGGAAGCCCGGGCATGGCCATGAGAAATTTTCCCTTCATATTCTGTGAAAAATTGTCGGTCATAGCCTTCCCCATGTTTGATCTTGACATTCCAACTGCTCTCCTCCTATATTTATCAGTCAAATAGTTTGAAATATTTTTAAATGATTTGCAATACTTTTATTCGGGTCAATCAGTTTAATGAAAGAAATTATCCCTGAAAATAAAGGGATTTCAAACCCCTCCCAGACAATAGCCAAGAGCTGCGATCTGATTCTGGATCCGGGACAGACAAAAAAATTTGACCATATTCTGTCCCGGACGCTTGATCTTCCTTCGGCCCCTGCAACCGACCCGGTAAAAGGCCTGCCTGAACTTTCTGCCACAATCACCGCCCAAAAGTCCAAACACGCACCGGACAATGCCCCTGCCCTGGTCAGGATATCTGAGGCCATTGATCTTTTGGAGGCCTATGCCTCAGGTCTGATCCATCCTGACAACAGCCTTAAACGATCCTATGATCTGCTGGATCAAATCTTAAATCACACCCGTGAGATCAATACTGACCTGGACAAAGATCAGGATGACAATCCTTTGTTCAAAGAGATTTTAACTCATTTATCCACTGTGGCCCAATTGGAGAAAATTAAAATCAACCGTGGGGATTATGCTTAAACTCCCTGCTGCCTATTGCTCTTTTCTGCCGTACGCATCATCAAACCGGACAATGTCATCTTCCCCCAGATAGGATCCAGACTGGACTTCAATGAGTTCCAAAGGAATATTTCCCGGATTTTCAAGCCGATGCAGGGTGCCCAAGGGAATATAAACAGATTCATCTTCTTTTACCAAAATCTCTTTTTCGCCTTTTGTGACAACGGCTGTGCCTGAAACCACGGTCCAGTGTTCAGCTCTGTGAAAATGTTTTTGCAAGGAAAGTTTGGCTCTTGGTTTCACCGTTATCCGTTTGACCTGGTACCTGTCGGCCATGTCAATGGTTTCATAATCTCCCCAGGGCCGAAAGACTTTTGCATGGGTCAGGGCCTCGTTCCGGTTGTTTTCCTTTAACTGCCCCACAATTTTTTTAACATCCTGAACCTGGTCTCTGGGGGCGACCAGAACAGCGTCCTTGGTTTCGACAATCACAAAATTTTCAAGGCCGATGGCGGCCACCAGACGGTTTTCCGCATGAATATAGGTCTGTTTTACATTGTGGACCAGCACATCCCCTGAAACCACATTCTCAAGATTGTCCTTTTCTCCTGTCTGCCACAGGGCGTCAAAAGACCCAAGATCGTTCCACCCTGCATCCATGGGGAGGACTACACCCTTATCGGTATTTTCCATCACCGCGTAATCAATTGAATTTGCTGATATGGATTCAAAGGATGCCTTGTCTAACCTGAAAAAATCAAGATCTTTGCCCCCCTTGTCAATTGCTCGGCGGCAGGCATCCATTGTCTGGGGTGCAAATAAAGCAAGTTCATTGCAGATTACAGAGGCTTTGAACATGAACATGCCTGAATTCCAGCAAAAGTCATTGGAGTCCAGATATTTTTTTGCCGTTTCAAGGTCGGGTTTTTCAACAAATCTGTCAATCTTAAAGGCATTGGTGCAGGATTCAAGAACAGGTCCTTTTTTAATGTATCCGTATCCTGTTTCAGGAGATCCCGGCACAATTCCAAAGGTGACAAGGGCACCTTGTTGTGCAAGCTCAGCCCCCTGGGAGACAATTGAGTAAAATTTATCCTTGTCTTCAATCACATGATCTGCCGGAAGGACCAGCATGATCGGATCCTGATCCGGGTCAGGATTCCGGTCAACCAGGGTCAAACCGGCAAGTCCAATGGCCGGGGCGGTATTTTTTTTGGCCGGTTCAAGTATAATGGACAAGGCCTTTTGATCAATCTGTCTTAATTGTTCTGCCGTCATAAAGCGATGGTCTTCATTGCATACCACAACCGGAGCCCCAATATCCTGGAGACCGGAAACCCTGAGCAGGGTATTTTGAAGCAGGGTATGTTCATTATAGATGTCAATCAATTGTTTGGGATACAATGACCTGGACATGGGCCATAGACGTGTTCCGGATCCGCCGGACAAAATTACTGGAACAATCATTTCAAAAGTCCTCTATTTTTGTGCAAGGTAAAATGTAATACTTAAATTTTTTTCAACAGGAAAAAGACTATCGCTTTTCAGAGTAAACCCGCAGGATAATAGCCAGTTTTGAATCTGCTTTCGGGTAAACCCCAGCCAGGTGCCGCCGATAATTTTTTGGATCTCTTCTTGGTCGTGGCGCAAAAAATCAGCCAAAAGGAAGATGCCGCCGGGTTTAAGCACCCTAAAAACTTCCTGAATGGATTTTTCCGGCTCGAAAATATGGTGTAATACCATGCTCATCACGGCCGTATCCACTTCCTGGTCTCTCATGGGCAAATTTTCAAGTTCCCCCAAACGAAGCTCCAGGCAGGAACGTTCCGGCAGTTTGATTCTTGCCTGTTCGAGCATTTCAGGTGAGGCATCCACACCGATAAGGGGGGCGTTAGACTGACCGAGAAAGTGCTCGAGCAGTTCTCCTGTACCGCAGCCAAGGTCGGCAATAATATTTTGATTCATTACATTTTCAATGAACAGGCTGTTCAGATCAAATTCGCCGAGAACCTCTTTTTTCAGACGGTCCCATTGGGGGGCCACGGTTCTAAAAAAGCGTTTGGCACGGCTTTTTCGAAGAAGAATACATTGTTCCGCCCGGCTGATGTCTCCTCGGAACACGGAATCATTTTCCACCCGGGCGCGGACAAGAGAGACCAAATCCTGGCTTTGTTTTGTATTCTTTGCCGAATAATAAATATAACTTCCCTCTTTTCTGGAAGCCACAAGTCCTGCTTCAAGAAGTATTTTAAGGTGCCGGGATACCCCGGACTGAATCATGTCCACAATAGAAACGATTTCATTTACATTGAGTTCAAAATGATCAAGGATATGGGCAAGCCTCAACCGGGTAGGATCGGACAAGGCCTTAAATTGTTTGAGAATGTCCATGTAAGGGATTGGGTGTCTTAAATTTTTAAGGTTATTTCCTGGCCAAATGCCATGGCCTGGCAGGATATATTGAGGGTCCTGACTTTGTCACAAAACAGATCAGGGTCGGCCTGGATCACAGGAAAAGTATTGTAATGCATGGGAATCACCTGGGCTGGGTTGACAAATTCACAGGCTTTTACGGCATCCTCAATCCCCATGGTAAAATTATCTCCTATGGGGACCATCATGGTATGGACATCGTTCAATTGGCCGATGAGTTTTAGATCTGAAAATAATCCGGTGTCTCCGGTATGATATAAAACAATATCATCAATTTGAATCAAAAGTCCTGTGGCCGTACCATGGCATAGGTTGTCCGGAGTGACTGACCCGTGAAAGGCCTGGGTCAGCTTTACCCTGCCGAATTCAAAATCAAATCCTCCGCCAATGTGCATGTTATGGACCCTGATGCCTTTGGCTCCCACATAATTTGCCAGTTCGTTTTCACAAATGCACAGGGCATCGCACCGCTGGGCAATGGAGATGGTATCGCCCAGATGATCTCCGTGTCCATGGGTCAAAAGGATATAATCGGCCTCCACATCAGCGGCCGGGCAAGGGGATGTGGGGTTATTATCCAAAAATGGGTCTATCAGGATTTGCTCTGACTTATCTGTCGTGATCATAAATGCAGAGTGGGAAAAATATTTTAGCTTCATAGGTGACTCCTCTATTATCTGACTATTTTTTTTTCCGTTTACGGGCAGGGAAAAAATCCCTGAACTCAATAGCCATATTTTCCTTTTTTACCCTTGAATCTATATCCTTTTGGTATCCATTGACCACAATCTTACTTTACAGAAACAACCGGACAGTCTGAGGTAAGGATAACGGCCTGGGCAGTGGATCCGAACAAAAGCTTACCAACCTTGGACCGGCTTTTGACGCCAATGAGAATTTCATCCACCTGTTTTTCATTGGCAAAGGCAACAATGTCATCTCCCGGATCAAGGCCTCGAATGAGCAGATGGGTTTTACAGTCCACCCCTTTTTCATCAAAAAAATTCTGGGCCTGCTCCAAATTTTTTTCAGCATCGGAAATCATCTCCTGATCTGTTTCAGCCCCTTCTTTCATTGAGGTGACAACCAGGACACTTGCTTTAAATGCCCGGGCATGGATCGTTGCAAGGTCAAGCAGATCTTTACCCACATTACTTCCCTTGTATCCAACCAGAATTTTCATGCCTACTCTCCTTTTTTCGGTTTTTACAATGATATGACACGCTATAAACAGGCTTAGATGGCTGACCATAAAAGATTTAGCCGGTTATCTCAAGAAAAAAATGGGCAAGACAATTGATTTTAAAACAAGGGGAATTCGATTAAAGCCTCATCCCCAGAAAATTCGAATCCCGGTGGCGATTTTCCCAGGGGGTTTTTCTTTGCCCGTAGCTTCTTTAAATGCATGAATAAGATATTGAAAATTATTCTTTTTTTGGGACTGCCGAGAAAGTTTTTTGATTAATTTTTTAATAGTTTTGGGATCATTGACTTCGGGCAAGCTCAGCCAGAGGTTAACGAACCCAAGGATAGTCTCATCATCTATGAGCTGGTCTCCAAAAAAGGCGCCTTTTTTAAAAAAAACATTGATAAACTGGGCGTGCTGTTGTTTTAACAGCCTGACCTTAGGAAGAAGGGAAATGGCCGTTCTCGGGGTAATATCCTCAACGTAAGAGCAGATATTGTAAAATACATTTACCTAATCCGGGGTCATCATCTTCTCTTTGACCTCTTCTGTATAGGCTTCTTCTCCTATTTTGCCCCGCTGGCCCTTAACCAAAGTCGTTGTAAAAAACTGGTTCAAAGGACCGGGGCCCACCCCGTCAATATCTGCAAAGACACGAAGTGCCAGAATTCTTTCAGTCCCAAATTTTTTTATGGATTGAACAAATTCCAATATATCTTTGACCGTATATTCTCTTTTAAAACAAATCATCTCAATAATTTTGAGCTGTTCATCACTTAACCCTTGAATTCTTTTAACCAATACCCGAGCATCAACGGAAGTGGCTTTTTTTTCTTCACAAAACAAATGTATAATCGGGAATGTTCAGAATTCTGTGTCACGGTTTCGGTTCCCGGATCTGCCTCAGCGCCAGCGGAAGTAAAAGTCAGGTCCGAGAATGGGCCTTCAATCAGCCACGTCGGAGGAGTTGACTTTTGCTGGAGTGGAGTTCCTGGAACCATCTTTTCCATCTGTAAATAAATCCCTATCAAATTCCCAGCTCTTTATCCAGCCGGCCTTCAAAGAAAATTGCCAACTGGGAAATTGTCAGTGACCAATTTTGAATCGGTATTGTCCATTTTTTACTGGCGTTCTGGATCCCCATGTAAAGCAGCTTTAACAGGCTGTCCTGGTTCGGGAATGATCCCTTTGTTTTGGTCAGTTTTCGAAACTGTCGATGCACAGCCTCAATGGTATTTGTGGTGTATATTATCCGTCGAATCTCTTCTGGATATTTAAAGAAATGACTGAGGCGTTCCCAGTTGTTCCGCCAGGATTTTATCACAATCGGGTATTTGTCATTCCATTTATTTTCCAAGATATCCAGTTCTTCTTCGGCCAGATCCTTATTGACCGCTTTATAAACACGTTTTAGATCTGCCATAAATTCCTTTTTATTTTTGGAACCAACGTATTTCAATGAATTTCGGATCTGGTGGACTACGCAGAGTTGAACTTCTGTGTCCGGGAATATGGTCTCAATGGCCTCGGGAAAACCTTTTAGACCATCAACACAGGCAATCAGGATATCTTTTACCCCTCGGTTTGAAAGGTCTGTTAACACCTGCAGCCAGAAGTTCGCACCCTCATTCTCGGATATGTACAGCCCAAGAACCTCTTTGCGGCCCTCGATATTCACCCCAAGAATTGTGTAAACGGCTTTGCTGCTGACCTTTCCGTTTTCTCGTACTTTATAATGTATGGCATCAAGCCATACGATTGGGTACACATTTTCCAACGGCCTGGCCTGCCATTCTTTGACGGTATGGATGATTTTATCGGTAATGGTGCTCAGAGTGGCATTTGAAATCTCAAGTCCATAGATTTCCTGTAAATGGGAAGCCATATCATTATAACTCATGCCCAGGCCGTAAAGGGCTATTATCTTTCTTTCAATTTCATCGCTGAGCGTTGTCTGATGTTTTTTGACGATCTGTGGAGAGAAGGTTCCGGCCCTGTCACGCGGGGTTTCCAGCTCAAATTTACCATCCAGGGATTTAATGGTCTTTTTGCTTTTTCCATTACGGCGGTTGGCAGAAACTTCCTGCCCGAGATGGGACTCCAACTCTCCTTCAAGAGCAGCTTCAGCAAGATTTTTGATTAATGATGTAAGGACGCCGCCCTTACCTGTGAAGGGTTTACCTTCCTAAATACCTTTAAGAGCTTTTTGAAAATTAAATTCGGTGTTGTCTTCGGTCATGTCAGTTCTCCTTATTTAGCTGAGTATATCAGCTTTGATTCAACTGACACAGAATTTTGAACGCCCTCGTATAATCTGGTATTGTTTTGTGCCTTGTTCAAGGTTATGGCTTTTGGCAATTTTTGCAAAATCAGCTTTTGAAGATGAAGAAATCACCACGGTCTTTTTTTCTGTATCCGTAATTGATTCAGGCTCGGTCACGGCCTTCACGATTTCTTCACGAGTCATTGGCCGTCCAAATTTTTTTGCGAAAAACTCATAAGCTTAAATTAAGCCTTATTCCTTTGTTTGAATTTATGGGTTAAAGCAGGTGACACGTTAGTAATTATCTTATTTTTAGTCAAGGAAAGTATCTTTTTGTGTAAAATTTTATACGAAAACACCTATCTCATTGACAAGGTCAGATCTGAAAATTTCCTGGCTGTTCAATTCAGCGTAAAAAACATCTCATTAAATGTTCATTCAAAGATACCTTTGACCGATATTCAATCGGCCAAAGGCATCTTTTGTTATGAATTTACAGCATCTTTATTGCTCAAGATCGTAACGGTCAAGATTCATAACCTTGTCCCATGCGGCAATAAAATCTTTAATAAATTTTTCCTGGGCATCTTGGCATCCATAGACATCTGAAATGGCCCTCAGTTGAGAGTCTGAGCCAAAAATAAGGTCCACCCGGGTACCAATCCATTTAACCTCTCCTGTTACACGGTCATGGCCGGCAAATAGATTGTCGTCTTCGGGTGTGGGTTTCCATTGAATACCTATATCCAGAAGATTGACAAAAAAATCATTGGACAATACGCCAGGGTTGGCTGTAAAAACCCCATGCCCGGACTGCTCAAAATTAGCATTTAAAACGCGCAGGCCGCCAATGAGAACTGTCATTTCAGGAGCTGTCAGGGTCAGCAGCTGGGCACGATCCACCAGCATTTTTTCTTCAGATACTGCATATTTGGTTTTAAGGTAATTCCGGAATCCGTCGGCCTTTGGTTCCATCACGGCAAATGAAAACGCATCTGTCTGCTCCTGGGAGGCATCTGTTCTTCCAGGGGTAAACGGAACAATAACCTTGTGCCCTGCATTTTTGGCAGCCTGCTCAACCCCAGCGCATCCGCCAAGGACAATCATGTCTGCCAGAGAGACTTTTTTGTTGTTGGATTGGGCCGCGTTAAATTCCTTTTGAATACCCTCATAAATCTTTAAAACACCGGCAAGTTGTTCAGGCTGATTTACCTCCCAGTCTCTTTGCGGCGCAAGCCTGATACGGGCCCCGTTCGCCCCGCCGCGTTTGTCCGAACCCCTGAAGGTGGACGCCGATGCCCAGGCAGTTGAGATCTGTTGGGAAACCGACAGATCCGAGGCCAGAATCCTAGCCTTAAGATCAGCCGTATCCTGAGCATCAATTAAGTCGTGATCTACTGCAGGAACCGGGTCCTGCCATACCAGTTCCTCTTTGGGAACCTCGGGGCCAAGATATCGCGACCGTGGGCCCATATCCCGATGGGTCAGTTTAAACCAGGCCCTTGCAAATGCGTCAGCAAATGCATCTGGATTTTGGTGAAACCGTTGGGCAATTTTTTTATAAACCGGGTCCATTCGAAGAGAAAGATCCGCTGTGGTCATTATGGTGGTCACCCATTTTGACGGATCATGGGCGGCAGGGGCAAGATCCTTTTCATTCGGGCTGACCGGTACCCATTGATAGGCCCCTGCCGGACTTTTTACCAGGTTCCAGTCATAGCCGAACAGCATGTCAAAATATCCCATATCCCATTGAACCGGATCTGGGGTCCAGGCACCTTCTATACCGCTGCTGATGGTGTCATCCCCGTGGCCGCTTTTAAATTTACTCGTCCAGCCCAGTCCCTGTTCTTCAATGTCAGCAGCTTCAGGTTCGGGGCCCACATGGGTTGGACTGCCCGCACCATGACATTTGCCAAAGGTGTGACCACCGGCCACCAGGGCAACGGTCTCCTCATCATCCATGGCCATCCTTGCAAAGGTCTCCCGGACATCTTTGGCGGAAGCCACCGCATCGGGTTCGCCGTTGGGGCCTTCCGGATTTACGTAAATCAGGCCCATCTGAACAGCTGCAAGGGGGTTTTCAAGGTCCCGGTCTCCGGAATAGCGTTTGTCATCGAGCCATTCTGTTTCAGTTCCCCAATAGGTGTCATCTTCGGGCTCGTAGATATCCTCACGCCCGCCCCCAAAACCAAATGTTTTGAACCCCATGGACTCAAGCGCACAATTGCCAGCCAAAATCATCAGGTCTGCCCATGAAATTTTATTGCCGTATTTTTTTTTGATCGGCCAAAGCAGCCGCCTTGCCTTGTCAAGGTTTACATTGTCAGGCCAGCTGTTGATCGGTGCCAGACGCTGATTACCTGATCCGGCACCCCCGCGGCCGTCGTTCATTCGGTATGTACCGGCACTATGCCATGCCATGCGGATAAACAGTCCCCCATAGTGACCGTAATCGGCAGGCCACCAGGCTTGAGAATCTGTCATCAGCGCATAAAGATCTTTTTTAATCCCCTCATAATCCAGGGTTTTAAATTCTTCTTTGTAGTTAAAATCATCTCCCAGGGGATTACTCTTGGAAGAATGCAGATGAAGAATTTTAAGATTTAACCGATCCGGCCACCAGTCTTGATTTGATGTGCCTCTGCCTGCGATGGATGCTTTTGATGCGCCGGTTACCGGGCATTTGATTTCTTCTTTTGACATCTCCTCCCCCTTTCATTTCAGTTAAATGTGGTTTGTAACCTGCGTGGCATTAGTTATGGTGTTAACTAATTTGGCTAAAAGACTTTATTTTATCAAATTTTTTTTAATTGTCCTTAGGATGCTTTTTAAGACCTCGATTTGTGCAGCAGAAATATTTTTGCTCATGGATTGAATATTGGTCTTGGCCAGAGGAATCAGCGTCTGGACCAGTTTGCGCCCTTTGGATGTTAAATAAATCCGTTTGGCTCACCTGTCAACAGGATCTGGTCTGCGAATAACATAGGGCTCTTTTTTAAGCTTTTGAATTAAATTCAGGGCAGACACTTTGCTTTTGTTATACCGGTTGGCTAACTCCTGTTAGGAGATACCATCCGGCTGGCTTAAATGAATAAGAAACACCCACTTCAGTCGTGATATTAAATCCGGCAGCACGAAATCGTTGATTTAAACTCTCCCGCATGTGTTTTTCACAATTGGCTATCAACATAGGGAAAGATTCATTTACATCATATTGGTGCGCTATCTTTTCCATATCGTTAACCTATTAACTTCTTTAGAGATGTCAATAGATCAGGTTTTAATATATGTAAAAGGCCAGTTGGCTATACCTTTTGCATATAATGTACGATTTTAATAATTTTAGATGTTAACAGATTTATTCAAAAATGGGGATGGGTGTGGATGAATAAATATTTCCCCACTAAAAAAGGGTTTCAGAAAAATTTCTGAAACCCTTTGATGTTTTATGGAGGCGGCTTCCGGATTTGAACCGGAGAATAACGGCTTTGCAGGCCGTTGCCTTACCCCTTGGCCAAGCCGCCATGTGTGGAGCGGGAAACGGGATTTGAACCCGCGACTTCGACCTTGGCAAGGTCGCACTCTACCACTGAGTTATTCCCGCTCAGCAACAAAAGTGATTTATATATGGGTCTCTGTTTTTTGTCAATAAAAAAAAGCTAAATCAGAAACTTTTTGGCCTTGAAAAAATAATCAAGGCCGGACCAAAGCGTGAATATCAAGGCACCATATAAGAACAATTCTCCAATGGCATTAAAATTGACGCCAAAATAGGGATAGTGGACAAGCAAGGGGATGATGGCCGCAATTTGAAATCCGGTTTTGTATTTACCCAGCCATGAGGCCTGAACATCCTGGGATTTTTCAATGAGCACACATCTTAAGCCTGTGACACTCAACTCCCTGCCGATGATCACACAGGTGATCCATCCCGGGATAAACCCAAGCTGGGTGAGCATGATCAGAGAGGATGAAACCAGAATCTTGTCTGCCAGCGGGTCTAAAATTTTTCCAAGGCTGGTGACAAGCCCCCGGGTCCGTGCCAGATAACCGTCCAGATAATCGGTAATTGAGGCCAGAGAAAACAATACGGCGGATATAAAGGTGGTGATCCTGTTTTCATACATCAAAAGGACCACGATCACAGGAACCGCAGCAATCCTTGAAATGGTGATAAAATTAGGGGTCAACACCAGGGCTTTTAGCTTTTCCGGCCTGATCATTTATTTATTCTTTTTTTCCCAGTCTGAAAGAAAGGCTTTAATGCCCTTGTCCGTCATGTGATGGCCTGCCAGTTTTTTAAGCACGCCATAGGGAATGGTGGCAATGTCTGCACCCATGAGGGCGGAATCCAACACATGGAGCTGGCTTCTGACCGAGGCAACAATGATCTCTGTTTTAAAATCATAGTTGGCAAAAATCTGGACGATCTCTTCAACCAGGCCCATGCCTTCCTGGGCAAGGTCATCAAGTCGTCCCACAAAAGGGGAAACAAAGGTGGCCCCGGCTTTGGCAGCCATGAGTGCCTGGAGTGCTGAAAAAACCAGGGTAACATTTGTTTTGATCCCTTCCGAGGAAAGGGTTTTAACCGCTTTGAGCCCTTCGACGGTCATGGGGATTTTAACGGTGATATTGTCGGCAATTTTGACAAGTTCCCTGGCCTCTTTGATCATGCCGTCATATTCCAGACTGATCACCTCTGCTGACACAGGGCCCTCTACAATGCTGCAGATTTGGGTGATGATATCCTTGAACTCGCCCTCTTCTTTTGCAATGAGCGAGGGGTTTGTGGTGACCCCGTCCACCATGCCCATGTTGTTGGCGTCCTTGATCTGGTCGATGTTGGCTGTATCAATAAAAAATTTCACGAATCTCCTCCTGGTCCAGGGGTATTACCGCCTGAGCCTGATCTGTTTGTATTTGTTTTAGCAATTCATCCGGACCCAGTCCTAAAATTGGATGAATTTGAGTTTTTCCTATGTCGCACAAAGGTTTTAAGACAAAGCATCTTTCATGCATCCTGGGATGGGGAAGTTCAAGATCTTTGGTCTTAATGACCAAGTTGCTGTAATAAATAATATCAAGGTCTATGATTCTTGGCCCGAACCTGAACGGCTTGCCCTCTTTATCCAGCTTTTTTTCAATCAATTTAAGCTGGTCGAGCAGGATCTTCGGGGTATAAAGGGTGGCAATTTTGACAGCGGCATTTATAAACCAGTCCTGGTCCGTATAGTTCTGGGGCGCTGTTTTGTAAAAATTTGACACTTGGTCGACCTTAAATCCCTTGTCTTTTTCAAGGCATTGAATGGCCAAAGAAAGATTTTTAAGCTTATTGCCCCGGTTTGAACCTATGCTCAGGTATGCCGTGTTCCAGGTTTGCATATCTTATGGAAAATCAATATACAAGGTATCGGAAAATTGACTCTTTATATTGTTTTTACCCATGGCCTGGATCCTGAAATAATAGTGCAGATCCTGATCAAGATCATAGGTAAAGCTTTTGGCGGGCATGGAAACCTTGCCTGCAGATTTGAAAATAAAAGGGCATCCTTCACATCCTTCAAGGGCTTTGGTCGCAACAAATAGCTCAAACCCTTCCGGGGGTATTTTAGCATTTTCAGGGTCAATCTCATGGGTCCAGTTTAAAATCACCTGTCTGTGCTTGAGTGTATATGAAAGATTGGCCGGAGCCGCCAGGATATTGCCCGGTGTCAGGGGGGCAAGGGGCATGCCTTTTTTGCCGCACCCTATGGCAATGGCCAGGATCAATATCAGTAAAGCCAAAAGGACAGAAGGTCTTTTCTTAAAACAGATCACAGATTAAGCTCCTTTTTTGCCGTTTCAAGGGCATGGGCCACATTGTCAAATCCTGTGCCGCCGTATGATACCCGCCTTGCAATCATCTGATCCAGACAGATAAATTCATAGATATCCTCGTCCACAAGGTCTGAAAACATTTTCATTTCATCCAGGGTTAAAGCGTCCAATTCCTTGTCCCGGGTTATGGCAAAGGCAACGGCCTTGCCTGCAACGGCATGGGCCTGCCTAAACGGCATTCCATGGTTTACCAGGTAATCGGCAAAATCCGTGGCATTTAAAAATCCCTGGGAGCATGCCTGACGCATGGTCTCTTTGTGAACCTCGATATTATCAAACATCCGCGTATACACTTCTGTACAAATTTTTAAGGTGTCTACGGTATCGAACAAGGGTTCCTTGTCTTCCTGCATATCTTTATTATAGGCCATGGGCAAGGACTTCATGGTGATAAGAATGGCCACAAGATTTCCCACCACTCTGCCGGTTTTACCCCTGACAAGCTCGGCCACATCCGGATTTTTCTTCTGGGGCATGATCGAAGACCCCGTAGTAAACGCATCGGAAATGGTAATAAAGGAAAATTCAGAGGAAGACCAGAGGATCAGCTCTTCTGACAGCCTGGACAGATGGATCATGCAGATTGAGGCATGGGAAATGAATTCCATGACAAAATCCCGGTCCGATACCGAATCAATGCTGTTTTCAGAGACCCGGGCAAATTCAAGCAGGTCACAGGTATAATGCCGGTCAATGGGGAAGGTCGTGCCGGCCAGGGCCGCAGCTCCAAGGGGCATAACATCCACCCGTTTTAAAGAATCTTCAAACCGTTGCACATCCCTTTTGATCATCTCGTAATAGGCCAGAAGGTGGTGGGCAAAAAGAACGGGCTGGGCCCGCTGCATATGGGTATACCCCGGCATCACCGTTTCTTTGTGATTTAAAGCCAGGCGGACAATGGCGGCCTGAAATCCTTTGAGCATCTCTATGATGTTCAGGGTTTCTTGTTTCAGGTAAATTCTGATATCCAGGGCCACCTGGTCGTTTCTGCTCCGGCCGGTATGAAGTTTTTTAGCCACCCTGCCGCAGACCTCTCCTAAAGCTGATTCCACGTGCATGTGGATATCTTCAAGGCTGTCTGACAGCAAAATTTTATCCTGATCCATCTGGGTTTCTACTGTCTTAAGCCCCTGGACAAGCGTCTTGGCCTCATCAGCGGTGATCATCCCCTTGTGGGCCATCATTTTTAAATGGGCAATGGAGCCTTTAATATCACTGGGATAGAGTCGTTTGTCCACATCAATGGATGCATTAAATTTTTCCACCAATTTATCAGTGGATTGGGAGAATCTGCCGCCCCATAATTTTTCACTCATGAATCTAATCTACCTTATTTTGATCCTTATTTTAAAATCAGGCTTTCCAAAATGGCCTTGTGCATATGCCTTTTATTTTCAGCCTGGTCCCAGAATGCACCGTTTTCAGCTTCAAGAACAGACTCTGAAATCTCTTCTCCCCTGTGGGCCGGAAGGCAGTGAAGCACAAGTGCATCTGATTTGGCTGATTTTAAAAGTGTCTCATTCACCTGAAACCCTTTGAAAGCGGCCAACCGTCCTTCAAGCTGTTCTTCTTCGCCCATGCTGGCCCAGACGTCGGTATAGACCACATCTGCATTTTTCACGGCCTCTTTGGGATCGTTGGTCAACTGGATATTGTCCATGGTGTCAGCACCTGAAGCGTCAAGGATTTCTGATTTAATAGGGTGCTTTTCAGGACAGGCAAGGGACAGGTCAAGACCTAGCACACTTGCCGCATTGATCCAGGAATTTGCCACATTGTTGCCGTCCCCCACCCAGGCGATTTTGACCCCTTTATATCCGCCTTTATGCTCGATCACCGTCATGATATCGCTTAGAATCTGGCAGGGATGAAAAGAATCGGTCAGGGCATTGATTACCGGAATTGTAGAACTTGCGGCAAATTCTTCTACCAGGTCATGGTCAAAGGTTCTCATGGCCAGGCAGTCAATATACCGGGACAGAACACGGGCCGTGTCCTTGGCCGGTTCATTTCTAGAAATCTGGGTGTCCTGGGTGGACATATAAATGGGGTGTCCCCCCATCTGAATCATGGCTGTTTCAAATGCGATCCGGGTCCTTGTGGACTTTTTATCAAATATCAGGCCCAGGGTTTTCCCGGCCAAAAGGGATTCTAATATCCCTTTTTGGTGCCTTTTTTTTAGTTTTATAGCACGCTCAAACAAATGTTCAAAATCATTCAGTTCAAGATCCAGCAAGGATAATAAATCTTTTTTCAATGGTTTTCCCCCATAAGCAGGCTCTCTAATGCTGCCACTAGTCGGTCAATATCTTGTTTTTCTATAATTAAGGGCGGTGCAAACCTTAAAATTTTATCCTGAATGCCGTTAATTATAAATCCTTTTTTAAAACATCCCGCAACAAAATCGCCGGCACCTATACCAGGTTCAAGCTCAAGGGCCATGCCGAGCAACAGCCCTTTTCCTCTGATATCCTTAACCTGGGAGTATTTCTTTTTTAACTCTAAAAGTCTGGTTTTAAAATACGCTCCCTTTTCTCTGACAGATTCAAGAAAACCTGGATCTGAAATAAGGGTCAGCACTTCAAGGGCGGCAGCTGTGGCAAGCGGGGTCCCCCCGAAGGTGGTGCCGTGACTGCCCAAATCAAACCCTTTGGCCGCCTCTGAGGTGGCCAGCATTGCACCGATTGGAATGCCGTTGGCCAGTGCTTTGGCCAGGGTCATGATATCCGGGGTGATCCCATAGGACTCATGGGCGAACAAGGTACCGCATCTGCCCATGCCGCACTGGATCTCATCCAGAATCAACAAGGTGCCGGTCTCATTGCAAAGATGTCGCACCTTGGAAAGATACTCCTGATTTGCCGGAACAACTCCACCCTCTCCTTGCACCGGTTCCAGCAGAACCGCACATACCGTGTCGTCCATCTGGTTTTTAAGGGCATTAATATCATTAAACGGCACATGGGTAAACCCTTCAAGCAGAGGAGAAAACCCTTTTTTGATTTTGTCCTGGCCTGTGGCGCTTAAAGTGGCCATGGTACGACCGTGAAAACTCTGGTTCATCGTAATGATCCTGAACCGGTTTTTGTCCCCTTTTTGGTAAAAGTACCTTCGGGCAAGTTTGATGGCCGCCTCGTTGGCCTCAGCTCCGGAATTGGCAAAAAACACCCGGTCTGCAAAGCTTTTTTCAACCAAAGCCTGGGCCAGTTGGGCCTGGGGCTGGGTATAAAAAAGATTGGAAACATGAACCAGGGTGGATGCCTGGGCTTTGATCGCTCTGGTGATGGCCGGGTGGCAATGCCCGAGATTGCAGACACTGATGCCGGCCAGAAAATCGGTGTAAACCTTTCCCTGGTCATCTGTTAACTTGCAGCCCTCTCCTTTTACAAAGGGGTGGCCCTGGCGAAGATATGTTTTAAAAATATAATTTTCTGTATTTTGAATGCTCACGTTTTTCCCTTTCTATTGTGTAAATAACTGAGTACCAATGCCTGAATCCGTGAACAATTCAAGCAACACCCCATGGGAAATTTTTCCATTGATGATATGGGACTTTTTCACCCCTGCTTTTAAGGCGGACAACCCGCATTCGACTTTTGGGATCATCCCGCCGCTGATCTCTTTGATCTGGATCATTTTTTTTATCTGGCCGTCATCCACGGAAGAGACCAGTTTTTTGTTCCCATCCAGCACCCCGTCCACATCGGTCACCAGGATGAGCCGTTCGGCATTGAGAGCTGCTGCAATCTGTGAGGCCACCACATCGGCATTGATATTATAAGTCTCTCCTTTGCTGCCGATGCCCACAGGCGCAATAATGGGGATAAAGCCCTGGGTGGTCAGGGTGTGAATAATTTCAGGATTAATCCGTGCCACATCCCCAACCATGCCCGGATCTATGATTTCAGGGGGTTTATCCCCGTTTTCCTGAACATAAATTTTCATTTTTTCGGCCAGGATCAATCCTCCGTCCTTGCCGGTGAGTCCCACCGCACGGCCCCCTTCCCTGTTGATCCGTGCAACAATATCCTTGTTGACCTTTCCGCCCAGAACCATTTCCACCACATCCATGGTCGCATCATCCGTATACCGCATCCCCCGGATAAATGTGGAGGTGATACCCATGGCCTTGAGCACCTCGTTGATCTGGGGTCCGCCCCCGTGAACCACCACAGGATTGAGACCAATGGTTTTGAGCAGAATAATATCATTGGCAAAATCCTGCTTTAACTGCTCGTCCACCATGGCATGGCCACCGTATTTAATCACAACGGTTTTATTGGAAAATTGCCTGATATAAGGCAGGGCCTCGATTAAAATGTCTGCAACGGTCTGGCTCATAGGATATACCTGCTCAAGTCTTCATCTTTTACAATATTCATAAGCTGTTTTGACACAAACTCGGCATCAATACTGATCTGTTTTTCATCCACATCAGGTGCATGGAACAAGATATCTTCCAATAACTTTTCCATGAGGGTGTGCAGCCGCCTTGCTCCGATATTTTCGGTACTGGCGTTTACTTCAACCGCAATGTCAGCAATTTTTTCTATGACATCCTGGGTAAAACTCAAATTCACCCCTTCTGTTCTCAAAAGGGCAATGTACTGAAGCACCAATGCATTTTTCGGCTCGGTCAAGATTCGTGTAAACTCATTGGCGCCCAAGGAGTTGAGTTCCACCCGGATGGGAAATCTGCCCTGGAGTTCAGGAATCAGATCCGATGGTTTTGACACGTGAAAAGCGCCCGAGGCAATAAATAGAATATGGTCTGTTTTAACCGTATCGTATTTGGTGGGCACGGAGCTGCCCTCTACAATCGGCAGAAGATCGCGCTGCACTCCTTCTTTGGAAACTTCGGGTCCCTGGCTTTTTTCCTTGCCCGCAATCTTGTCAATCTCATCGATAAAGATAATGCCTGCCTGCTCAACCATGGTGATGGCGTCGGTTTTAACCCGTTCCATGTCCACCAGAAGACCAGCCTCTTCCTGGGTGATAATCTTGAGGGCTTCTTTCACGGTCAGATGCCGCCTTTTCGTATTTTTCGGCATGAGATTGCCCAGCATATCCTTGACATTGATACCCATTTCCTCCATGCCCGTATTTGAAAAAATTTCAACCATGGGGGATGATTTATCCGTGACATCCAGGTCAATTTTGCGCTTGTCCAGTTTGCCGTTTAACAGCATTTTTCTCAGCTTTTCCCGGGTACCGGCATTGGCCTTTTCTTCTGGAGGAAGATCTTGTGATTTATTTTCAAAAGGATGCCCTGAAGAATCCGCATCAGGCAAGAGAAGATCTAAAATTCGTTCCTGGGCAATTTTACCGGCCCTTTCCTGTACCGCATCCTGCTGCCTTACCCTGAGTGTGTTCACGGTGAGTTCAACCAGATCCCGGATCATGGATTCCACATCCCTGCCCACATATCCGACTTCGGTAAATTTAGAGGCTTCCACCTTTTAAAAAGGAGAATCGGCAAGATTGGCCAGGCGTCTTGCAATCTCGGTCTTGCCCACACCTGTGGGGCCGATGAGAATAATATTTTTAGGCGCAATCTCATCCTGGAGATCCTTTTCAAGCTGCCTGCGCCTCCATCGATTTCGAAGGGCAATGGCCACAGATTTTTTAGCATCATTCTGGCCGATAATATAGGTGTCAAGTTCGGTAACGATCTGCTGGGGTTTTAAATCTTTCATCTTAAAATGTCTCGCTGGGCAATGGTTACTTGCCCTAAATTCCCTTGTTTATGATTCTATTTCTTGGATTGTAATATGATGATTTGTGTATATACACAGATCACCGGCTATTTTCATGGCCTTTTCAACAATCTGTCTGGGGGTCATCTGGGTGTTTTCATTCAATGCAATGGCTGCGGACTGGGCAGAGATGGAGCCCGAACCAATGCTGATCACCCCGTCATCAGGTTCAATCACATCTCCGTTGCCTGAAAGCAGATAGGTATTGTCCTTGTCCGCGGCAATCATCATGGCTTCCAAGCGGCGCAGATATTTATCCGTGCGCCATTCCCTTGCAAGCTCCACACATGCCCGGGTCAGACTGCCGTTGTATTGTTCAAGTTTTTGCTCAAGTTTTTCAGAGAGGGTCAGGGCATCTGCCGTGGCGCCTGCAAATCCGGTGATGATTTTGTCATTATAAATTCGGCGGACCTTTTTGGCCTTGTGTTTGGTCACAATATTGCCCAAGGTCACCTGGCCGTCACCTGCCACCACTACCGTGTTTTTACGGCGCATGGCAAGAATGGTGGTGCCGTGAAATGTTTCATTGGTCATATTCTCAACTCCTGGGATGTGCTTTGTCATATACCTGCATCAACCTGTCCATGCTCACATGGGTATAAATCTGTGTGGTCGACAGGCTTGCATGGCCTAAGATTTCCTGGATCCCTCTTAAATCAGCACCGGAATCCAGCATATGGGTGGCAAAAGAATGCCTTAGGGTATGGGGTGAAATTTTAGTTTCAAGTCCGCATTCCTGAACTATCTTGTCAAGAATGCGGCGGATGGACCTTTGGCTCAGCCGTCGATGGTCTTTGTTCAAAAATACCGCCTCTCCGGGTTCCAAAATTTGGGTCCTGTAATATTTAATGGCGTTCAATGCCCTTTGGCCAACCGGAATCACCCTTTCCTTACTTCCTTTGCCAAAGACTCTAATCATTTGGGTTTTAAAGTCAATATCTTTGATGTTCATACCGTGAATTTCAGAAATACGCATGCCGGTTGAATAAAAGGTTTCAAACATGGCAAGGTTTCGTTTGTCCATCCAGGAATCGGTCTTTATACCGTCCAAGAGCCTGAACAGATCATCAATACAGAGAAACTGGGGGATTTTTTTTTCCTTTTTAGGAAATGGAATGGCATCGGCAGGATTGATTTTGATCTCCCCTGACCTGACCATATAATCAAAAAAAGACTTTAGGGCTGAAAGCCGCCTTGCCATGGTGGCCTTGGATTTTTTTTTATTGACCATCAATGCCAGGTATTTACGGACAATTTGTTTGTCCACCTGGCCGGCCTTTTTTTTAAAATCATCCTCGGTCCATGACTCTTGGGCAAAAATTATTTTAAGACAAAAACCCATGAAATCAAGGACATCTGACCGATAGGCCCGAAGGGTGTGGGCAGAATACCCTTTTTCTGCTTCAAGGGTCTGGATAAATCCTTTGACCAGCATGATCTATAGCCCGGCCTCGGACATGACCTGTTTCATATCATCCCAGACCTCCCGCTTGAGCACAGGATTTTTAATCAGTGCTTTAGGGTGGTGGGTGGCCATGAGTCGGATCCCGTTAAAGGGAATAAAACAGCCTCGAACCTCTTTTAGATTCTTTTTTTTGTCGACCAAAGCCCTATAGGCGTTTTCACCTAAAGTGACAATGAATTGGGTGCCGTGGGTTTTCACATGATAACCAATCTGCTCAGGATCTGCTGCATTGCAGATATACACCTGCTCTGTGCGAAGATGCATGGCAGATAAAATTTTAACAAGCAGCTGCCCTGAAGGACCTTCAAAAAAACTTGCCTCGCTGTCCACGATCATCAGTTTGGCATCAAGGGGGCCGCGGCCGATAAACCGCTGATTTTGCCAGGCAGAACCCGTCCAGGAATCAATGGTTTTTTTTGATCTTTGGGATAAAACGATCTCCTGGTTGCCAAGTTCCCTTTGGACCTTAAGATACTGGGATAAATCTTCTAAAAGGGTAAGAAACCGGGTGGGGATATCTTGGGATGCGGCCATGGGATCAGCCCATCTTTTCCAAGACAGCATCCAAAAGGGTATGTGCCACCTTGAATTTGTCCATCATGGGTAAGTCCTGTACCAAACCGTCCCTTGAAAAGATCTTGACTTTATTGGTGTCAGACTTGAATCCTGAATCTGTGCCGCCCACAAGGTTGGCAACAATCATGTCCAGGTTTTTTTGTTCCATTTTGGCGAGGGCATGGGTTTCAAGGTCGTTGGTTTCCGCTGCAAACCCCACCAGAAACTGTTTGTTTTTTTTCTGCTGGCCAATGGTTTTGAGAATATCCAAATTTTGGGCCATCTCCAAGGTTAATCCATTGGCAGCCCCTGTTTTTTTAATTTTTTTGTTTTGCTTGGACACGGGTTTGTAATCGGCCACGGCCGCAACTTTAATGATGATATCAGCCGGGTCCAACCGATCGAGCATGGCTTTGGCCATCTGGTCACAGCTTTCAACACAGATCTGGTCAACGCCCACAGGAGCGGACAGATTGACCGGACCCGAGACCAGGGAGACCTGTGCCCCTCTGTTTTCAGCAGCCCTGGCAATGGCGTATCCCATCTTGCCTGAAGAATGATTGCTGATGTACCTGACAGGATCAATGGCTTCCACGGTAGGACCTGCCGACACCAGAATCTTTTTACCCTTTAAATCCTTTTGGGTTAAAAGGGCCTTGAGACGATCCAAAATAAACCAGGGCTCAGGCAGACGGCCTGCGCCCACGGTTTTGCAGGCCAGGGCCCCTGAATCCGGATCAATGATCTGCATCCCGGATTTTTCAAGAAGATCAAGATTCTGCTGGACCCTGATATTTTCATACATGGCTGAATTCATGGAAGGACATATCATCACAGGACAGGTCACGGCCATCATGGTGGTGGTCAGTCCATCATCTGCAATACCATGGGCAAGCTTGCCTATGATATTGGCCGTGGCCGGAGCAATAACAGCTACCCGGGAACGGGACGCCACATCAATGTGGGTGACCGAAGATCGGGTATCAGTCCAAAGATCGGATAAGACCTCATTTTCCGATAAAACCTCAAAGGTGGTTTTGCCGACAAACCGGGTGGCGGCCTGAGTCATTGCAACGGTGACCTGGGCTCCTGCTTTTTTAAACAACCGGAGCAGTTCAACGGATTTATAGGCGGCAATCCCGCCGGTGACTCCCAGAAGAATATGTTTGTCTTTAATATCCATTAGTATGTCAGGGTCTTTGATTTTCCAAGAGAAGATGATTCAAGGGTCGGGGCCACCCCGATTTCCACATAGGTATAAAATTGTTCGTCACGGATGGTAATCACGGCACACCTGGATCGTTTATGATACACCATGATGGTGGTTTCCGGAGATTTAATCCTGGAAATCACTTCCCAATTGTCCTTTTCCATATTGTTGGAGAAAAAATTATACAATGAGGTGGAATCCACCCGTCCTTTGAGTGTAAGAATACCTGACCGATACCCGGGGGTTGAAATGATCATGGTTCTGTTTTTTACAATGCTAAGCTCCAACGGAACGAGTACATCTTCAAAATCATGGTAAACGGCTGTGGGTTTTTTAAGTTCAGCATCCTGTTTATCCGCTGCTGCCGGAGGCGGGGTATCCTCGGGTTTTGATGCTCCGGTATTAAACATGCACCCTGAAGCCAAAAGGCATGAAAGGATGACAAGGCAAAGAAAGATAACAGGTCGAATAGAATAAGGGTGTTTCATTTTTCCTCCAGATTAATCAAATGGTGCAAATGGTGCAAATGGTCTTTTATCTAAAACGAATTGTACTAAAAGTCAATTGATGGGAATGAAAGGCAGATAAAAATGAGACCGTAACTTTTGTGACAGTCTCATTTTATTTTTTGCTAAAATAGATTTAGTCTTGTTGATGAGTCCTTTGGCGGTAGTCGGCAAGCTTTTCTTTATAAATATTTATTCTTTGATTTATAAGAGTCCTTTTTCATTGTAGGCGTTTTGATCCTCTAAGGTATTAATGCCGGGCTTCATCGCTTCAAGCTCTATCTTTTGATTATCCAAGGCTATTTGCTCGTCAAGAATCCAGTTTTTTAGGGCAGTTAAATCCGCATCAGATGCTTTGTCAATTTTCCGTGGGTCTGTTTGCTTTTTTTCAGGGTTGCTCCTGGGCTGAGCAGGACTTGTAATGGTTTTATATCGAATTAATTTTTCCCGTTGAGCTTGTGGAATTTTTGAAAGATCATCCGTAAATAGCGTATTGCCCTGCCCGTCTGTATATTTATAAAATTCGGCATTTAGGGTAGCCGACAAAATCATAAAAAGGATGACGGCGGCAGATAAAATTTTGGTTTTCAATGGTAAGCCTCCTGTGGCCTTTTATTTGTCCAGGTCTATGGCCAGCTTTGTAATTGTTTTACCCGGGCCTGTAAAATAATAAACAAACATTCCCTTGGCCAAAGGGTCTGAAAATTGAATCCCTTGGGTGGAAATCAGTTTTAGGCTGGATCGAATGTTGAAATTTGAGTCATTGATTACCAGACGATCGGGATAACCCCGTCAACACGTCCCCGGCCATTCCACTTCCCGATTATGGATTCAAGGGATGGTGCTTTTATCTCCAATTTGGGAACAGACTGAATATCCTTTAGATCAAAGCTTTGGGCATTTAAACCAACCGGGGCCAACAGGATACAAACGATCAAAATATACATTTTTTTTTTCATTATTTTCCTTATTTTCCGGGTTAATGGGTTCTCCAATAAAACATCCCCCGGGGTTCAGCTAACTCGTACAGGGTTTCTGTGGAGGCAGCAGAGGTGGAAAAAATCTTCATTTCCACAGGTTTATCGGGAAAGCGTATAAACACAGGGATATGAAGAAGACCGGTTTGCATTTTACCTGTGGGGGGAACAAATATGGTTACTTTCCCGCCCGTGACAGGATCGGTCACTTCAATTTCCAAAAGATCGTCATCGGTAATTTCCCTGTCATTGTTAATGTCAAACTGGGCAGAATCAAGCCGGCCGCCAGTGCAGGCATTGACCTCGTGGATGATGGAATTGCCGCCGCCTGAGCAAGGGGAGGTATCCGGGATAAATGTTAAATAAATCAGATTGTTGTTACGGATAATCATATCCTTGATCACCCTTTCACCGCCGTTGAGTTGAAAAAACCATCCAACATTGGCGGTGGGGTCGGGATTTTCATCCGAATCCGTATCACAGGCCACGGTCCAGTCCGGAATATTTCCGGTCAGAATTCTAAGATAAACCCCGTTATAATATCCGCTTGACGCCTCTTCTTTTTGTTCAACCAAAGAGATGGTATTGGCCAAATTGCCGAGCTGGGGCGTGGCTGTTGGGTCAAAACTGCCCAGATACTCATCATCGTCATCATCATCACCATAATCCCAGAGACCAAATACATATTCGCTGGCGGCGGAGGTCCTGTCAGATTCGTTTAGATATTTTCCGGTGCCAAAGGTCACAAGATACCCTGGGGTGGTATTCATTGCGCAGGAAAGATCGGTATTCACATAACCTGAATTGCAATGGCGCATAACATCGGGTTTGGAGGTAATGGCTTTTCCCGGGACCGAGAAAAACGGGGCCGGAGTGGTGCCGTCCATGTGGGCCACCTCCCATTTGTCAGGATCGCTGGAGGTCAGATCAAATTTCCATAGATTGCCCTTTAAATCCCCGGCATATACGTAATCCGCACGAAGATCATTGTTTACATCAATGATGAAGGGGGTGGACAGGCCGTTGCACCCCAAAGCCTTGGTATCGATTTTTCGGATAAGCTTTCCGTCCATGTCAATGATGAATAATTCAGAACTCCCGTTATCGCTTCCATATCCATTGCCGAAAATCACAGCCCATTTGTACTTGGTTTTTTCCACATTGGAGGCATCTTTTTCCGTGTAACTGATATTGGTTCTTACGATAAAGGGCATGCTGTAGGAATACCCAAGGCTGTCTATTTCATCTGGAGTGGCTGTTGTGGTGGGATATTCCCATTTAACCATGGGTTTAACCGAACTGATGTCCGTTGAATAGGTTTTTGAATCCGCATTCGTGATGTCCAGGCAATAATATCCTTTGCCCCCTTTGCCAAGGCCCCCCACAAGATAGGTAAAGGTTGAATGGGAATAGTCAGACCCGGGTTCAACTCCGGACCTTGCATGGGGAGTCAGGTCAACAAAATAGCGATGGGTGTAGCCTGAGGCATAAAAGCTCTCCTCAGGGGTAGTTTGATTGTGAAAATTATCCATAACCAGATTGGGGATATAGGCAAACCGCTCCTGGCCGGTGTCAGCATCAAAAGCATGAAACATACCGTCATTTGCACCTGCATAAATACTTTCTCCCATGAACAAAGGGGCTGAATGGATAATATCCCCCAATTTTTTGCTTCTGGATCTGAATCCTGAAATCTCCTCGCCTCTGATAAAACGGACAACTTTTTCAGCAGTGGCAGGGTCCGGATTCATATGGTTTTTCTGGTCTGCATCCAGTTCGGAATAACTAAATTCAACGCCGGATCCGGACAGCGGATCATAGGTGATAATGTTTCGCTGGGCAGCAGACAACAGCTGAAGCTGATCCGAGGCATGCCATAGGATGTCCGATTCCTCTTTTTTAATTTCTCCTGTGGCCGGATCCACCGGATATGCGGTGACATCCCCTGTCCAATTGTCGGAAATATAACTGGCCTGGTACAGGGTGGTACCGGTATTGAGTTCTTCACCATTTACAGAGACCGAGGCACCCGAAGAAATTCTTGAGGCAATATTGGCGGTCACACTGGCCAGAGAGGCCACAAGTTCCTGGGGGTTGCCGGCACTGAAAAACAAGCCCCTGCCGTTGACCGATGCATGGTAAAGATCGTCAATTTTTTCAGAATCCGTATTTACATTATCCGGCCAGGGCGGTTTGCTTCCATCCAAAAGGCAGGAATGATAATTTTCAGGGGTTAAACCTCCTGTAACCCCGAAAGAGACCCCGTAGGTAACCATATGCTGGTGATTGGCAGGATCACATGAATTGGTCGGTACAACATTATCAAGGTTAGAGGATAAATCGTTTTTATAAAAATACATGGCCACGTCGGCCAGGGTGTTCGAGTCCGGATCTGCATAGGGGACCCCGTCGTAAATATTTGAGGTATTGGCATCTGCATTTCCCACCCCGGGATCATCACCATTCCAGAATCCGTCGGTCATCACAATGGCAAATGCCTGCTGACAGGCCCCGCCGTTGGCTTCACTGGCATAGGGGGAATCACCCAGCCCCCCGGAATGTCCGTCATCTGCGTGAAAATATTCTCCTACATTTTCAAGGGCGGTTCTTAAAGGGGTGCCTCCGGAAGAATTCATGTCATAGAGGTTGTTGAGCAGGGTATCGGTTTCATCAAGAATGGAGGTGGTTGAACTGCCGGTAAGTTCCACAAATTTTACAGCATCGGCTGAGCTGCTGGATCCTGTACTTGTATTGTCCCTTTTCACTTCAACATAACCGGAGGTGCCGGCCTGAAACTCGTAGTCACCCAACTCAACCCATTCTCCGTCATCCACCTGCTGGTTGATTCTTTTTGTATAGGTTCCTCCGTTATAAGAAACCGTGTAAAGGGCTTGGGTATCGCGGGTTCCCGCCTCGGTGTACCAGACATAGACTTTATAGGTGCCGACAGAAGAAATATTGGGAGTAAATCGTGCATATCCCCCTCTTCTTGTGGTGTATCTTGAACTGCCGTTATACTCTTTGGATGCACTGGATTCATACCATGAGTCATGTTCGGAATATCCTGAATCCTTATTGTCAATTACAATTTCAGATCCTGTGCCTGGAACATCCACCTCAATGCCTATGGGTAGAACCGTCTGTCTTAATCCTGAATTAATGGAATAAAATCCCACATATACCCAGTCAAGATTATAAATAGCTCCTGCAACAGCCGCCTTTGCCGTGAGTTCCCGCTTTCTGTAAAAAGAAAACCAATTGGCAAAATTCTGAAGGTCCTGGGCATCTGTGACATAGCTTAAAAAGGTATCATCTTCATCATACCGGCTTGCCTTTACGCCATTGGGGATTGCTGCCCCGGTTTTCAGGTAGAGCTCGCCATTGTCCATGGTGTTGTCATTGTCATGATCGGTGAACAGGTAATAGGCCCTGACACCTGCAACAAAATTCACCAGATAAACATCCTCTCCCGTATCCTGTACACCATCTGAATCAGTATCATCTAGGACAAAATAATGGGCGTTTTTTACAGAGACGGTTCCCCCGGATCCGGCCGTTAAAGCGTAATACTCTCCTTCCATGTTAAACTTGGAACTTGAAGAGTTGGTATTATAGGGGTTGGACCATGGCGTTGAGGTGTCAGCATCATTCATCTTGGGCCAGGGCGAATAAATGGCATTGGCATCAAAAAAAAGTTTGTTATAGCCAGCCCATTGCCCTTTCCACATCCTGCGCTCAGTGGAGTTCAGGATATAGTCTGAGTTATATGCCCTGTCCTGGTAGGAATTGATAAAGGCAGAATCTGGATACAAATAAAATTCCCCTTCAAACTTACCATCGCTTTGGGGGGTCATAAATTCCCAGTCCATGGACCCTGAATTATCAAGAACAAACATGACATTGGCAGGCGCTGCCTGGACTTTGGTTTCCATGGGAACGTTGGATATATCATCAGCACAAACGGCCAACAAGACATCAACCGGCGCAAGCATGATTATACAAGCCAACCAGAGGGTCAGCCTGAAAATAAGTTTATTTTCCAATCTTAAGGTTTTCAATCGCTTGCCTTTCATCATGCCTCCTAAATTACGTTTGGCTTTACCGGCTTTAAAAGTTCAGGTAAGGATTAAGCTAAATATGCAAAAAACGAACCACGACCTTTTAAAGCCTTCGGCTCGGTGCTGATCAAAAGCGTTTTAAATACCCGATTTCGATGACTGCACTTCCATTGTTGGAAGCCGATTTTCCATAGACGGCAAACTCGTAAAGCCTTGATGAGCCGATATCCAGAGAACTGCCATCTCTGAGGCCTTCAGCAATGGTTGAAAAACTTGAATTGTCAATGTTGGTAATGGAAGAGGTGCCGGCATTGTCTGACGCCCCGCCTGCCGTGATCCAGTTGTCAGCATTTGAAAAATCTATGGTTCCGTCATCCGGGTGAACCCAGGCTTTATTGGTATATTCAGGAATCAGTTCACTTGAATTATTTTCTTTTTCCAAATAAAAGGCACCCTCATTGGCGCAGGATTCTGCATGGTAAAAATTGGTCTGATAAATGCGTTCATTTCTGACAATCTGGTATTCAGTGGAGGTGGTATTGATCGAACTTAATCCCATAACGGTTAAAACGGACAAGAGAATCAATGCCAGGAGCAGAACAGATCCCTTTTCATTGTTTAAAATCGGGTCTTTTTTAAAAATTAATGGCTTCATTTTAATTTTATATCCCTGATTTGATAAAGGTGATATTTGATCTGATCTTCTGTTCATTGTCTTTTACCCTTAAATTGATTTCCTTTACATCATCGGTTCCATCCGTATCAAGATCAATTCCCGTCACCTTGTATTCCAGGGTAAATCCGGCAGGAACGGTATCCAGGTCAGCAGTGGTGACCACGGTATACCCGTCTGCCGTGGAGGCACCGGCATTTGTTATGGAGTTATAGCCGGCCATCACAAAGGATTCAACCTGGCTTTGGGCCGTGAGATTGGCGTCGGTAAATTTAACGGTATCTGCATTGCCCTGAATGGAACTGATGTGCAGGGCGCATTCCCATTTTCCCGGTTATACCGCTGGCACTGGATTGTGCATGTTTGCCATCTGCTTCAGGCAGTTCCAACGCCCTGCTTTATAAAATGATCGCAGCATAATCATTTTTTCTGCATTCTCCCGATACCAAAAGATGCATGGACCTTTAAGACGTAAATTCACGACTCTCCGAATCGAACTTTCAATAGCACCGCTGCCAATAGGTAAGTTCAACGCTTTTACAGTTGAGAAATTAAGCCTCAGTTCATTGCGCACAAAATAATCCCGTTCCGTCTTGATAGCCTTACTGTTTCTGCCTCTACAAAGCTTCTGGACGGCCTGTACCACCTCAATCGCCTTTCCCTTCAGCAGAAGACCTCGCTGCTTCGATACCCAGCGTTTGCGTTCCTTGGATGACCAGGTCTTCCTTAAGCCTGCTACTGTACCCAGATGCTCAACTGCATGGTAGAAATCGAGAAGTTCATACACACGCTCAGGAGCCAAACCCAATGCTTTTAGCAGTCCGGGGATTCGATTCCAAATCCAATGTGCCCCATCTGCAACAAACAGTATTTTGTCTGAGTTCTGAATATGAAGGGAGTTCAAATAACCCTTTAACAAGTGGAATACACCATCCGGTCCATTGAAACAGCCATCAATAAATGGTGAAAAGCTTTTTTCTTGTTTTCTATGGGCGTCCACTACATAAATGATCAAAAGCTTGGGTTCTCGCCATGCCCCACGAAATCGGGTTCTATCCTTTTGGGTTTTTGGTCCCCTTTTCTTCTCTCTGAGCCGAGTGCGGCCACCATCAGTGCTGATAACGACTCGCCGCCCTTCAAGTAAATCTCCATCATTTAATGGGATTCGGCCCGCTTGTTGTTCGGCTCGAGCCCGCTCTGCGTACCGATAGGTCAGTTTACGGATGACCTTTATACCCAACGTCATCCCACGGTCACAAAGCACTTGACGGACTTCTTCAAAAGAACTTAATAAGGCTGACCAAGAACTCACCATAGAAGCCAAAGCAGGCGAGCAGCGATCATGGATTCCAAGAAGGATTAAACCAGCGTATGCACCTTTATATCTTTTTCCTTTTCGGCGGTCACAGGACCTTCGATAGTATCGAACATGAATATCAACCGAACTATCTGTACAAAGCTGAATCCAAACGGTCTCAAGCCCTTCGCTTTTCATCCGTCCCGGCCAATTGGACATCAATTCTTTTTCTTGGTCGACCTGTTCAGAGGAATCTACTGAGGCCTGGATCTTTTTTTTAAAAAAAAAGCGCTTATCCGATTTGTATACTCAAGGATTTCCTGCTCCATCTGTTCTAATTCGTTAGCGTTACGAACCAAGCGATTTGGATCTTCTTCCAGTTCTTTGAGGCATGCAAGGACTTCATCAACAGTATTACAATCTTCAGCTTTCTTCATTAGCACAATCCATTTATGTTCATTTCAGCGTAACAGAGGATATCATTCTTTTTGCTCTAAAAGACAGGCCTTTTTAAAACCGGGAAAATGGGAATGCGCCCGATGTGCATGCTCATGATCCCCAGCATTCCAATGGAAAGGATGGCCAAGGCAATCATCAGTTCAATCAGGGTAAATCCGGCCTGGATTTTGATATGGTTTTTATTTTTCATCTGCAAACATCCCGGCTAAAGATTTAAATTTCTGCACTGAATAATGGTGGTGACATTCCGTGTGGAATTTTGAACCGTACGGTCCACTTCTCCTGTCCCGACCTTGGCCGTAATATTGAGCTGCACAGCAGCAATATTATTGATAACCGTTGTGGCATTTCCGCTCGAATCAAGATAAGAGATGGTAAAATTGGTATCATCGATATTTTCGGCTATGGCTGCGACATTGGCCGTACCGATTTTCATTCCAAGATCCAAGTCATTGTCAGCATAGGCATCGTAAAGATAAAAAGAGATGGTCGAAAGCTCTCCTTTTTCACCAACAACACCGTCAGTTCCGTTTAAAACCCCATCCCCGTCCGTATCTTCTGCATTGTCTTTTCCGTCATCATCTGTCACATAGGAAAAGGTCAAAGCATTGGCCTGGTTGCTTCCGTTTCCCGCATTAATAATACCGGCATTGGAATCTCCATTATAAGGATCATATCCGGCCATGCGAATCTCCCGGGTCATGATATAAATGCCTGACCTGATATTCTGCTGCATGGCAACCACCTGCTCCTGGCCCATATGGGCCTCCTGCTGCCCTAGAAAACTTGAAATCAGGCCTGCTGCAACAATACCAACCAATGCCATGGTCACAAGCAGTTCAATCAGGGTAAACCCCTTATTGTTGAATCCTTTTTGCTGTTTTGTCTTGTCCATGGATCCCCCTATTCCACCCTGATATTCCCGGCAGTGTTGATAACAACCTTTTTAGAATTTCCTCCTGCAAGCGTGAGGGTAATAGTGCCATTGCCCAGTCCGTCACTTGGCAGCCCCCTGCCGTTGAATCCGAATTCATTATCTGCATAATTGGAGGTGAGCGTCAGATAAGTTTTAAGCTCAATGGTCTTGAGTTCTTCTCCGACATCATAATCCGCATTATTGTTTGCATCCAGAAAGGTAATGTACTGGGACTTGCCTCCGGTCTGGCGAATGGCAATCCTGATTTCTTTATTTTCCTTTACTGCCATGAGTTTTATATTCTGAATGGCGGCAACCAACCCTCTTGCCGCGCTTCTAAGCTGATATTCTTTGATCATCCCGCCCATATTAGGAAGTGCTATCGCGGAAAGAACAGCAATCATGGATAAAACAATGACAAGTTCTATCACCGTGAATCCTGATTCCTTTGTTTTATGGGCTGTTGATTTTATCATGTTCACCTTTTGATATGCAAAATGAATGCAATGGCTTTGGATAAATAAAAATATATCTAAAAATTAAGGGTTAAGGGTTTTAAGCGTACACTTATCTTTACTCAGCACACTCTTTGAATTTGATCATATTTGGTTAAATATCATGTCAACTGATTAAATATCACCAATGTTATTTTTTCTGAAAACAAATAATTCAAAATCAATTCTATTCCCATTGGCTAAATAAAATCGAATATTTAAAATTTAATAAAGTATACAAAGATGACCCGATTTTTTCAATTTTTTTATCTTAAATATTAGGCTCTTGGGTTTTCCAGGCCCGGCCGTTTTCCAATTCTTTGGTTTGTACTTTAATTTCTCTGGCAAAGGCAGCCCTTATTTCCTCCTCGGATAAGGGTAAAATCGGATAAGCATCCTTTTGAATACTATCCAGCATGGAGAAAATATCCTCCAAAGAAAAATGTTCAAGTACTTTGAGAGTTTGTTCCTCTGCTTTTGCCATATCTTTCTGGCCGAAATAGTTTTGAATCAGGGCAATACCGATGTACAGCTGATTGGGAGAATTGAGGGAAATGGCTTTATTCAGATAGTGCTCTGCCCTGGCATACTCATTGTTCACCATATTGGCATACCCAAAATAGGTGATAGCATCAAGGTCAAAAGGATCTTTTAAAATGGCTTCAAGCCCACTTTTTAAAGCAGGCTTTAATTGATGATCTTTCAGATATATCAAGGTCCTTAGGTTTAACCCCATCTGATTCAAATTTTTATGCTTGATATTTTGTAATATAGCCTTTGCAGCAGTCTCTATTTTGTCAGCCTTAACCAAAAGTTGAAGATAGCCGGCTATATTTTCTTTTAGAGGAAAAACTTCGATTGCTTTTTGTCTATATTTGATTGCCTTTTCAATCTCGCCCTTTTTCTCATATCCAAGACCTAAATTAACATAGGCCACCATTTTTGAATAGGCAGGCTTGCTATTATTTTTTTCCAGAGATTCCTTATTCAACTCTATGACAAAATCCCAGTCTTTTTGAAATTGAACATGAAAGGCTGAATAATTTTGGTACGGCCTGGATCTGCCAGGTGCTTTTTCCAGAGCAGAAAGCCAGAGGCTTTTTTCGGTTTTCCATTCAATATTTCTAAGATAGGTTCCCATTCCCAAAATAAAAATAAAACAGGTAAGAAGTATCGAAGAAAGAACGAGCATAAATCTATTATTTTTTTGGATTTTAAGGTCTTTGAAATAGCTGACGCAAAAAAAAGACAAGGGCAGAAAGAAAAACATGGAAGGGATATAATTACGATGTTCAAATACAAGTTCGAGGTCAAGTATAGTGGATTCTACCATATGATTTAAAAAGAAAAACAATAGGGCAAATCCAAGCAAGGGCTGTTTTTTTAAGGCTGCAACACCCGTTAAAATCAAACCTATGACAAATAAAATTGAACTAAGCGTTGTCCAGGGTGATATAAGCCCTGTGGACAAGTTAAAATCATGCTCTATGGAAAAGAGGGATGCCACAGGATAGACAAGTTGATAAAGATAAAAACAAAGAATCCTTGATTCGGTCATCAAACGCTGAACCGGAGTATACCGCCTTTGGGAATAGTTTTGGAATAATTCATTAATGTCTCCGCCGGTATAGACAAAGGCGACCATACCAAAAAATAGGCCGAGTATAAGAAAACTTAAGAGAACCTTCGGTCTAAATATTTTTTTTGCTGTAATCTTCTGGAAAAAAAATAATTCAACCAGCAAAGTGGCTCCGGGCAAAAGTATGGCATTTTGCTTGGCCCCAACAGCAAGACAAAAGGCTAAAATATAGCCCAGAAGAAAAAAAAGTTTAGATCTTATTCTGGAGGCAAACCTGAACTTTAAATAGGTAAAAAGGCCGATAATATAAAACATCCCGGCCATGGAGGCCATGCGCTGGACAATATAGGTGACCGCCATGGTCTGAATTGGATGAATAGCCCAGACAATAGCTGCGAGCAATGCGGTTTGGTATCTTAAGGTCTTGTCTTCAACACTCATCCTGGGGGTTAACAGCAGAAGATTGATTGAAAAAAACAAAAAAACAGCTGCTGTGATATGGATGATCAGGTTGACCAGGTGATAGCCAAATAAACTGTCTTGGTGAAAATACCAGTTCATGGCAAAGGTAAACATGGCTACAGGACGGTAGATTTCTCTACCCTCATATTTCCCCCCGTCAAAAGAGGCAATAAAGTTATTGGCAAGGGTATCAGGATATAGGTCGGATATGGTAATCCTGGGATTTTTTGTGATGTTGTCGTAATCGTCGAGATGCCATGAGACATCAAAGGTGTTGGCGTAAACCAGGGTAATGATCAAAGCCGTTAAAACCAGTCCGAAGAGAATATTCTTTTTTTCCAAGGTATACGGCATATCGTTCTAATCCAGTTTTTTTTGGTTAAAAATAAAAACGGCCCCTACAATCCCTGCAACTATCCATCCGGATCCGGTTAAAAGACTTTGAACTAAAAGTGAGGAATCAACGGCTTGCTCATAAATCACCAGGGTTCTGTAATTTAAGGCTTCAAGGTTGGGAAAAAGAGTGTACAACCCTGTCAGGATATATTTTAAACTTAACTCCTGTGTATTCTGGGCATAGGCATAAAGGTATTTTGTCCAATGACCTATAAAATAGATGGCGGTCAGAAAAATCCCATGGAGAAAAGGAGAGGTAAAAACGGCAAAAAAAAGGCTGAACCCTGCCATTACAGACCATTCCAAAAAAATGGATATAAGCACAATAAAAAATTTACCTGATATGGGGGTGTGGGTCAGAGACAAGAGCAGGATAAAAATCCCGGATAAAACCAGATAAAGGAGAAGCATGATTATGAATATCCCGAAAAATTTACCCAGGATATAATTTGTCCGGCTCATAGGCCTTGAAATCATCATATAAATAATTTTTCTTTTCACCTCTGCCTGAATGATGTTCAAACCGAAAAATAATGACGAAATCAGCCCGAATATCCCCAATATCCAAAATCCTCCATCCAGAATAACCCGGCTTGTATCTCCAACGGCCATCATCCCAAGAATGGCGCTAAAAAAGTATAGAAGCATTCCGGCAAAAACAAGAACGAAAAAAGCCCTGTTCCGCAGGTTTTCCTTAACGGTGATTTTTGAAAGGGCAAAAATCTGAAAAAAAGTTATTCTCATACAAAAAGCTCCTCAAGACCAGGATAAAGCGGGGTAATTGAAGACAGGGACAAGGATTTTTCCACGGCCAGCTTTAAAATGATATTTTTCTTTTCGGATTCGAGAATTATCCTAAAGCTACCGTCGGGCTGGGCCTTGTATGAATCTGGAATCATTTGGATAATTTTTTCAATATTATCTGACCTGAAAATGATCTCATACATTGTTTTAGTATCAGAGACCTCATTCGCACTGCCCTGCCATTTGATCTGCCCACCCGTAATAAAGGTTAAATGATCAGAGAGCCTTGCCAGATCAGAAAGAATGTGAGAGCTGAACAACAAGGTACCGCCCCTGTTTTTATATGCGATCAAAATTTCCTGGATTCTGGAGCGCCATGAAGGATCCATACCGCTCATGGGCTCATCCAAAAGCAGAATTTCAGGTTTATGGATCAAGGCCTGGGCAAAGCCTGCCCGCTGGGCCTGGCCCTTGGAAAGGGTATGGATCCGTGAATCTCCAAGTTTTACCAGATCAAACAACGCCAGGACCCAATCCATTGCCTCTTTAAGCGTTCTCCCAGACAGTCCTGAAATCCGCCCCAGCAGACTCAGCCATTCTTTGACCGTGAGGTGAGGCGGAAAATACTGATTTTCAGTTAAAAGCCCGATTTTTTTTCTGGAAAAGGCGTTGTTAACAGGTTTTCCATGGATTAGAATCGTTCCGGAATTGGGATTGATGATGCCTGCACACAATTTGATGGTGGTAGTTTTCCCTGCCCCGTTAGGTCCAAGAAATCCCATGGAACACCCTTTGTCTACAGATAAACTCAGGTCTTTAATGATTGGTTTTGCCTTCATTAAAAAACCTGTAGGGACAGCATAATTAAGTTTTATAAGTTCTATGGCCGTGTTTTTCATTGGTTTGATTGTCCGGACATTTTTTTTTGGATTATTTTTTTCTGGTTCTCATCCTTTAGGGAGTTCATAACAAATTGTGCAAAACTTGCCGTAAAAATATCATCTCCGGTTTTTTGGGCAAGGGTTACGGACAAAGGGGCAAAATAGTCAGGAGATCCTCTAATCTCTGAGGCTTTGAAAATTTGCTCAGCCGCCCCCTTGTAATTATTAAACGCCTTCCAGAGAATATATCCCTTCATAAAGTATAATTCCCAGGATGTTTTGTGAAAGGCAAGCCCCTTATTGGTCAATTTCAAGGCCTGGACAGGCATGTCTGCCTCCAATAGCAGGACGATCCCTCCGAAATGATAGGGATATTCCCATCCAGGCGCAAGATCAGTGATTTTATTCAACAGATAGTAGAGATAAAAATAGTCCTGGTCGGTCACGGCATGGGAACCAAAGTAATAGGCCGTCCTCAACCAAAGCAGATCTGCAGTAAAATCAGGATCTGCCGGGGCAAATGAACGCAGAACCAAAGTATTGGTGGGAATGAATACCACTTCATCCACATTTTCCACATCGTTTTCATTGCACCAGGTACAAAATGGGTTGGTAAATGAATAATTAAAACGTGCTTTAAGAAGGTTGGCCTGGAAAAAGATGGTAAGTATTAATATGGAGAAAATGATAAGGTATGGATAAAAAGATTTCATTTAAAATAGATTCTGCCCTGAAAAAAGGGCAGAATCATTACGGCTCGTAAGAATGGGATTTAATCGCAGGCGTTGGCTGTATTGGTCAGACTGCCTGTACTATCGATCCGCCATTGATCAGCCTGGGTGCTCAAGGTGGCATCTGCCTGGGCAACAAAACCTGTGGAATTTGCTGAATTCATGGTGTAGTCATAACGACCGGAGGCAGCACCGCCTTTGAGGGACCATCCCACAGTACCCAGAGCGGCATACGCGTCTTTTTCAGCATAATAGGCTTCCTGGGTTTTTCTGATATCACCCAGGTTTGATTTTGCTTCACTCTGTTTGGCTTTGCACTGATAGGACATGAAATTGGGGATGGCAATGGCAGCCAGGATACCGATGATGGCCACAACGATCATCAATTCGATCAGGGTAAAACCTTTTTTGTTGTTTAAAAGTTTTTTCATAATGTTCTCCTTGGTTAGGATTTTAGGTTAAACCATTTTTGTTCTGCATTTTCTTGGGAATCTGGATCTGCAATTAGTTTGCCAAAGTTTCTATTTTCCATATTTTTTATAAAAAACACTCAGATTTAAAGGGTTTGGACAAATATTTCTTAAAAGTAGGGCCAAATTTTAAAAAACGGATTGGGGTGAATTCAAAACAATTTTTGACAACTATTTCAAAAATTGTAATCAAAGGGACAAAAATGAGCATCCCCCAAATTTAAAATTCTTAACGAAGCTCATCTTTTTTATCTCTGCCCCTTTATTCCTGTGAAAAGGGCAGCCCCCCCTAAAACAACCACGTAAAAAATCAAAATCCCGTGGGAAACCAGGGCAAATTCCAGACCTGTGTCCGAAGAAAATCCCATGAGCATCATGGCAGTTACCCATCCGCCCTCATGGTTTCCTGTATTGGCAAGGCCCTGGACCGGCAGCATCTGCAAAGGAAATTGAATGGCAGATATAAAAATAACTTCAGAAAAGCCTAAATCAAGCCCCATGGATCTGACCACACACAATTGGGTGGCATACATGAAGACCCAGATCAAAAAGGTGAATAAAAACTCTTTTGAATCAAATTTGAGAATAGATAAAATATCTAAACTGCTATTTAATTTTTTTTTAACCAGATAATTGCCGATATATCCGAGTCTTTGCATTATAAAGAAAGAAAGCGCCAGTAAGATTCCTGTAAAAAACCAGATCATCTGCACCTGTGAAGAGATCATTCTGGCCCCGACAAGTGACCCTGCAAGGGTGAATATACCCAGCATGGAAAGATCTAAAAATCGGGTTTTTATTAAAAACAAGGTCCCCTGTTTCAACCCTATTTTACTGGTGGATTTCAGAAGAAGGGGAAGGGAGGCATCACCGGCACGCAAGGGAAGAAGATAGGAAAAAAAGCCATGTAGGGCTGACATTTTAAATGCCTGGGTGAAAAAACAAAGCTTATTTTCTGACAGTCTCTGCAAGCGTAAGCTTCGAAAAAAATAATTGGCCAGATAGCAGATCAGACCTGTCCCTACCCAATACAAATCTATTTTTCCGTACAAGTCAACCAGTTGAACACGGTTGGTCCATACAAGAAATAATATGGCAAATGCCAACAGAACAGATAAGAATTTTAAGATTTTTTGATATACATCAACCCTATTTTTCATTTCGTATAATCAATTCCTTTGTAGGGCTTTTTCTCACGAAGAACCCGGCAGGGGTTTCCAACGGCAACACAATTTGAAGGAAGATCCTTGGTCACAACAGAATTTGCACCGATAACCACATTGTTTCCGATTTTTATTTCAGGAAGGATAACCGTATTCATTCCGATCCAGACGTTGTCCCCGATCACAATGGGTTTACCCTTTAAATGCAGATCATAATCTTCTTCACTGTGATCGGCACTGATGAGTCCGACACCAGGACCCATCCTGAAATTGGATCCAATCTGAATCCCGTTTCTGGCCTGGATATAACAATTTCCAGTCATACCCGGTGCACTGTGAACACCTATCTTAATATTCTTATGAAAAAGAATTCGTGAGGTATAATGCACCGGCCAGGGAATTGACCCGTGAATGCGCATCACCTTCTGGGGAACAAAAAAATATAAAAGATAGAGCAGGTGGATCCCTTTGGCTTTTGGATAAAACCATCTTATCCAGTTGAACAAAAAGTCGTAATTATCTAAAAATTGTTTTATGGTATCCATTTTCTCTATCATTATCTGGTCCTCTAATTTACGGCTTTCTTTATCTGGTTATCCGTTGGCAGGCCAAAAGATAAAGGTCGAATATATTGAGTTCATCATAAATTTATCAATAGGTAGGATAGGAGTCAGGTTTTTGTCAACCCAAACATCTATACCCTTTGTAAAAACTGGTTTAAATACCTGGTACCATGCTGTAAGATGAGCTAAACTCAATGAAAGGCTTGCCCTGTTGACAATATCTTAAATAGAAAAACCGAACCGGGTCACATGTTTTGAATGAAAAGCAAATCTGCTGGACCGGAACCTGCATAGTAAAACACGTATGATTCTGCCGGGCAAATCGTTCAAACTTAAAATTCATCACAGGCGGATTCATATTTTGCAGTTTATAAAAAAAAAGAAAAAATAAAATCAATCAGGAGAAAAAAATGAAAAATAACTTTGCCTTGATCGGAACCGGAGGATATGTGGCGCCAAGGCATATGAAAGCCATTACAAGTACAGGGAACAACTTGGTGGCTGCCCTTGATAAACACGATTCAGTCGGTGTCCTGGACAGTTTTTCCTATGATATTTCATTTTTTACGGAGTTTGAACGATTTGACAGGCATGCTGAAAAACTTCGAAGACTTGGACAAGATAAAAGAATTCATTATGTCAGCATTTGTTCCCCAAATTATCTCCATGATGCCCATATCCGGTTTGCATTGAGAATCGGTGCCCATGCCATCTGTGAAAAACCTCTGGTCTTAAATCCTTGGAATTTAGATGCCATTGAACTCATGGAAAATGAAACCGGACAAAAAGTGTTCAATGTGCTTCAATTAAGGGTTCATCCTTCAATCATTGCTTTAAAAAAATCATTTGATCAGATAAAAATCAAAGAAAAAAAAGAAATCACCCTGACCTATATCACCTCGAGGGGCAAATGGTACTTTACCTCCTGGAAAGGGGATACGTCAAAGTCAGGTGGGATTGCCACCAATATCGGTATTCATTTTTTTGATATGCTCATCTGGATTTTTGGTGAAGTAAAGTATTCTGAGCTCCATTTGTCAGACCCTAAAAAAATGGCCGGATTCATGGAACTTGAAAATGCCCGGGTCAAATGGTTTTTATCAGCAGATCATGGGGACCTGCCCGCACAGGCCGTGGAAAAAGGCTCCCTTACCTTTAGATCCATTACCGTGGATGACTCAGAAGTTGAATTTTCAGGCGGGTTTACCGATCTTCATACCCTGGTTTACCAGGATATCCTTAAGGGAAACGGATATGGTATCAAGGATGCCAGGGCCTCTTTGGAACTGGTTGCAGGATTTAGAGGCAAAATCCCCAAAATTCAAGACCCCCGACATTGCCACCCGTTTCTTAAAAAAAAAGGAGAGATATGAGTCAATATTTTGTTCACAAATCCGCCTTTGTTGATGAGGGAGCCATCATCGGCAAGGGAACTAAAATCTGGCATTTTTCCCACATCCTTTCCGGGGCAAAAATCGGAGATGGATGCAGTCTCGGCCAGAACACTTGCATATCAGGTAATGTTGTCATTGGAAATAATGTCAAGATCCAGAACAATGTCTCTGTATACGAAGGGGTTGTTATTGAAGATGATGTATTTTTAGGTCCCTCCTGTGTATTGACAAATGTAACCAACCCAAGATCTGAAATTTCCAGAAAACATTTATATCAAAAAACCCGAATAAAAAAGGGGGCCAGTATCGGGGCCAATGCCACCATTGTCTGCGGGGTGACCATCGGCAGATTTGCCTTTGTGGCTGCAGGAGCGGTTGTGGCAACGGACATTCCCGATTATGCTCTGGTCATGGGTGTTCCTGCCCGAAAGGTCTGCTGGATTTCCAGACATGGTCACAGGATGGACAAGGCCGATCATAACGGAATTTATATTTGCCCTGAATCCAAACTCAGATATAAGGTCTCACCCGATCAAACCCTTGTTTGTATTGATCTGGATGAAAATAAACGTCTTTAACCATTATTTAAATTGCCAAAAAGAGAATTAATCCATGAACCCCCCTATTTCTTTTGTTGATTTAAAAGCCCAGAATAATCTTATTGGAGATAAAATCAAACAAGCCATGGATGATGTGGTCACCCACGGTAAGTTTATCATGGGACCTGAAGTCCTTCTTTTGGAAGAAAAATTATCCCTATTTACAAAAGCCAAATACGTCATATCCTGCTCTTCTGGAACCGATGCTTTGTTAATGGCCTTGATGTCGATCGGAATTAAACCTGGCGATCATGTTTTGACCACCCCTTTTACCTTTATTGCCACGGCAGAAGTCATCTGTATGCTCGGCGCTATCCCCGTGTTTGTGGACATTGACAAAAAAACTTTTAATATCAGTCCTGAAAAACTTGAACAAACATTGGACCGGTGCCAGGGTCATCCAAAGCATTCGTTTAACCCCAGATGCATTATTCCTGTGGACATATTCGGGCTTTTGGCTGATTATGAAGCCATAAATAAAATTGCAAAACAGCATGGGCTCGTTGTGATTGAAGATGCCGCCCAAAGCCTTGGGGCAAGCTTTAAGGATAAGATGGTCGGCAGCCTCTCCAAGATTGCCGGAACCAGTTTTTTTCCTGCCAAACCCCTGGGCTGCTATGGAGACGGCGGTGCCGTGTTTACCAATGACAAAGCACTTGCCCAAACCCTTTTATCCATTCGTGTCCATGGAAAAGGTCAAAATAAATATGACAACATCAGAGTGGGGATCAACGCAAGGATGGACACCCTGCAGGCGGCCGTACTTTTAGAAAAATTGAAAATATTTGAATCAGAACTTGGTCGGAGGCGAAAAATTGCATCCATCTACCAAAAACTGCTGAAAGATGAGATCCGCATCCAAAAGTTCCAGGACCCAGGTCAAAGTGCATGGGCCCAGTTTTCCATTGTTTCAGAGCGCAGAGCTGCCATTGCCCAGGCATTGGACAAGAATGCGATTCCATGGGCTATATACTATCCCAAACCCCTTCATCTTCAGACCGCCTTTTCCCGGCTTGGATACAAACCAGGAGATTTTCCCGTGTCAGAATATCTGTGCAAAAACATTTTAAGCATACCTGTCCATCCCTATATGACAGATGACCAGGTTCAGTTCATTGCAGACACCATTAACAAGGCATTTTAAGGTTCAAGGAAAAAAATATGTATAAAAATCACACCCTGTGCGCCGTCATTCCCTGCTATAACGAAGAGACCCAGATCCAAATAGTAGTTGAGACCATGCCCGACTACGTGGACGTTATTGTGATTATAGATGATCTAAGCACGGACCGTACGGTGGACAGAGTGAAAAAAATTATGCTCAATCATCCAAAAGTTGTCCTGATAGAGCATGAAACCAACCAGGGTGTGGGGGGCAGCATTGCCACAGGTTATAAATGGGCCAGGGACCATCAAATGGATATGGCCGTGGTCATGGCAGGGGACGGTCAGATGAATCCTGATGATCTGCCTGCCCTGGTTGACCCTATCGTGGAAGAAAAGGCGGATTATACCAAGGGCAACCGCCTGTTTACCGGTGAAGCATTCACCAAAATTCCTAAAATCAGATATTTTGGGAACAGTATCCTGTCTTTACTGACCAAAATTGCTTCAGGATATTGGCAAATTGCAGATTCCCAGTCCGGCTATACCGTGATCAATAAAAAGGCTTTGGCCGCCATTGACTGGGACAAAATGTACAAACGCTACGGCCAGCCCAATGATGTATTGGTCAGGCTGAACGTTGAAAATTTCAAGGTTCTGGATATCCCTGTGGAGCCGGTTTATAATATCGGAGAAAAATCCGGCATTAAAATCCATCGGGTCATCTTCAGCATCGGGTGGCTGCTGGTCAAATTGTTTGCATGGCGGATGAAGGAAAAGTATATTATCCGTGACTTTCACCCTCTGGTCTTTTTTTATTTTCTGGGAATTCTTTCCGGAATCGCTTCTGCACTTCTGTTTGTACGGCTTTTTATCATGTGGTATATGAACGGCCAGATCCCATCCATTAATGCATTGGCTGCCATGGTCTCTTTTCTCAGTGCCAGCCAGTTCACCCTGTTTGCCATGTGGTTTGATATGGAGGCCAATAAAAAATAGCCCGATTTTATATTTTTAAATCGGAAAGAAACCCTAATCGCTGTCAGGCTCGGTTTCCATCTTGTCCAGACGGTACCGAAAAGACCGCATGCTCAAGTTGAGGTATTCGGCTGCCTTTTTTTTGTTCCCGCCGGACAATTCCATGGCCTTTTCAAGATAGGCAGACTCAATACTGGCAAGGACTTCATCCAGATTTACCCCGCTTGCCACATCATCTAAATCAAACCGATTTCCCTTGATCCCTTCTATCCATCTTCTTTTTTTATGCATGGAAATGGTCAGGCTTTCGGGCAGAATAATATTGGTTGAAGAAAGCGCCACAGATCGTTCAATCAAATTTTCAAGTTCCCTGACATTGCCGGGAAAAGAATATTTATTTAAAAAATCAATGGCATAGGAGGAAAGCTTGACAATGTCTTTGCCCAGTTTTGTTGAGTATTTTTCAGCAAAATGGGCAGATAAAAGTTCAATATCCCCTTTTCTGTTTCTCAGGGGCGGAACCTTTATGGGGATCACATTGAGGCGGAAAAAAAGATCTTCCCTGAAATTGCCCTCAATGACTTCCTGCTCCAATTTTTTATTGGTTGCAGATATGATCCTGACATCCACATCGATTTCCGCTGTACCGCCCACGGGTTTGAATCGGGTCTCCTGAACAGCCCTGAGCAATTTCACCTGGAGAAAGGTGGACAATTCACCAATTTCATCAAGAAAAATCGTGCCCTTGTTAGCCGCCTGAAACAATCCTTGTTTATCGCTGATCGCCCCGGTGAATGAGCCTTTGACATGGCCGAAAAATTCACTTTCCATAAGGGTGTCAGGAATCCCCCCGCAATTGACCACCACAAAGGGATTATCCCTGCGGTCGGAATTTTCATGGATGGCCCTGGCAATGAGTTCTTTGCCCGTGCCGCTCTCCCCTGTGATCAGAACATTGGTCTTGGTGGGCCCGATCTGACGGATCCGTGTGTAAATACCCTGCATGCCCGGGCTGTTGCCGATAATCTGGTTAAAATGAACATGGGTTTTAAGCTCTGAAGACCGTCTTTCCTTTTCATGCTCAAGCGTTCTAAGTTCAAGGGCCTTGGCAATAGTCTGGCGCAATTCGTTATTGTCAAAAGGCTTGGGCACAAAATCATATGCCCCTTCGTTCATGGCTTCCACGGCAATTTCTGTGGTGGAATAGGCTGAAATCATGATAACAACGGTTTCAGTATTTTCCTTTTTAACGGCCCGGAGCACATCCAGTCCGGTGATATCACCCAGACGGATATCTGTGAGCACAAGGTCATAGGTCTTTTTTTGAATTTTTTTTAAGGCCTGGTTCCCGTTTTTGGCCAAAGAAACCTTATACCCCTGCTTGGAGAGCAGCATGTCCAAGAACTCACGCATGCTGATTTCATCGTCTACCACTAAAATGCTGTGCTTGTGTTCCATGGTCCCCTTGTCCTGCACCCTAAATTTTTGAATGAACGATTCTGCCGTCAACCAGAGTCATCACCGCCTGCCCCCTGACCTTGAGGCCTGCAAACGGGGTGTTGCGGCTTTTGGAAATAAAGGTATCAGGATTGATGATAAGATCAGAGTCAAGGTCAATGAGGGTCAAATCGGCAGCATTTCCCGGTGTTATATCATTGCTAAGACCCATGAGCTGTGCCGGTGCCTTGGCCATTTTTTTTACCAGGGTGTTTAAAGAAAGATGGCCGTCCAAAACCAGTTTTAACGACAGGGGCAAGGCCGTTTCCAGTCCGATAATCCCAAAGGCGGCCCGGTCAAACTCCACATCTTTTTCATCTGCATTATGGGGGGCATGATCTGTGGCGATCATGTCAATTGTACCGTCCTTAAGCCCTTCTATGATGGCCTGTCTGTCCTTTTCAGACCGCAGGGGCGGATTCATCTTATAGTGAGTGTCATATGGGGGGATATCCTGGTCAGTGAGTGTAAAATAATGGGGTGCGGTTTCACAGGTGACATTCACTCCCCGTTTTTTGGCCTGGCGTATGGCCTCAATGGACTCTTGTGTGCTCATATGACAAAAATGAACTCTTGAGCCGGTGAGTTCGGCAAGGGCAATGTCCCTGCAGACCATGATGGATTCGGCAGCATTGGGGATTCCTTTGATGCCCAAAATGGTTGCAGGCAGTCCTTCATTCATGGCCCCCCCATTGACCAGATCCTTGTCTTCTGCATGAACAAGCACGGGAAGATCCATGCTTTTGCAGTATTCCAAGGCCCGTCTCATCAATTGGGCGTTTTTCACGGGCAGACCGTCATCGGTCACCGCCCGGATGCCGGCCTGCTTCATGTCAAAAATTTGGGCCAGATTGGTGCCGCAGGAGCCTTGTGAGATGGCGCCGGCCGGATAAACCTTGGCGGATTTCGCCCGTTTGCCCTGGCTGATGATAAAGGTGGTGACCTGGCCGTTGTCATTGACAGGCTGGGTATTGGGCATGGAACACACCGCTGTGAATCCGCCTGCGGCTGCAGCACAAAGCCCGGACGCAACGGTTTCCTTATACTCTTGTCCTGGTTCCCTTAAATGAACATGGACATCGATCAACCCGGGAACGGCAATCAATCCTTTTGCATCAATCACCTGGGTATCGGGTTCAATCGCATGGGAATCCGGGGTCAGGATCTGTTCAAAAAATCCATCTTTAATGAGAATATCCTTGGATTCATCCAAATTGCCCGGGTCCACTACCCTTGCCCCTTTAATCAGTATCTGCATGTCTGCTGCCTCCTGCCAAAAGATAGAACAGCGCCATACGCAATGCCACGCCATTGGTGACCTGGTCCAAAATCATTGAACAATCTGAATCTGCAATATCACTTGAAATTTCAACCCCCCGGTTCATGGGCCCCGGGTGCATGACCATTACGTCCGGGCTTGCCAGCGCTATCCTTTTTTTGTTGAGCCCGTAAAGGCTTGCATATTCACGTTCGCTGGGAAAAAGCATATTTCCCTGGCGTTCTTTTTGAATTCTGAGCATCATGATGACATCGGCATCTTTGACACAGGATTCCATGTTTTTTGCCACTGTGCAGCCCATGTTTTCGATGCCCATGGGGATCATGGTTTCAGGGGCGCAGACCCGGACATTGGCCCCCATTTTGGACAGGCCTACAATATCGGACCTGGCCACCCGGGAATGGGAAATATCCCCGACAATGGATATGTTAAGCCCTTTAAGACATCCTTTTTTTTCTTTTATGCTCATCATGTCCAAAAGGGCCTGGGAAGGATGGGCATGGGTGCCGTCGCCTGCATTGATCACCGAACAATTTACCCGTTGGGAGACCTGAAAAGCAGCCCCTGATGAAGAATGCCGCATGACAATCACGTCCGGCTTCATGGCCTCAAGATTTTTGGCCGTGTCAATAAGGGTCTCTCCCTTGACAATGGAAGATGAGCTTTTTGCAATGGACACGGTATCTGCAGACAGCCGTTTTGCAGCCAGTTCAAAGGAAAGTTTTGTCCGGGTCGAGGGTTCTTGAAAAAACAATACAATGGTTTTACCCCTGAGGGTCGGTACTTTTTTGACAGGCCGTTCTGAAACCTCTTTCATCCCAAAGGCCGTATCCAGAATCATTGAAATCTGGTCTTGGCTTAAACTGTGGATATCCAGAATATTTTTCTTTTCAAACCGCATAGCGTTGTCCTTAAAATAAAAGATTACCGATTCGGTTCCACCGGATTCCGAAACGATCCTTGTTCCAGGACCAATAAATCATAAAGGCCTCTCCTTTGACCTGGCGAAGATCAACAAATCCCCAAAACCTTGAATCGTGACTGTTGTCCCTGTTATCTCCCATGACAAAGATCTTTTTGGGCGGTATGGTTATTTTTTTCATATTGTCCCGGGTGGTATACTGGCCCGGGATAATCCTGTCGTCTCGGTAGACCGCCCATGGCTGGTCAACAATACGCTTGTCATTGACGTAAAGCTGTTTGTCCACAATCTCAACCGTATCCCCTCCCACGGCAATCACCCGTTTAATATAATCTTTGGACGGGTCTTCTGGATATTCAAAAACCACAATATCTTCTTTTTGGGGATTTTTGCCCAGGATCAGGGTTTTGCCATGGGTAAATGGAATTTTAACCCCGTAGATGAATTTATTGACCAGGATCTGATCTCCGATCTGAAGGGTTTCAAGCATTGAGCCCGAGGGGATTTTAAAGGCCTGGACAATGAAAGTCCGAATAAATAAGGCAATGATAATAGCAATGACAATGGCCTCTATATTCTCACGCCAGACGTTCTTCTTTTTAGATTTCATCTTGATTTCTTTTCAATTTTAACAGAACAGGTGCTGGGGATGTCCGATAAAAAACCTGGACCGCTGGATTTCAAGTTTAAGTATATCTGCAATTTTTCTTGCCTTTACCATGGAGGAAAGCGGCACCGTTGGCACGGTTTTGCCCTTGACCATAATGGTTCCACTTTTTAGCTCATCATAGCTGACCTGGCCGTAGGATTTGGAAATCGCCCGGGGATAATCATACCCGTAATCCACAATCTGTGTAAAAATTTCCTTGTCCGATACGGAGGTGAATTTTAAAATTTCTTCGTTTAATATGGGGATGGGGATGCCCACGCCCACAGAAAGGGAGACCCCGTATCCTCTAATGCTCTGGCCCACGAGCCAGTCCGGGGACATCTGTTTTAAATCGCCTGTCAGCGCCAATGTACCTGCCGCACTCAACGGGACCCCGTTAAGTCCGCGCTCCACCTCTTTTTTATGCTGGGTACCGGTCCAGGTCACATACCCCTGGGCCCCGCCAAGAAAAATCCGGGTGCCCACACCAATGGTTTTTAAATACGGGTCATTGAACAAGGGGCTGAGTTCACCTGAAGTAGAGTAATTGGCATTGCCCATATTGGATTTCAAAGTTCCCATATAGGTGTACTTGACCCTGTCGGCCCGGTTAATTGCGCAATTATAGTTTTGGTAACAATTTCTGGGATTGCAGAGCATGGCATTGGGAAGATCTTTTAAGGTGACCATTTTCTCAATTTTTAAATTGGGATAACAGTCTGTACCGTAACTTTCGGCACGCAAATGAACTTCTTTGCCCGCCACAAGATCCTGGATCACATGCCCCCCCCCATAGTTGAATTCCCCTGGGTGGTATTTGTTAAGCGGGTCGTTATCACAGGTCTGGGTGGCCCCAAGATAGCAGTCCACAGCCGCAATTCCAGAATAGGCCGGCACGTTGTTAAACCATGTTTTGGTGGTTCTGACCAAGGGGTTTGACTGGCCGATATTGATAAAGGCCCCGGAAGAACACATGGGTGCAAAGGTGCCTGTGGTCACCACATCGACTTTTTTTGCAGCTTCCACCACCCCTTGTTTTTGAGCAATGTCAATAATCTCTTCGGCGGTCACCACCACAGCCTCGCCCTTGGCAATTTTATCATTTATCTCTTGGTATGTTTTATTAACCTGATACTGGCTCATTTTGTGAATTATCCCGATTATAAATTCTAGTTGGCCTGGTTTTCCACAGCCGCTATTTTTGAGGTAATATTATGCTTGATCCAGGTGCTGTCCCACCATTCCAAAGGATTGACAAATACATTGTTTACAATCATGGAAAAATGAAGATGATCCCCGCCTGCAAGGCCGGTAAGCCCGGTATTTCCGATAATATCCCCCTTGGACACCTCATCCCCCTCTTGTACCCGTATGTCACTTAAATGGGCATAAAGACTTGCAAGGCCAAATCCATGATCAATGATCACGGTATTGCCGAATATGCCCACATCCCGGGTCATGATCACTCTGCCCCCATTGGCTGCGGCCACCTTAGCATTTGAGGTTGAGGCAAGATCCACCCCCATGTGAACCGCCCGGTCAATTTCGCGGCCCCGGTGCTTGTAAATTCTTCGATCTGCAAATCCTGCACGGTTGGCAGCTGCCGCAAGGCGGACAAAGCGTCCCTCCCACATCAACTGGCCCACAGTATCTTGGGGAACGGCTAAAACCGTGTTTACATTTTTCTCTCTCAATACTTTATTGACGTATAAAAACTTGTTCAAAAGCGAGTGCTTGCCGGTTGAAAGGCTCTGCTCTTTTTCCGGTCCAATATCAATATCAGGCACTTTTCTTTCTAAAAAACGGTCAGAGATGTTGAGCACATCTGTTTTAAAATTTTTATCGCTGATGTAGTGGTGAAACCCTCGTTTGGAAACATTTCCAGCAGGATCTGTCGCCTTGACAAAAATACGGGTGCCAGGTCCCTGATGGTGGTCCAGGGCAAAAAAGGAGGCAAAGACCGCGGTATCTTTTACAATGCCTGGGTATCCTGGAAAAAAATGCTCGCCAACCATTACCCCGCTTTTTATATTCTCTTCGTTGATTCGGTAGAGGACAAGACCTGTTCCCCCCTTTGTCACATTATGCTGCTGGGATAAAACTCTTATCTGAGGCGGCTTTGTGTCTATGACCACCTGGCGTTCCTCGTAGAATTGATTTCCTTTGTTCCACCCGTGCCAGGAATAATCAAGAATAAGAATACGGATCACCGCGTCTCCATCATTCATACCGTACTTTCTTGATTCAACCGGTATTTTAAAGCTGTCTGTATTTTTTTTCATATCCGAAAACAAGGATAAAATGGATGAAGGGGGATAGGTTTTGTCCAAAAGCACTTTTTCATTCCCATTTTGCATCAAAGAGACCATGACCCGCCTCAGCCCGATTCCCTGGTCCCTGACCGTCAGGTTCATTTCATATGATTTTTTAAGATAATTGGACGGCAGACTGATATCTGCCTGGGGAGCCTTTCCTTCATACTTGTAGAATAACACCCATGCAAGGGGGACCATTACGGCCAGAAACACCAAAACAAAAACTGCTTTTTTCATCAAATAGACCTATTTATTCAAGAGGTTAGAATACTGCAAAAACAAAATCAACATAAAATACCAGCAAAACCCGGACATATCAAGGAATTTTACCCTTCCAGGGAAAACCGGGTCAAAGGATTTCCCATCCCTGTCTTTTTCCATCCAGGCCAATCTATGAAATTTTTATCTGAGGCCATGGTTTAGATTCTTGACTTTTACCCGCCATAACTATAGTTTTACCCCAACATGTCATCATTTTAAGGATATCTCAAATGACCAATTTCTTTTTTAAATTAACCCAGCCCAAACCTTCAGTTTTTTTTCTGATTGCAGGTCCCTGTGTGATTGAAGATTACGATACCAGTTTTAATATTGCCGCCCACCTCAAAGACCTAACCCAGGCGCTGGGAATTCCCTTTATTTTTAAAGCCTCGTTTGATAAAGCCAACCGGACATCTATCCATTCCTTTCGAGGCCCGGGATTTGACAAAGGGCTTGAGATTTTAAAACAGATAAAAACACGATTGAATGTTCCGGTTATCTCAGATATTCATCTGCCGGATCAGGCTGAAAAAGCAGCCCAGGTGCTTGATGTGATCCAGATTCCGGCATTTTTATGCCGGCAGACAGATTTAATTGTTGCCGCCTGTGGTACAGGTAAACCTGTGTCCATTAAAAAGGGTCAGTTTTTATCCCCTTTTGAATGTAAAAACATCATTGCCAAAGCCAAGTCCACTGGTAACCATGATCTGGCCATTACAGAACGGGGCTCAAGTTTTGGGTACAATAACCTTGTGGTGGATTTCAGATCCATTCACATACTCAGTGAAATGGGACTTCCCGTTATTTTTGACGCCACCCACAGTGTTCAGCTGCCCGGCGGCGGCGGGAATGCCTCGGCAGGAGAAAGGCAATTTGTTCCGACCCTTTCCAAGGCAGCCATTGCCGCAGGCGCCCACGGACTTTTTATGGAAACCCATCCAGACCCTGACAAGGCCCTTTGTGACGGACCCAACTCCATGCCCTTGGATGAAATGAAGCCTTTATTGACCACCCTGGCAGCCATTAAACGCGTTGTAAACTAAAATAATCATGAAGAAAAAACTTAAACGTATCTACCTTTTACTGCTGGATGTGGACGGGGTTTTGACCGACGGAAACATTACTTACACAGATTCCGGCGAGCAGATTAAAACCTTTAATTCCAAAGACGGATTAGGCCTTCGCTTGCTCATGGACGCCGGTGTAAATGTCGGTATCGTGACCGGGAGAAGTTCTGGTGCCCTTTTGCACCGATGTAAAAATCTGGGCATTGATATGATCTTTGACGGCATTAAGGACAAGGCCAAGGCGTTTGATGCCATTGTGAAAAAAACAGGAATTTGTGCTGATAACATTGCCTTTGTAGGGGATGATCTTATGGATCTTCCGGCCATGACCCGTGCAGGCGTCAGCTTTACAGTGTCAGATGCTCCTTTGGAAATCAAACAACATGCAGACATCACAACCGACCTGCCCGGCGGGCACGGTGCCGTAAGGCAGGTGTGTGAATCCATTCTTAAGGCCAGGGGGGATTGGGAACATATGGTTTCTCAATTTTTGTCATGACAGGCTCAGGCAAAAAAAAATTCATCCTGCCTCTGGCCCTGATTTTGGGAGCCATTTTTATCGGGCTTGGGATCTTTTACTATGTCAATCATTTACTGACCACCCCCATCACCATTGAAAATATCAATGTGGATGCCAAGGCGGCATTAAAGCTTAATGTTCTTGAGCAGGTCTCCAAAAAGAACGGAATAACCGAATGGAAACTCAAGGCATCCTCTGCCACCTTGCTCAAAGACGAGCAAAAGGCAATTCTCAAAGATGTGGATGTTACTTTTTACACCAAAGAAAAGACCATTGTCCACCTCACCGCAAACCAGGGCGTTTTGAACACCAAAACCCATGATTTAAGCTTTACCGAGAATGTAATCGTCCGTTATCAGGCCTACACTATGAAAAGTGAAACATTGCATTATGACAAAGAACCACATATAATACACACCGATTCAGGGGTGGTGATTGACGATGGCCAATCTGTTCTTGAAGCGGACGCCATGGTAACCAAACTCAATCAGAACCTAATCTTTTTAAAAGGACGTGTAAAAGGAAACTTCAGTGAAAAATTCGATCTACCATAATCCTGGCCTCCCTGGTCTGATCATTTTAGTTTTATCCCTCTGGTTATTTGCTGCCCAGGCGTTTTGCGCCTCAAATGACACAGCAATCTCAGATTCGAATCTTCATGTTGTTTCAGATGAAATGATTGCCGAACAAAACAACTCCATGGTGGAATTTATCGGAAATGTAAAGGCAACAAGGGAAGACTCCATCCTTTTGGCGGATTCTGTAAAGGTTTTTTTTCATACCTCTGAGACCAAAGAAGAGGGACAAAGTAATGTTAAAAAAATTGTGGCCACCGGTAATGTGGAGTATACGGCGGGTGAGCGCAAGGCCTTTGCCGACAAGGCCGTATATACCACCGGAGATGAAATTTTAATACTTACGGGCAAAGCACCCAAACTGATCACGGGTAAAAGCTATGTCACCGGAAAAAAAATTACCCTGTTCAGGCTTGAAGAACGGGTCATGGTAGAAAGCGACGGTCAAAAAAGAGTGCAGGCATTTTTTGATTCCCAGGACCAAAACCAGCCCACAGGCCAACTTAAAAAGAAGAATTAATGAGTCATTTGGTATTGGACAATTTAGTCAAGACCTATTCGGGAAAGACCGTTGTAAACAAGGTCAATCTCACGGTTAAACAAGGAGAGGTAACCGGTCTTCTCGGACCTAACGGTGCCGGCAAAACCACGACCTTTTATATGACCGTCGGCATGATACGGCCAGACGGCGGCAAGGTCTCTTTGGACAAAGAAGAGATCACCCAATACCCTATGTATGTGCGGGCAAGAAAGGGGATCGGCTATCTGCCCCAAGAGTCCTCGATCTTTAAAAAACTAACCGTAAAACAAAATATAACCGCCATACTTGAAGTGCTACCTAAAGACAAAATTTCCATTGAAAAAAAAGCAATTGCCTTGATGGATGAACTCGGGATTCACCAACTGGCTCACCAAAAGGCAGCCTCATTGTCCGGAGGGGAAAGGCGCCGCCTTGAAATCTCAAGGGTTTTGGCCACCAATCCCATGTTTATACTTTTAGACGAACCCTTTGCCGGAATTGATCCGCTGGCCGTAATCGATATTCAGCAAATCATATCCCAGCTGACCCAAAAGGGAATCGGGGTATTGATTTCCGACCATAATGTCAGAGAGACCCTGGGAGTGTGTGATCATGCCTACATCATGAGTCAAGGTGTGGTCATAGAATCAGGTCCTCCTGAGAAAATAATATCAAGTGAAATAGCCAAAAAAATCTATCTGGGAGATAATTTTAAACTTTAGCATGGAACTTGGACTACAACAAAGCCTCACCTTGACCCAGCAGTTGGTCATGACCCCGCAACTACAGCAGGCCATAAAGCTGCTGCAATTGTCCCGGCTCGAGCTTGCCGAAATGATCGAACAGGAGATGGAACAGAACCCGGCTCTTGAGGAAAAGATCATCGATGAGGGATCAGATAACAAAATTACTGCGCAGGAAAATGAGCCTTCAGACCCTGAAAATGAAGCACCTGTCAAGGAAGTGACCATTGAAGAACGGGTGAGATCTGACACGGACTGGGAAAACTATATTAATGAATATAACTCCACAGGCCGGATTTACACGGAATCTGAAAATACAGAAGCCCCTAATTTTGAAGCCTTTACCTCTGAAAAAAAGACCCTGGAGCAACATCTCAAGTGGCAGTTGATGCTTTCGGGACTTGCGCCAGAACAAGAGGCCATCGGTAATCTGATTATTGGTAATCTGAACCGTGACGGATACCTTTGCTCTGATGTTGAAGAACTTGCACAGGCTGCCGGCGCAGAACCTGAGACGGTAACCGGAGTCTTATCACTTCTCCAGACCTTTGATCCTCCGGGGGTCTGTGCCCGGAATTTGTGCGAAACCCTGTTGATCCAGGTAAAACAACTGGGCATTGACAACCATATCATCAATGAAATTATTACCCATCATCTAAAAAATCTGGAAAACAGAAACAGTAAAAAAATAGCAAAAGCCCTTAAAATTTCAACCGATGATGTCCGTGCTGCAGTTAAAATAATCCAGTTTCTTGAACCCAAGCCCGGTCGAAAATTTACCACGGAAGATCCGGCCTATATTACCCCGGATATCTACGTGTACAAGGTCGGAGATGATTTCAAAATCGTTATGAATGATGACGGGCTGCCCAAATTAAGAATTTCCAGGTTCTACAGGGAGGCGGTTGCTGACGGGAAAAAAATCCCCAAGGAGACCAAAGCATATCTGAATGAAAAAATGCAGTCTGCCTCCTGGCTGATCAAAAGCATCCACCAGCGTCAAAAAACCATTTACCTGGTTATGGAGAGCATCATTAAGTTCCAAAGGGAATTTTTTGAAAAAGGGATTGCCTATCTTCGTCCGCTGATCCTCAAGGATATTGCCGAAGATATAGAGATGCATGAATCCACCATCAGCCGGGTGACCACCAATAAGTATGCCTATACCCCCCAAGGTCTTTTCGAGCTTAAATATTTTTTTAACAGCTCAATTGAACGGACCGGCGGGGCATCCATGGCATCGGCAAGCGTCAAGGAGAGGATTCGCCAACTCATTGAAAAAGAAGACCCCAATGCCCCCTTAAGTGACGACAAGATTGCTGCCATACTTCAGGAATCCGATATCCAGATTGCACGCAGAACCGTTGCCAAATACCGGAAGGTCCTCAATATTCTGCCTTCCAATAAACGAAAACAACTATAGGAGATTTTTTATGCAGACAATGGTGACATTTAAAAAAATTGACTCCTCTGATGCGCTCAAGGCATATATCCAAAAAAAACTGGACCGGTTTGACAAAATGCTGGAAAATCCTGCAGAAGCCCATGTGGTGCTGTCTGTTGAAAAGATAAGACATATTGCGGAAATAACCTTGACCTGCGACAAGCTCAATATCCATGCAAAAGAAAAATCCGAAAACATGTATTCATCCATAGACGCGCTTATGGATAAGGTTAAAGCCCAGATCAACAAGCATAAAGAAAAAATTAAACGCCATATGTCCGGCAATAAAAAAAGCCTGAACGACACCTATGAATTCAATCCGACGGTCCCCCAGGCCGGCCCGGACAATATACCCCAAATTATCATTGAACCCATTGATGACAAACCCATGGATATTGAAGATGCGGTTGTAGAACTCAATTCCGGTAAAAAATCCTTTTTTGTTTTCAACAATGCACGCACAGAACAATTAAATGTTGTTTATAAACATAACAATGGAAAGCTGGGCCTGATCCAGCCCAGAGGATAGTTTAGCCAATGAAAATTAGTGAAATTCTGAACAAAGACTCAATTCTTGCCGATCTTGCGGCCGATAACAAAACAGGGGTGATCAGAGAGCTGGCCAATGCCGCAGCCAAGGCTGCAGGTGCACCGACTGAGGAGATTGCCTCTGTGATCATGGAAAGAGAAACATTAGGCTCAACAGGCATCGGCGGCGGCATTGCCATCCCCCATGGAAAATTAGACGGGGTCTCGGATGTGACGGTTGGATTTGGCCTCAGCCGGAAAGGAATCGATTATGATTCTCTTGATAACCAGCCTGTCCACATTTTCTTTCTTCTGCTCACACCGGAAAACAATACCGGCAGCCATTTAAAAGTGCTGGCCCAGATTTCCAAGCTATTAAAAATGGACTCGTTTAAAGACCGCCTCCAAACGGCAGAATCAGCTCAGCAAATCCATGGGATCATCATGGAACAGGACGAAGAGTTCTGATCATGGATCGCCAAAAAGTCTATATCATCACCGGCATTTCAGGATCTGGAAAAACAACGGTGATTCAGGCATTTGAAGATGCCAGCTTTTACTGCATCGACAATATGCCAATGGAACTTTTGCCCAAAGTCCTTGAGCTGCCGTTCAAGGACCACCATGAAGTCAAGGGCGCAGCCTTTGTCATGGACATGAGATCCAAAACCTTTATCAAACATTTTGTTTCAGGAATTTCCGCATTGGAAGAAATGGGGATCACACCCATTATTATTTTTCTTGAAGCAGACGATAAGACCCTGGTGACCCGGTACAGCCAGACCCGGCGCCACCATCCTTTGGACGGTGAAAAAAGCCTTTTAGACAGTATCAGGTCTGAAAAACAAACCATGGAATCAATCAGGACCCTTGCGCATCATATCATTGACACCTCCGCCTATAACGTTCACAAACTCAAGTCTGTCATTCTGGATCTGATCCTGGATAAAACCAGTGTCAGCCTCATGAAGCTCAATATTCTTTCTTTTGGGTATAAATACGGTATCCCATTTGATGCCGACCTTGTGGTGGACTTAAGGTTTCTGGCAAACCCGTATTTTGTGTCTGAACTCAAATCATTGGACGGAGAATCAGCAGCGGTTAAGTCCTACGTTCTGACCCATCCTGAAACCATTCGATTTCTGGATAAATATAATGCATTTATTGACTATTTGATTCCTTTGTATAAAAAAGAAAACAAAGCATATTTAACCCTTGCGCTGGGATGCACCGGCGGCCGTCACAGAAGTGTCGCCATTGCCCGCTCGGTTTTTGAACGACTGGTTCAAAAAAACCTTAACCCCAGTATTATGCACAGGGATATTGACAGGGATATAAAAGAATTATGACAGGAATTTTAATTGTAACCCATGCCGGACTCGGTAAAGCATTAATAGATACCCTTGAATTCATTCTGGGCAAACCCCAGGAGAATCTGATTTCCATTTCCATTGATATTCAGCAAGATCCGGATAACCTGAGAAAAAAAATCAAAAAAGGGATTAAAGAGGTACGGTCCGACGATAAAGTGATCATATTTACCGACATGTTCGGAGGGACCCCGTCCAACCTTGCGTATTCATTTCTAGAGGAGGGACAGGTTGAAGTCATTTCAGGGGTAAATCTTCCCATCCTTATGAAAGCGGTGACATCAAGGGATAAAATGGACATGGAAAAACTGACCCAAACTTTGGTGGAACACGGAAAAAGAAGCATTTCTCTGGCAAGTGATATCTTAAAAGGGACCAAGCGGTCTTAAATTGTCATCGGCATTCAATGCCGGAAAAGGAGAACATCTAATGAGTATAAATATCGGTATCAACGGATTTGGACGAATCGGAAGAATGGTTTTTCGGGCTGCCTTTCAATCCCCAGGCATTGAAATTACGGCCATTAACGACTTAACAGATACAAGGACCATTGCACATTTACTCGAATATGACTCGGTTCACGGCAGACTCGGCAAATCCGTCACTGCGGGTGACGGGTCAATTGAGGTTGACAACAAAGAAATATCGGTGACTGGGTTCAAGGACCCGGGCCAGATTGCCTGGGCAGATGCAGATGTTGACATTGTACTCGAATGCACAGGATTGTTCAGAAATAAAGAAACCGCCTCAAAGCACCTTGAAGGCGGTGCCAAAAAAGTGATTATCTCGGCCCCGGCGGCCGACCCTGACATCACCATTGTCATGGGGGTAAACCACGAGGATTATGATCCGTCTTCCCACCATATTATATCCAATGCCTCATGCACCACAAACTGCCTGGCCCCGGTGGCCAAGGTTCTGCTTGAAAATTTTGGAATTGTCTGCGGACTGATGACCACCATTCACGCATATACAGGAGATCAGCGCCTTCTTGATTTTCCCCACAAGGATCTTCGCAGATCCCGGGCAGCGGCGTTGTCCATGATACCCACCACTACGGGTGCGGCCAAGGCGGTCTCCCTGGTTCTGCCGGAACTTGACGGCAAACTCAACGGATTGGCCGTTCGGGTGCCCACTCCCAACGTCTCCATGGTTGACCTTGTGGTAAACACTGAAAAATCGGATTTGACCGCAGAAACCGTAAACCAGGCCCTTAAAACCGCCTCGGAAACCAATTTATCAGGTATTTTGGGATTCAGTGACCTGCCTTTGGTCTCCATTGATTATAATTCCTGCCCCCTGTCTTCCATTGTGGATGCATCCTGCACCGATGTGATCAACGGCAGCATGGTTAAAATTTACTCTTGGTACGATAATGAGGCTGGATACTCCCACAGAATGATTGATCTTGCCGCCATGGTCGCAAAAGCCCTATAAACCAGGAGGAAAAAATGATCCGTACCCCTTTGATAGCAGGCAATTGGAAAATGTATAAAACAGGGCCTCAAGCCGTTGAAACTGCCTCAAGGCTTGCCACGCTCTGTAAAGATATATCCAATATCGATATAATGATTGCGCCCACCCATCTGTCTTTGCCCCTGGTGGCCCAGGTTCTTCAGGATTCCCGTATAAAACTTGGGGCCCAAAACCTATATTTTGAAAAACAAGGGGCCTTTACCGGAGAGGTTTCGGCAGATATGATCCAGGCAGCAGGCGCCAGCTATGTCCTGATTGGCCACTCCGAACGCCGCCAGTATTTTGGAGATACAGACCAGAGGGTCTGCCAGAAAACACAGGCGGCAATAGATGCCGGCCTGACCCCTGTTGTTTGTATCGGGGAGACAGAAAAAGAGCGGGACCAGGAAAAAACCTTTTTTGTCCTTGACAAACAGGTCTCAGATGGGTTAAAAGGCTTTGTTCTTGAGGAACTTGAGAGCCTTGTTCTTGCCTATGAACCCGTATGGGCCATAGGTACAGGAAAAACCGCCAGCAAAGACCAGGTGGATGAGGTTCATAAATTTTTGAGAAATCTTTTGGAAGAAAAATTTTCCAAAGGGTTTGCCCAAAAAACAAGAATACTTTACGGAGGATCGGTCAATCCTTCCAATGTAAAGGAACTGATGAGTATTGACGATGTTGACGGCGCTCTGGTAGGCGGAGCAAGCCTTGATGCAGATAAATTCATTAAGATAATAAGGTATGAATAAAATATTATTATGACAAGTTTCGTAGTTGCATTACATGTCACGGTCTGTATCCTTTTAATACTCATCGTTCTGCTCCAGACCGGTAAGGGAGCTGAAATGGGCGCCTCCATCGGCGGTGCAGGAAGTCAGGCATTGTTCGGTGCCGCAGGCCCGGCCAATATTTTGACCAAGATTACCACGGCGGTCGCCATTATTTTCATGATCACTTCTCTGAGCCTTGCCTATATATCAGGCCACCAGTCCCAGACCAGTGTGATGAAAGCAACCAGCCAGCCTGTGGAGCAGACAACAGAATAATTTTAAGATATTAAAGCTTGCCGAAGTGGTGGAATAGGTAGACACGCACGCTTGAGGGGCGTGTGGGGCGACCCGTGGGAGTTCAAATCTCCCCTTCGGCACCAATATTCAAAAAGCCGCGGCCTGAAAAGCTTGCGGCTTTTTTGTATTTAGGGCGAGTATGACTCAAAATTTTAAGAAAAATTGTTACCAATGCAAATTTTTCTATGTCACCTGGCAACCCAGCCATCCAAACGGGTGTCGGGCAATGGGATTTAAAACCAAACAACTGCCCAGTGTCGTTGTTTATCAATCCTCTGGAAAACCCTGCCAGCTTTTCCAGAGAAAAAAGACCTGATCATACCGTCCTGCCTTGATTTATGGGAAAGCTGGCTTATAATATTCTATTATGACTTTTAAACAGAGCATTAAGGGCCAAGACCCTAAAAAAATAGAAAAGGAACTTGGAGAATTTTTAAATAAAAAATTTGGCGGCAACGTCAAAATTCTCTCCCCCTCAATTCAACCTCAACAAGACGCTGTATCTGGCAATACGCCCTCCAAAGGGAAAAAAAAACAGGTAGAGTTCAACACCAAGCCGGCAGATCTCATTGCCTATCTTGACCAATACGTGGTCAAGCAGGACAAGGCGAAATCGGTTCTGTCCACAAAGATCTGCACCCATTTCAACCGAATCCGACATCAGGAATCCTTAAAAGAAACCCCGTCCAAAATCACAGGGAATATTAAATCCAATATTCTCATGCTCGGACCCACAGGAATCGGCAAAACATATTTGATAAAACTCATTGCCCAGAAAATTGGGGTTCCCTTTGTTAAGGCCGATGCCACAAAATTTTCCGAAACAGGATATGTGGGCGGGGATGTTGAAGATCTCATCCGGGACCTTGTCAAAGAGGCCAATGATGATATCGATCTGGCCGAATGCGGAATTGTTTATATTGACGAAATTGACAAGATTGCCGCAAGTCCCAATGTTATCGGGGCCCAGGTTTCCCGTACCGGGGTACAGCGGGCTTTGCTCAAACCCATGGAAGAGACGGATGTGGATTTAAAGGTGCCCCATGATCCCGTATCCATGATGCAGGAACTTGAATCCTTCCAGAGGACCGGAAAACGCAGTGATAGAAGGGTCAACACGGGCAATATACTATTTATTCTTTCCGGTGCCTTCTCAGGGCTCACAGATGTAATCAAAAAACGGTTGAGCAGACAGTCCATCGGATTTGGCGCGTCCCTTGCCAAGGCCCACACTCAAATGGACCTGCTCAAGGAGACCCGGTCAGAAGACCTGGTTGCCTATGGATTTGAATCTGAATTCATCGGCAGGGTGCCGGTAAGATGCATCCTGGACACCCTTGAACAAGAGGATCTTTTTGCCATACTTAAAATGCCAAATAACCCGGTTATTTTAAGCAAGCGTCTGGATTTTCAAGCCTATGGCATCAACATTGTATTTACGGATGAGGCTTTGAAAATTCTTGCCCAACTTGCCCATAAGGAAAACACAGGAGCCAGGGGGCTTGTCAGTGTTGTTGAACAACGCTTAATTGATTTTGAGGAAAAACTACCCTCCACCAATATCCGGCAGTTCATTGTCACCCCAGAGGTGATTCATTCACCCCAAAAGGTTTTAAACGCCTTGACCACAGGCCAGGATAAAAAAAAATTCGGATTGGAATATAATACCGCCCTTGCCGATCATAAGGATTATATAACCCAGTATGTAAAAGACAACTGGAAGGTATTTTCCATCCGCCACGGGCTGACCCTGACCGAGATCAGGTCCCAGTTGGTGGCCCAATATTATACAACCCATGTGATGGAAATTGAAGATGCGGTTAAACAAATCAAAAAATTTTATGACAGCATAAAGGAAATTGAAGTTGAGGTATCAAAAAGCTATGATTTAAATGTGCTTTTTGAGGAAGATGCCACAGATTTTCTTATCCAGCAGTTCATTGACCATCGCGCGACCACAGAAGAGATTTTATCCAAAATTTATACTGATTTTTATGACGGATTCAATTTGGTCAGAGAAAAGACAGGAAAATCACGGTTTTTCTTGTCTAAGAATGCCCTTATTGACCATGAGACATACCTTAACGATCTTATCAGGAAAGAATTAAGATGATTGGAATTTCAAAACTTTATTGTGCCACTGTCGAGCCATCCGATACCCTGAGATATTCCAGGGAATCCGGAAAACTGCCCTCCCACCTGCTGCAGTTTTCCATTGATAAAAAACCTGTGGTGGTCTGGAATATGACACGGCGGTGCAACCTTAAATGTGTTCATTGTTATGCCAAATCCGAAGATATCAACTATGACAATGAGCTGAACCATGAACAAAGCCTTGCCATGATGGATGATCTGGCTGAATTTGGTGTGCCTGTACTTCTTTTTTCAGGCGGGGAACCCACCATCCATCCCAGACTTGTGGAGTATGCCCAATATGCCGTTTCCAAAGGCATGCGGGCCGTGATCTCAACCAACGGCACCCTGATTACCAAAGAAAAGGCAAAACAGCTTAAAGAGGTGGGTCTTTCCTATGTGGGCATCAGTTTGGACGGACTTGAAGATACCCATGATAAATTCCGGGGAGTGCCCGGGGCTTTTAAAAAAGCCATGCAGGCGGTTGACAATTGCCAGGAAGTCGGGATCAAGGTGGGGTTGCGCTTTACCATCAACAAACGCAATGTCCAGGATATTGACGGAATTTTTGATCTGCTCGAAGCAAAAAATATTCCCAGGGCCTGTTTTTATCATCTGGTCTATTCAGGCCGGGGCTCTGAAATTGCCAAAGAAGACCTTTCCCACGAAGAAACCAGAAAGGTGCTGGATTTGATCATGGACCGGACCAAAGCCCTCCATGACCGGAATAAACCCAAAGAAGTGCTCACCGTGGACAACCATGCCGACGGCCCATACCTATACCAACGTCTGCTCAAAGAGGATCCTGAACGGGCAGCAGAGGTATTAGAACTTCTTGAGATGAACGAGGGCAACAATTCAGGCCGGGGTATCGGCTGTATTTCCTGGGACGGAGAGGTTCATCCGGACCAGTTCTGGAGGGAAAAATCCCTTGGCAACATCAAGGACAGACCCTTTTCAGAGATCTGGATGGATCCTGAGAATGACTTTCTCATGAAAATGAAAGAAAAGAAAAAACATGTCAAGGGCCGATGCGCTGAATGCCGCTGGCTGGACATCTGTGCCGGGAATTTTCGGGCCCGTGCAGAATCGGTTGCCAATGACCCCTGGGATTCAGATCCAGCCTGTTACCTGACTGACAAAGAGATTAAAAAGGAGGAAGGCTGATGTTATTTCCCGACTACCGGGGCAGACGGCTTAGGGCCACAGATAGTTTCAGACGAATGATCAGGGAGACCCGATTATCTCCGGATGATTTTATCCTTCCGCTGTTTGCCGTTGAAGGCAAGTCAGTTAAACAGCCCATTGAATCCATGCCCGGTCATTTTCAGCTTTCCTGTGACCATATTGTCACCATGGCCCAAAAGGCTAAAGATGCCGGCATTCCGGGCATTATCCTTTTTGGCATTCCTGACAAAAAAGATGAACTGGCGACCCGGGCCTATGCTTCGGACGGTATAGTCCAGAAAGCCATTGCCGAAGTCAAATCCCATGTACCTGAAATATCTGTGATCACAGATGTCTGCCTCTGCGGATATACCGACCATGGCCATTGCGGGGTGGTGGACAAAGGGATCGTTGACAATGACGCCTCTTTGGATCTTTTGGCCAGAACCGCCCTTTCCCATGCAAAGGCCGGCGCAGACATGGTAGCGCCCTCTGACATGATGGACGGACGGGTGGCTGAAATCCGGGGCATGCTCGATGAAGAAGGCTTTTCACATACCCCGATCATGTCCTATGCAGTAAAATATGCCTCGGCCTTTTACGGTCCTTTTCGGCAGGCAGCTGAATCGGCTCCCACCTTTGGTGACAGACGAACCTATCAGATGGATCCTGCCAATGCAGTTGAAGGGATCAGGGAGGCCACCATGGATATAGAAGAAGGGGCAGATATCATCATGGTCAAACCTGCCCTCTCCTACCTGGATATTATCTGCCGCCTTAAAGATGAAATTGACCTTCCCATTGCGGCCTATAACGTATCCGGGGAATATTCGATCATGAAGGCCGGAGAAATGATGGGCTGGGTCGATGCCAAAGCCCTGATTATGGAAACGCTGCTGTCCATTAAACGGGCCGGTGCTGACCTGATTTTGACCTATTCTGCCATTGACGCGGCAAGGGAGCTTAATTCGTGATGACGACATCCCATTCCAGCAACAGCCACCCCCCAAGGCACGGTCATCCGGGTCACACCGGACAAAATAATACATTGCGGCTTGTGGCCTGGGAAACCACCCGGCGGTGCAACCTGTCATGTAAACATTGCAGGGCATTGGCCGAAGACCATCCCTATGAGAATGAACTGTCCACCCAGGACTCGTTTAAACTTCTGGACCAGATCCGACAAGTCGGCACCCCCATTATCATACTCACCGGAGGGGAACCGCTGCTGCGTGATGATATATTTGATATTGCCGCCTATGGAAATAAAATAGGGCTTCGCATGGTCATGGCCCCCAATGGCACCCTGCTCAACCAGGAGAATGTCGCCAAGCTCAAGGCATCGGGGATCAAACGGATCTCAGTCAGCCTAGACGGGGCAAGCCCTGAGACCCACGACGATTTCAGAGGTCTTAAAAATGCCTTTAAACAGACCCTGAAAGGGATTGAAACGGCCAAGGCTGCCGGCCTTGACTTCCAGGTCAATACCACCATTACCAAAACCAATCTGGATGAAATCCCACGCATTCTGGCCCTGGCCGAAGAGTTGGGTGCGGTTGCCCACCATATTTTTCTTCTGGTCCCCACAGGCCGGGGAAAATATATTGTGGATTCAGCCATAGACGCCCAAGAGTATGAAAAAACCTTGAACTGGTTCTATGACCAGCAGTCTAAAACCAAGCTCCAGCTGAAGGCCACCTGTGCCCCTCACTACTATCGAATCTTAAGACAGCGGGCCAAAGCAGACGGCCAAAAAGTCAACTTTGAAACCCATGGACTGGATGCCGTCACCCGGGGCTGTCTTGCCGGCACCGGATTTTGTTTTATCTCCCATGTGGGCCGGGTCCAAACCTGCGGTTTTTTGGATGTGACCTGCGGAGATATCACCCAGCAGACCTTTAAAGAGGTCTGGGAAAATTCTGAGGTCTTTAATAAACTTCGAAATTTTAATAATCTTGAAGGCAAATGCAGCATCTGCGAATTTAAACAGGTCTGCGGCGGTTGCCGTGCCCGTGCCTATGAAGCCACAGGCAGCTATCTTGCCGAAGAACCCCTCTGCTCGTATCAGCCCCGCAAGGCCAAATAAACAAATCTATTCCCCCAAAAAAGGCCCTGTATTTTTTTACAGGGCCTTTTTTAAAAGCCGGACACCCTGTCGGTTTGAAATAGTCCTTTGTCAAGTTCAAACCAGAGTGTAATATTTTTTTCTGCCTGTTTTTACATCTTGAACAGAGGCTCTAATTTAAAAATTATAGTGAATTGAGTTTAAGCATCAAGGGCCTGTCTTCTTCGGTCTGGCCTGAGAACAAAACAGGGCCCGGATTTCTGAACCGGTCAGGTCCCGGGTCCGCGGCCACCCAATCCTCTCTTATTTGCTGAAAAATCTTAAAGGCATTGGAGTTCAAATCCACAATGCTTTTTTCAATCACAAGTTCCAGCCGCCCTTTTCGTTCTTCTAAATGCATCAGCCGGGCAATGGGTATTCCGATGGGCTCCCAATGCGTGAAATCCTGTTCCAGATTTAAAATCGCTGCCATCTGTCCTGTGGCATTGCCGGCAATGAGATGAAAGGCAGTCAAACCCAGATTATAGGTATAATTGCAGTCAAAATTGGTGGGGTCCGACCCCCTGCCGTCATACCCGTAAAAATGAGTCTGGATCTTAAAGTCGGGCTCTGATTTTTTAAACAAGGTCTTGAGTGCTTCGGGCAGTTCCTCCTCGGCATCCATCATGCCCGAGTTAACCAGGGCGAGTTTCATGGTTTTAAGGGAAATAATTTCCGGTTTGACCAAAAGATATTCCCCGTCAGGATTTTTGAAAATGGCCGGTGCGAACATCTCAGGATCCATTCTGGCCAACTCCATAAATCGAAGGTAATCCCGGCGTTTGATCCCCACCTTGTATACTCCCTGCTCCTTAAGTACATCAAGATATTCTCTGACCATATCCATGACAATCTTTTCTGTTTTAACCTGGGAAAATTGAAAATTGCCGTGTAAATCCCTTTCCACCAAAAGCCCTTCTTTAAAAAATGAAGGCAATTGATTGAACAGCTCGTCATCTCTCAGGTTCCAAATGGGAAAGGCCCCGGTATCAATCATTCCCTGGCTCATTAGTCTGAGGTAGTCCAGCTTTTCATTGAGCCCTGGAAAAGATCTGTGAAAATCAAGATCATGGATATTGTTGTAATCGGCAATGATCTTGTTGAGTTTGATGATAAACACCTGAATTTCATTGATAAATTCCAGAATACCCTCGGGGATGATCATGATCCCGAAATTTTTACCAAAGGCTGCCCGTTTAACAATAATATCACAGATCACCCGGGAAAGATGACGCAGGGTAATCCCGTAGGCATTGTAATCCGTGCCCTCAAGAGAACTTGCTTTTTCAATTCGTTTCTCGTCAATATAATCGGCAAGTTCCTCACCGATAAGGGCCAGGTTAACATGGGTCTGAAGGGCGGATTCCAGGGTCAAATGACTTGCCACCCGGCCCATGACCTTGCACACATGCCAATATTTGATATCAGAACTGCCGTCATTGGCAAGGTTGGAAATATTTCGTGCAAAAGATCTTGCCGCAGAATGAAAACCAAATGAAATAGCGCAAAGGGTCTGCCCCTCATCTGTTTTCACCTGGATATCTCCGTCTATGGTCTTGGGAATCCCGATCACTTTAATGCCGGAAGATTTAAAATGCTGTGCCAGAAAGGCTGCATTGGTGTTGGAGTCGTCCCCGCCGATAATCACCAGGGCGTCCAGATCCAGGCCCCGGCAGGTGGTCAAGGCTTTTTCCATTTTCCCGCCCGAATCGATTTTGGTCCGTCCGGTTTTGATCATGGAAAATCCGCCCATGTTTCTGTACCGGTCAACCAGTTCCTGGGTGATCTCTATGTACCGAGCCTCTAACAGGCCGTCAGGTCCCTGCAGAAACCCGTATACCTTGGAATCGGAATTATACTTTTTAATCTCGTCATAGAGCCCGGCAATAACATTATGCCCTCCGGGAGCAGGGCCTCCTGAAAAAACCACCCCGACATTGCGCTGTTTTGAAAATGCCTGTTCTTCGGATTTGGATATTTTTGTTGCCGCCACAACCTGCTGAACCGAATTATTGATAATCCCGGGCAGCATCCGTTCCGCCTCTGTATCCTTGATAAACTGATATTGTTTTCTGGATTCCAAGGTTGAATATTGGGTATTGAAAATGTCAATTTTTTTGGGGGAAAATGATCGTCTTGCCAAGGTGTCCATGCTATCGTCTGACATAACGTGGCAGGCGGCGTCCAACAACGCCTGTGGTACCGTCTCTGTCGATCCCATTCATACTCCTGTTTATCGCGGGGTCTAATGAACCATTACCTGGTTCCGTCCGTTTTCTTTGGCCTTGTATACGGCCATATCGACTCGTTCAAAGACCTGTTCATGTTTTGTGTCTCCCTTGTTCACACAGGAGACCCCTATACTGACCGTTACTTTAACCTTTTCGTTCTTATATACAAATTCGATTTTCTCAATCGTGGTTCGAATTTTTTCAGCAGCACTCCGGGCACCTTGTTCATCGGTTTCCGGCATGATGATAATAAACTCTTCTCCGCCGTAGCGGGCAAGCATATCATTTTTTCTCAACAAAGGGTGAGTTCTTTTAATAATTTCCTGAAGGCAGCGGTCTCCGACGGCATGACCATACCGGTCATTGATTTTCTTGAATTCGTCCGCATCAATGAGCAACAGGGAAAAAAGGTTGCCATATCTTAAAAACCGGTCCATTTCTTCATCAATTTTTTTGTCATAGGCCCTCCGGTTTAAGGCCCCGGTCAGCTGATCCTCATTGATCTTTTTTTCAAGCTCTTCAGAATACCGGGTGGCATCTGCCAGTTCTTTTTTAAGTTTGGCAAATCCTGATTTAAAAGAAACTTGGTTTTCTTTTGCAAGTTTGCTGACCGCATCATCCACTCGCTGCTTTTTGTGCAGGGCATTTTCAATGGAGGTCAGGCGCTGGGTAATTTTGATTTTCAGTTCATCCAGACTTGCTGCCATGTCAGAGGATTTTTTCAACCCGTTCATCTCATTGCTTAAAATGGTTTCAAATCCCGTGTTGGATGAAAACAGGGAATTGGTCTGCTCATAGGAATTGACAAAATGGGCTTCTATGTCCAGGATTTTGCTGACAATATCTTTGACAAAGACATTGACCTTTTCCCTTTCATGGCTGGTTTGTGAAATATATTGAAAAATTAAGGCAAAAATATTTTCCCTGACATCGTTGATATCGCTTGAATCCTGAATCCTGATAATCTGGGCCGTAACATTTTCCAGTTTTTTAACATAGGTTTTATCCAGGGTGGATTTGAGGGTGTTGACCACCTCATGGTAGCTTTGTTTAAAATCTTCTATAAATGTGTCGGAAGAAGATTTTAAAAAAAAGGAAAACATCCCCTTTTTCTTTTTAAGGGAAACAGGGCCGATATCCTCTTTGAGCATGGCGTTTTTCATCTGCTGGAATATATAGTCAATTTTGGAAAAGGAGGCTTTTTTCCTCATGGCAGTGCCCAGGTCCTTGCAGGCTTTACCAAAGAGGGTCTTTTCCTTTGAAACTATATCCAAAATCACGGGAAAATACTTTCGATACAGCCTGTCCTGGCTTTCAAACCGTTCTTCTAGACCATCCAGCTCTTTTAAAAGGATATCCTTCTGGGATTCTAATTTTTGAATACGATCTTTTAAAACCGCTATTTTATCGTCCAGTTGCCCCGCCATAATTAAAATCCTTGTTAATGGGATCGATTGCTGACTTATTTTTAGCTGTTGACAGAAAGAAAGTAAAGGCAATTTCACTTTTCTTGGCTTGATTCCAGCCCAAGAAAAATGTAAAAGATCATAAACTTATAACTGATCTGCAAGGAGATTCAAAGGCGTGGCCTTTAATATTTTTAAAAAAAAAGAAAAAGAGACTGAATCCGGACTGTTTTCAAAGCTAAAAACCGGATTGTCAAAAACCCGTCAGGTATTAAATACCGATGTTGGACAATTGTTTTCCAGTGCAACTGCCATTGATGATCATCTATTTGATGATCTTGAAGAACTATTGGTTACCTCGGATCTGGGCATAGATATTTCCATAAAGATTATGGACAAAATCCGTAAAAAGGCAAAATCCCTTAAAACCGGACAAGAACTCAAACAGGCGCTCAAACAAGAACTTCTCACCTTGTTTTCCGGTGAACCCGAACCTGCCCAAAAAACAAAACCCCATGTTATTATGATGGTGGGCGTGAATGGTACAGGAAAAACCACCACCCTTGGCAAACTTGCCACACGATACACCAAACAGGGTAAAAAAGTCCTGATTGCCGCAGCAGACACCTTTCGGGCCGCAGCCATTGAACAGGTTGAAATCTGGGCAGACAGGGCCGGTGCAGACCTTGTCAGGCACAAGGAAGGGGCTGACCCTGCTGCTGTGGCCTATGATGCGGTCGAAGCTGCCATGGCCCGGGACGTGGACCTGGTGCTCATTGATACGGCCGGCAGGCTGCACACCCAAAAAAATCTCATGGAAGAGTTAAAAAAGATCAAACGGTCCGTGGACAAAAAGTTAAAAGGAGCTCCCCATGAAATCATGATGGTGATCGATGCCACCACAGGACAAAACGCCATTTCCCAGGCAAAAATATTTAATCAGGCCGTAGGACTTACGCAGATTACCGTGACCAAACTTGACGGCACGGCCAAAGGCGGGATTGTGGCAGCGGTATCATCCATTATGGATCTTCCAATCACCCATATTGGTGTGGGCGAAGGCATTGAAGACCTCCAGGACTTTGATGCCCAGCGGTTTGTCAATGCATTGTTTGATTAAGATGTTATGTATACCCTGCAAAATCGCATTTTTGACCTGTTCTTGCCACAGGAGACCCAATGTTTGGAATTGAAAATTATATTGGATTTATCATTGCCGCCCTTATTTTAAACCTGACCCCGGGTGCAGACACCTTTTATGTCCTGACCCGGTGCGTCTCCCAGGGCAGGTAGGCTGGCCTTGTCTCTTTTGCCGGCATCATATCAGGCTGTGTTGTTCATGTCCTGTGTGCCGCCTTTGGGTTATCCATGATTTTAACCACATCTGCTGCGGCATTTAACCTGGTCAAGTGGGCCGGGGCATTTTACCTGATCTTGCTTGGGATCAAAACCCTGCGAGACAAATCCAGCCAATTTGACACCCATGGCAGCAGAGGGATTTCCAAAGATCTTGTTTCAATTTACCGGCAGGGGGTTATTACCAATGTGCTCAACCCCAAGGTAGTCCTTTTCTTTCTCTCGTTTCTGCCCCAATTTATTACTCCGGAAAAGGTCACAGGTCCCCTGCCCTTTCTGGTTCTCGGGGGTACCTTTCTTATCACAGGCTCCCTTTGGTTTCTCTTTCTTGCAGGGACAGCAAGTCTTATGACCCAGACCCTGAGAGACAACAAACAAATCGGATTGATTCTACAAAAAATATCCGGTATTATTTTTATCGGATTCGGTGTAAAGCTTGCCTTTAGCTCCAAATAAAAATTGATGGTTGCAAATTAAAAACTCTAAATCAGCATGAACCTTATTTTAGGAATACCTGATGATATCCACCCGCACCAAACTGATCGTTTGCCTGAGCATTATTTTGCTGTCCGGATTTTTTTTGACCAATTATTTTTCGTATACGGCATCCAAAAAATCGGTCAGAACCGGAATTATTAAAAACAGTCTGCCCCTGTCCCGGGACAACATCTATTCGGAAATACAGCGAGATCTGACCCGGCCCATTTTTGTATCCTCTCTCATGTCCAATGACACCTTTTTAAAAGACTGGGTCCTCAAAGGGGAAAAAAAATTGAGTTGATTCAAAAATACCTTGAAGAAATTCGTGACAAGTATGGATTTTTCAGTTCTTTTTTTGTTTCAGACATCAGTTTGAATTATTACCATTTTAATGGGATTTTAAAAAAAATATCCACTGATGACGACCATGATGTCTGGTATTATCAATTCAAGGACAAACAAAAAGACCATGACCTTGTTGTGGATACCAATGAAGCCGAACAAAATCATTTGACCATATTTATCAACCATCGCCTCATAGGATATGAAGGCCAATTTTTGGGGGTGGTGGGTGTAGGCCTTGATTTTAACCGGGTGGCCACCCTGCTTGAAGAGTATCGAAAAAAATACAATCGAAATATTTATATGGTAGATCCTGCCGGAATGATCATGGTGCACAAGGATAAATCAAAAATAAATACATTATCCATTCACCAGGTTCCGGGATTAAAAAAAGTGGCGCCCAAGATACTGAACACCTATGATAAGCCTGCTTTTTTTGAATATGATAAAGAAAATCAGCACATCCTTTTGACCACCCGGTTCGTCCGGGAACTGGGCTGGTTTCTCATGGTTGAACAGGATGAAACCCAGGCCTTGTCGCCCATTAAGGCAGCCTTGTATCAAAACCTTGGCTTCAGCATTGCCACCACCTTGCTCACCATAGCTTTTGTCTTTCTGGTGATTAATTTTTTCCAAAAAAGACTGGAGGCCATGGCCATTACAGATCCTTTGACCCGGGCCTTTAACCGGAATGAATTTGAGCAACGGTTCAAATATATGACTGAGATGAACCGGCGCACCCGGGAAAATATCTGTATTGTTCTTTTTGACCTTGACCACTTAAAAGCGGTAAATGATACCCTGGGTCATCTCATGGGTGACCAGGTGATCAAAAAAGTGGCCCAAATCGCTTCCAAGACCATCCGGGATCAGGACATGCTTGTCAGATGGGGGGGGGATGAATTTGTGCTTTTAATTAAAAACAATCTTGAGATTTCATGCCGGGTGGCAGAACGGCTGCGTCAAGCGGTTGAATCCCATGATTTTTATGCATCAGTGAATGCCAAAAAATTGCCTGAGAAGGTAACCATCAGCTGCGGCATTGCCAAATACCAAACTGGCCAAAGCCTGGATGATATATTGCACAGGGCCGACAGGGCCATGTACCGAGGAAAAGAAAAAAACCGTAATGTCGTTGTTGTGGACAAGGACTAAAAATATGCAGGACCTTATCATTTCTCCCTATACCCAGAAAGACCATGACCCGGTCATTTTTCTTTGGGACCAATGTCATCTTATTGTTCCCTGGAATGATCCAAACAAGGATATTCAACGCAAGTTGCAAGAATGCCCGGACCAGTTTTTTTTGGCCCGGCAACATGACCTGGTAATCGGTTCATGCATGGCAGGCTATGATGGTCACAGGGGATGGTTTTACTATCTTGGGGTATTGCCAAAATTCCGGCATCAAGGGGTGGCAGGTCAATTAATTGCCCACGGAGAAACCCTGCTCACAAGGCTTGGATGTTCAAAAATAAATCTGATGGTCAGACAATCAAATACAGAAGTCATCCAATTTTATAAAAAAAACGGATATGGTCAAGACCCGGTTATGGTGATGAACAAGCGGCTTGAATCTGATATCAAAATCCAAGTATCGCCACCCCCCTTATGAAAATGGGGGGCTCAGGATGGATTGACTGAATCCATGATTTCCATAAACCCTGTTTCATCTAATATACGAATGCCCAGGGCTTTGGCTTTTTCAAGCTTTGAACCGCCATCCTTGCCTACCAGAAGATAATCCGTTTTAGAAGAGACACTGGAAGTCACTTTTGCCCCCGCCCCAAGCAGTTTTTCCTTGGCCTGGGACCGGGAAAATTGGCTTAAGGTCCCCGTGATTACAATCGTTTTATTGGAAAATGGATGGTCTTGGGGCTGTTTTTCAAAAAACAGGTCATTGACCGGCCTCAGACCCGCAAGTATCATCTCCTTGACCAAAATTTTATTTTCCATCACGCTAAAAAAATCCGTCACAGCTGCGGCGGTCTTTTCTCCCATGCCGTGAATAGCAATAATATCTGCCTTGGATGCCCCCATCAGCGCGTCCAGGTCTTTAAATTGTTTGGAAAGCAGGCGGGCGGCATTTTCACCGGTGTGATCAATGCCCAGGGCAAAGATAAACCGGGCAAGGGAAACGGATTTCCCCTTTTCCACGGCCGCCAGAAGATTGTTTGCAGATTTTTCTCCCATCCGGTCTAATCCAGCAACCTGGTCAGCCTCCAGTTTAAACAAGTCGGCAAAGGAATTCACCATGTTTTCATCCACCAATTGCTCAACAATTTTTTTGCCCAACCCGTCCACATCCAACCCTTTTTTGGAAACAAAATGCCGGATCCGTTCTTTGAGCTGGGCCAGACAGCCAGCATTCACACATTTGACGGCGGTTTCATCCTTTTGCCGTTGCACGGCAGAGCCGCAGACAGGACAGGTCTCGGGCATGGTAAAGCCTTGCTCATTTCCCTTGCGTTCCTGGTCAAATATCTTGACCACCTTTGGAATCACATCCCCTGCCCGGGTCACAAGGGCCTTGTCATTGATACGGATATCCTTGCGCTTGATTTCATCTGCATTGTGAAGGGTGGCTCTGGAGACCATGACCCCACCGATATTAACAGGTTCCAGCAGGGCCACCGGCGTTAAAACCCCTGTTCTGCCCACCTGGATGATAATATCATTGATCCGGGTGACTTTTTCCATGGCAGCAAATTTGCAGGCAATGGCCCATCTCGGGCTTTTGATCTTTTCACCCAGGGCCTTTTGAAGGACCAGGTCTTCTATTTTGATCACCATACCGTCAATTTCGTAATCCAGATCGGGCCGAATGGATTCAAGATGCCCAAAGGCCTGGATCACCCCTTTGATATCAATCTTTTTTTGAACATGAGGATTCACGGGAAATCCAAATTGTTCAAGCCGGCCGAGAATCTGGGACTGGGAAGAAAATTCTATCCCACGGGCCAGCCCCACCCCGTAAACAAAAATATCCAAGGGTCTTTTGGCCGTGACTCTGGAATCCAGCTGGCGTAGTGATCCTGCAGCTGCATTTCTCGGGTTTGCAAAGGCAGATTCGCCCTGGTTGATCCGGGTCTGGTTCAGGCGGATAAAATCCGCCTGGGTAATGATGACCTCCCCTCTGACTTCTATAAATTTGGGAACAGGGGCCTGCGCATGGGTCAATCGTAAGGGAATTTTGTCAATGGTTCTGATATTGTCGGTAATAACTTCACCGTTTATGCCGTCTCCCCTTGTGGTGGCAAGGACCAAGACCCCGTTTTCATAGGTCAGTTCAACAGCCACCCCGTCAAGTTTGGGTTCAACCGTGTATATCATCCGGTCCAGGTTCAAGGCCTTTAAATTTCTCTGGTGAAAGGCCAGAATATCTTCATTGGAAAAGGCATTATCCAGACTGAGCATGGGCAGGGAATGGGGAGCGGTTTTAAAAGATTTTAAAGGCGGGGCCCCTACCCTTAATGTGGGAGAATCCGAAACCTTGAGTTCCGGGTGAGCGGTTTCGATCTCCACCAGCCGTTTGAGCATCAGATCATAGGTCTCATCATCAATCACAGGATCGTCAAGCACATGGTAACGATAACTGTGTTCTGTCAGTTCTTTTTGCAGTTTACAAGCTTCTAATTTAAGCTGGTCTTGATTCATAGGGCAAGGGTTCCAATCATTTCCACCATTGATTTACAGGCAAATTGTCGCCTGCTCTTAAACTTTTTTTTTCTGAACCCAGGATCCCAGTCTCCGGTTTCAGAGACAAGGGAATCAGAGACCACCAGCAAAGCCGCTGCCCTGACCTTTCGGTATGAAGCAGCACTAAAAAGTGCCGAACATTCCATGTCCACGGCATGGGCGCCTTTATTTTTAAACCAGTCTACCTTGCCCCGGGTTTCCCTGTAAATGGCATCTGTACTCCACACCGGCAGTCTATGGACATTTTTCCCGGCATCTGCCAGGTGGGAACAAAGGGCGTCAGACAAAGAGGGATCAGAACTCACCTCGGCCGGATCTCCTTTAAGGTCCATATAATGACGGGAGGTTCCCTCATCCACAAGCGCCCGGTCCGGTACGACAAGATCTCCGGGGACAAGGTGTTTGGAAATTGCCCCGCACCAGCCCAGAATAAGGATGTTTTTCGTCCCTTTTGCAATCATCGATTCCATGAGCATGACCCCGTACGGGGCACCAATATAAGGACCTGCAATGCAACTGCCGTCCTGTTGGGATTCTCTGGTCATGATGCTTCCCATAAAAAAAGGCCGGGAAGTGAACTGGCCGCAGTTGTTTTTAATAAACCGCAGATCAGGCTCTGTACTGACCATCAGGGCGGCAGGCCCGATATCGTTTGCCTGCCTTGCCCCTAAGGGAGGTACAATGGACGGATTATTCAGGTCCGACCATGTCGGATAACTCATCTTTGACCTCATCAATAATCTCGTAGAGCCACATAATATCTTCCACAGACAGTCGGCCCGCCTTTGAAGGCGCACGGTCTGAACCATCTTTTTTCTTGAGTATTCTGGGTCCGAGCTGAACCTTTGGCTCTCCTTCACCGTATTGCTGAATGGATATTAATAAACCGGTTTCTTCATTTTTCCACTCTTTTATTTTTTTATCCTTTTCAGGATCATAACCTGCCATGGGGTCTCCTTTGATTCATGGGTTAATCTAAACATTTTATACTTCAACACATATGCCTTGGGTATCGATCCGGGTCGCGAGAATAGATCCCGTTTCCACATTATCAAAAAGTTTTTGCCAGCAAAGGCTAAGGGCCTGGATACGATCCTCTTCTCCAACAGCCCAGAGGCATCCTCCGGCACCCGCACCTGTAAACCTGGCTCCGCAATTTTGTGCCACAGCGCTTTCAAACATTTTTTGACCGGTCTTGTCAAGAACATCCGGAGTCATTTCACATCTTAGCCGGGTCTCTTTATTCATTAATTTACCCGCCTGATCATACTCTTTGGCCATTAAAGCCTGTGAAAAATCCCGGGTAATTTTTACAATCTGTTCAAAAGGGGCAAACAGATCTCCGGATTTAAATCCTGCAACCCATCTTGAATTAACGTCCGCCGACACATGGGTAATGCCGCAAAAGGCCACCAGAATATGACGGTTTAAATCCATGATGTCTGCATGCCGTTTATAAAGGGGGGTCTGAATAAATTCAGGGCCTGTTTTGCCGAGTTTCCACTCCCAGAGATTGACCCCGCCAAAGGCGGCCGCTGTCTGGTCCTGCATCCCGCAAGGAACGCCTGCCACCGCAGATTCAATATAATGGGCAAGCCAGGCAATCTGTTCAGGATCAATGGATTTGCCAAGGGCCGTGTAAAACCCCGCAATAAGAGCCACTGCAGCTGAAGAGGATCCGCCCAGGGCACTTTTAGGAGGCGAGCTTGATTCAATATGAATATGCAGGCCATGGGCATTGAAAAACTTTGCAATGGCAAACATCAGCCCCATGGGATTGTCAGTCACGTTTTCATCTCTGTCCCGTTCAATGGTGGCAAAGCCTTTGGATGAAATTTTGATCCGTCCCCGGGTAAAGGAAGATAAGGTTACACAGGTCCTCAAATCCAGGGCCAGATTAAAGGTGGCAGGATTGACACGGGCCAGGGGAATGAAAAAAGTTGAAATATCAAGGGTACCGCCAAGATCAACTCTGCAAGGCACTGAGGTTTTAACTCTTTTTCGGTCAAGAATGGGTTTAAAATTCATTTTTCCTCAGTAGTGTCCGGTTAGGTTGTTGCATATAAAAAGCATCTAAAATCATTGAAAAAACAGTCGGTTTTGTGTTGACAAATGTGCGTAAAAATTTTTGTGCGCCTTGAAAACTTAACTCAAGGAGCTCAAATGACGCACATCTCAGTCCCTAAAAAACAACTACGGTCCCTGAACTTTGACAATTTCAGGTGCCCTCTCTGATAAAGTCACTTTCAAAAGCACCGGAATTACAATCTCGAGGAGACCGCCCTTTAAAAATGACATTCGAAGACCAGATAAATGCTTTGGTTTATTTCCATCTTCAGGAGCACAAGTCTGCCCGACATTTAATTCAGGATCTCAAGGAGAATGTTTTTGCTAAAGAAAATATTGCGCCAGACGGTGGTATCAGCCGTAGTAGTTTCTGTGAAGCCATCAATCACAGGGGACTCGAACAACTGCAATTTATCTTTGAGGATCTTTATAAACAGGCTCTTGAGTGTCATCCGGGTGAACACGCCGAGTTAGGAGAGTTGGTTTCCATTGACGGTAGTCTCATAAATGCAGTCCTTTCAATGCACTGGGCGAACTACAGAAAAGGAAGTAAAAAAGCCAAAGTACATTGCGGATTTGACATTAATCACGGAATCCCAAACAAAATCTTTTTGACTGAAGGCAACGGCGCTGAACGCACTTTTGTTCCCAAAATACTTTCCAAGGGGCAAACAGGTGTTATGGATCGTGGATATCAATCCCATAAAGAATTTGACCTGCTTCAGGAGCAAGGCAAACATTTTGTCTGCCGTATAAAAACCAGGACAACAAGAACAATTATTGATAACCACGAGACCTCTTCCGACAGCTACATTTTTTATGATGCACTGGTTAAACTTGGTACTCCGAATCAAAACCAGACGAAAAGGCCTGTTCGGGTTGTTGGCTATAAAATTGCTGGCGTCAAATACTATGTGGCAACTGACAGGCATGATTTAACAGCGGAACAAATAGCAACAATTTATAAACTCCGGTGGACCATTGAGGATTTTTTCAAATGGTGGAAAGAACATCTGAAGGTATATCATCTCATTGCCCGCAGTGAATACGGCCTTATGGTTCAGATTCTTGGCGGCCTTATCACTTACCTGTTACTGGCAATCCATTGCCAAAAACAGTTTAATGAAAAGGTCACGATCAAAAGAGTTCGGCAGCTGCGAACCGCCATTCTAAATGACCTGTTTGGCTGCGAGGAGCAGGGCTCTCATAGTTCAAACAGGGACAATATTGTCAAAGATCAAAAAATTATTGAGCAAGCAAAAACCTAACCGGACATCACTGATTTTTCCTGCCTTATTCTCTGCAAAAATAAAAGACTTTTGAATCTGCGGCCGATATGAAAGGGAATAAACGACTCGAGCAAAATTTCTCCTTCCTTGATGGCAAAGGGAGAAAACCGGATCCGGTCGGCCCGCTCGACCTCATTGGTATTCATCCAGAATAATTGTTTTAAGGTGCCTTTGGACACTTTTGTAAAAAACTTTGATTCATGACGCCTTGCCTGGCCGTGACATTTGGGACAAATAATCTTTCCCTCTTTAAAATCAAAATGCAAATGGCTGGCATCCACCTCATCCATACGGGTTTGGCAATGATCGCAGCAATCCAAATTCGGGGAAAACCCTGACAGACTCATAAATCGAATCTGAAACAACAGGCTGATCACCTGGGTGCGGATATCTGATTTATCCAACATGTCCAAAGCAAAATACAAAAGATCATACAACTCTTTTTGGGGTCTTCCCTCTTCAAGCCAAAACATTAGAATTTCAATCCAATAACAGGCATAGGCAGTTTTGAAGACATTGTACCGGATATTTGCAAATCCGTTGCCAAGAAGAGTCTGGGTTAAGATCACCAGCCCCTCTTTATTCTTTTTGGGAAATGAACAATGGATGTGATTGGCTGAAAACAGGTCAAGGGCCCCTGAAAAACGGCGTACACTCTGTTTTGCATTCTTTGCGATCACTACAATTTTTCCCCTGTCCCGGGTCAAAAAGGTAATAATCAGATCATGATCCCCATACTCGATTTTACGCAGCAATATAGCGTCTGTGTTAAAGTCTTTCGTCATATGCTGTTACAGGCCGAGCAAAAAACGGGCAATCGTAAAATAACAATAGACACTGACAATATCGATGGAGGTGGTAACAAAAGGACCTGTGGCCACGGCAGGGTCGATGTTCAGACGCTGAAGAACCAGGGGAACCATGGACCCCACAAGGGCTGCCACGGACATGGAAAGAAAAATGGCAAGTCCCACAGCCATGGCCAAGGCCCAGGAAAAAGGCTCGGACATAAAACTGATCTTTGCAACCATGCCGATTAATGCCCCGTAGACAACGCCGAGAATCGACCCCACAGCCAATTCCTTTGTGACCACCTGGGCAAAGTCTTTAACATCCACCCGTCCTGTGGCAATGCCCCGGACAACAATGGTTGAACTCTGGGTACCGATATTGCCTCCCATTCCCATGATCACCGGAATAAATGCGGCAAGTCCTGCAAACTTCACCAGGGTTTCTTCAAACCCGCCAATGATAAAAAAGGCAGCCACACCGCCCAGGCAGGATGCAAACAGCCAGGGCAGCCGTATCCTTGTTCCCTTGATGATGGTCTGGGTTTCAACGTACTCTTCACCCACGCCCGCCATTTTCAACATATCTTCTGTGGCAGCCTCGTGAAGAATATCAATAACATCGTCCACGGTCACAATACCCACGATCCGATTATCGTCATCCACCACAGGAACGGCCAGGTAATCATACCGGGAAACAATCCTTGCCACCTCTTCTCTGTCCGTATAGGGCTTGACCGAAACAATATCCGTTGCCATGAACTCTTTAAGGGGACGGTCCGGTGATTCCACCACAAGCTGGCGCAACGAACTTACCCCAACCAATTTACCATAGGAATCTATCACATAAATATAAAAAGGCATTTCCACATCCAGATATTTGTTCTGTAATGCTTCGATCACCTCTTTGGCATTTACATCCTCTTCCAATGCCACAAAATCTTTGACCATAAGAGAGCCTGCGGTGTCTTCGTCATAGCTCATGATCTGCTCGACATTGTCAGACTCTTCTTTTTTCATCTTTGAAAGGATTTTATCAGACAGTTCTTCATCCAGAAGCCCGAGCAATTCAGCTGCGTCATCCGAAGGCATGTGGTCAAATATTTCCACAAGCGTTTCAAATTTCACAGTTTTAACAAACTCGACAAAGGTGGCTTCATCCAGTTTGGAAAACAGGATACCAATCTCTTCAGGATCCTCAAGAAGATTAAAAAGCTTTTGCTGGTTGAGCAGGGTCAAATCCCGAAAAACAATGGAAAGGTCAGCCATATGGGTTTTATTGATAATATTGAGCAAGGGTTTGTTGGCCCCCCTGCGCAACAACCTTTTAATGCTGACTTTTAGTATCTGGATTTGTTCTTTTTGCATAAAATTTCCCCGGCAAAAAAGCCCTAAGGACTATATAATTAGAGCATCAGTTTGATATGGGCGTTCTGTTTAAGAGATTCCATCCATTGATTAAACTGCTTTTGACCCTGTTCTTTAAAAAGGATATTTTGAATTTTTGTTTTGGCCTGATCTGCTGTCTGATTTCCTTCCATGATGATATCTTCCACATAGATGATCTGAAAAGCGGAACCCGTTTTCATTACAGGGGTATGATCCCCTTTTTTAAGACCCTCCAGAGCTGTTTTAATATCCTGACTAAAAGAATTGATGTCAAACAGACCCAGTTCCCCGCCCTGGGAGGCATTGGATCCAATTGAAAATTCTTGGGCAAGATCGGCAAAGGACTCACCGGATTTGAGCCGGTTTTCGACAAGGGTGATCTCATCTTGGCTCTGGGATAAAATATTTCTCAATTGGTATTTTTTGATCCCGATAAACTCATCTTTGTGTGCATCATAATAGGTTTGAATGTCTTCATCCGTAATCACAATTTTTGAACGGACCGCCCTGTTGACCAGCATGGACTGAAGAATCTGGTCTTTCATTTTTTCCCGGTATTCGGCTATGGTCATGCCTTCTGCGGCAAGACCGCGCTCAAGGCCTTCATCATCAATCTTGTTGGCGGTTTTGAAATTTTCAATGGCCCGATCCACATCTTGAGTCTTTACCTCAATTCCGTATTTTCCGGCTTCCTGAATGGTCAGCGAACTTTCAACCAGCTGGTTGAGCATATCAGATTCAAGTTGAGTGATAAGCTCTTGTTTGCGTGTATCAGAATTTTGAGAGGCTTGAATATTCTTTCGATATACCATGGTGGCCTTGTTCAATTCTGAAAGGGTTACAATATCATTGTTAACAATGGCCACAATCCGATCGATAACTTCTGCAGAAGACTGAGAAAAAAACCCCATCATTGCCATACCGATACCAAGGAAAATAATTTGTCTTATCTTCACGATCAATCCGTCCTTTTTTATTCCTGTTTCATTAAAAAAACAGCCAGAGCCTTTTGATTTATTTCCACAGGGTATTTAATTTTCAACCCTGAAATCCACTCATCATAAAAGGCCTGACTTTTTTCCATTCTCAGTTGTTTGACTAGTCCGGCTTCATCTAAAGCGTGACGTTCGTCCTCTGGCTGCCCGGCAATACGGCTATAAAAGGCCACCATATCTTCAGGACTGATTTCCTGAACATCCACAAGTTCAAGCTGAACAATTTTATCAATGACCATATCCTTTTCAAGTCTGTTTCTCCAGACCGGGTACGGGATTGCATTTTCCAAGAGCATCTGCTCAAAACTATCTTGTGGATAGTCTTTTTTAAATTCAGATTCAGCCAGGGCCACATCCTCTTCACTTAAAAAGATTTTTTTTTCTTTTGCCCTGGCCAAAATCACAGTCTCGTCAGTCAAAATTGAAACCAAATCCAGAACCATGCTGTTATAGGCAAGGGGCTGATTCTTTATATCATAGGGATAGGCGGTTAATTTTAAATCAAGTTCATCTGCAAACGCTTCAGGGCTTACCAAAACCGAACCGGACTTGATGATAAACTCTGGGGAAGGGGGAGCCGGAGGAGCACAGCCTAAAATCCCTGAACAAAAAAAAAGCCCCGTCAGCGCAAGTGCCCAGACTGTTATATTTTTTAGGACCGAATTCAAAAAACGGCCCTTATTTTTCCGGTTTTCCCTCAAGTTAATCCCTCCCTTTTAACAGGTTGGAAACTTTATCATTGTCGCCTTAATTTCGCAAGTTAATTCAGCCCCCCTGCAGGGCTCAAGCATGTAAATATTGTAAAGTGCCTATAGTTTTGATTGGTTCAAGTATCATCCAAACATAACTTCCTCCAGATATTTGATATCCATAGCAGCATTCAACCTTTTGGTTTTTACACTCCCTTTAAATGTCTTATTGTTCCGTAATAAATTTAATGCAATGTGCCGAATCGCTGCAAAATTCTCAGGAGAGTTCCCCTTTCTGACTCTGCTTTCGTCTTCACGGAACGCAATATCCAATACCCAATGCACTGAATTTTCAATTCCCCAATGCCTCCTGACAGCATTACCAAAAATATTGGGGTCGCTATCCAGGCTCGATATATAATATCGCTTTTCATGACTGATCTGGCCGTCCATTTCCCGGGTGGATTCAATCATTCCAATACTTTTCAAACCTTTCCAACTTTTTTTATCTTCAAACCAATCAATATCAGAGGTTATCACAGCCCTGCGCGTTTCGACTCGACCGTGCCCTCCGTCAACACTGGTCTGTTCATTAAACTGGTACCCCTGATTTTTCATTTCTTCCATTTTATTGAAAAAAAGTACCGCTTCATCATGCAAGGTTTTATGATTTTCTTTCAGGGCAAGGACATAGTCACACCCTTTGTTTATTATGGTTTCAGCGATTTTCTTTTGAGTGCCCATGGCATCAATGGTTATAATGCAGCCCGAGATATCTAAAAGTTTTAAAAGATTTGGAATGGCCGTAATTTCATTTGATTTTTCTTCGGTTTTTAATTGCCCTAAAACCACTTTATTAGACGAAGCCCACGCACTGATCATATGAATGGCTTTCTTATCATTGGAGGTATCGTGTGAACGCCTTAGAGTTTTGCCGTCGATTGCAATGACTTGACCTTTGGTCATCTTTGCAACCGACTGAACCCAGTGCATAAAACTGCTCTGAAATTCATTCGGGTTCATCCTTTCAAAAATTCTGCCAAAGGTGTCATGGGAGGGTATCCCATGGGGAAGGCTTAGAAATTTTGACAACCACCTTTTTCTCTTTTTGCCAAAGTTTTCAATTTGCTCATAAGTGTCTGCGCCAGCAACTACCGCACAAATTGCGATGATGACGACATCAATTAAATTATGAAGCTTATTGTGGTGTCTGGGGTCCTGAATATTGTCAAAAAAAGTTTCAAGAGATTTTTTTTCGTTCATTGGCAACTCCTTGTGTTTATTGCCATATATATCGTATCTGTGCAGCGATGTCTAGGAAAATTTTGTTCGATGCTCATATACTATAGCAAGCCAGGAGAGCCAGACTGGGATAGGGTGAAGGGGGTGGAGTGGCGTAAATGAGCGGCCCGCCAGGACGGCATAGGTCCGATCATTTCCGCTTCTTAAGCGGTCAGGACGACCGCTTAAGATTTAACGGAATCCCCCTCACCTATTCCAGCCGGGTAAGGACGAATCTTAATAAAAGTTACATGCGATGACCCTGAGCCCCCCTGATCCACCTTACAGAACCATCTTCTTGGTTGCCTTGGTTTGCTCCTCACTGCGGAGTATGACGTATACACATCATTCGTCGCTGGCTTGGCGCCGCAATATGTTCCCTTGATAGAGGCCAGAAAAGCACGGAACATCCCCTTATTTAGGCAAATAAAAATTTAGGTGGTGGTTTTGCCTTCCCACCCTGTAAAATATCAGGGGGTAAACAAGTGGCAGGCCGCTTTATGGTCAGGATTATCCAGATCAGTGACAAGTTCGGGCTCTTGTTCAAAACATAGGTCAAAGGCCTTGGGACACCGGGTATTAAACCGGCAGCCTTGGGGCGGATGTTCGACCGAAGGGATTTCCCCTTTTAAGGGCACCTTTTGGGTTCTGATTTCAGGATCGGGAACCGGAATGGACTCCAGCAGTGCCCGGGTATATGGATGGGACGGAGAGGTATACAGGGTATGGGCATCTGCAATTTCCATGATCTTGCCAAGATACATGACCAAAATCCGGTCGGACATGTGCCTGACCACAGAGAGGTCATGGGAGATAAACAGATAGGTTAATTTTAAATTTTTTTGAAGGTCAAGCAGCAGATTCAAAATCTTGGACTGAACAGATACGTCAAGTGCGGATACGGGTTCATCGCATACAATGATTTCAGGGGTCATGCTGACCGCCCTGGCAATTCCAATCCGCTGGCGCTGGCCCCCGGAAAATTCATGGGGATACTTTTCAAGGGCCTCGGATCCGAGTCCGACCTGATCGAGCAATGCTTGGACCTGAGTTGAAACATTGGATCCTTTCTGGCCGTGAATAAGATATTTTTCTTCAAGTATCTGTCTTACGGTCTGCCTTGGATCCAGAGATTCAAACGGATCTTGAAATATCATCTGTACACGGGTGGAAAAGGTCTTGCGCTCGGATGAACTCATCTGGGCCAGAGAAATGTTGTCCAATGTAATCTTGCCTTGGGTCAGAGGGTACAGCCCCATGATACACCGACCCAAGGTGGTCTTTCCGCAACCCGATTCCCCGACAATACCAAGGGTTTCTCCCTTTGAGACACTAAAAGACACCCCGTCCACTGCATGTATATTGCCTTTGGCACGCAAAAAGACCCCGCTGGTGACGGGAAAATATTTTTTTAACCCCTTGATTTCCAGAATCTGCATCTTTGTCCTGTCTTTATTAATTGGGGCTGCTTTTATCCCCCATAAATTTGATGTATCTTATATACCATCTTTAATTGTCTGGACAAGAAATTAACTCAATAATTGATTATCTGTCTTTATTTTGGCATTGAAATTTACAAAAAACTGTCTTAACCTGACATTTTTCTTGAGGGTTGCAGTTTCAAATCAACTTTAATCCTTGGACCATGTTTTAACCTAAGCTTTCTAAAAAAAAAAGGAAATCCATGGAAAAGAACCAGTCCGTAATCGTTATCGGCGGGGGAGTGATCGGTCTTGCCTGTGCCCACTACCTTATGAAACAAGGTGCCCGGGTGACAATCATTGAAAAAAACACGGCAGGGTCGGGTTCTTCCCACGGCAACTGCGGGTTGCTCTACTTTACAGATGTCATCCCCTTGTGCGCACCAGGCGCTGTCAGCCATGAGATATACAGAACACTTTTGGGCACCTCTCCTTTGTATATTAAGCCCGGGATGGATATTGAACGGATGCTCTGGCTGGTCAAGTTTGCCTTAAACTGCAGGATCGGTCATATGAATCAAGCGGCCACAGCCAAATATGAGCTTTTAAAATATTCATCAAAATTGTTTACAGCTCTTTTAAAAAACAAGAATTTCCCATGCGATTTTGAACAAAAGGGTATTTTATCTGTGTTTAAAGAGGAAAAGAATCTTGAATCCTTTGAAAAAACAAATAATTTTCTCCAAAAATTCAACCTTGGGTATAAACGGCTTGGCAAAAAAGACACCCTTGATTTGGAGCCTGCATTATCCCCTGAAATTGCAGGCGCATGGTATAGTGACCAGGATCATCACTTAAGACCCGAACACTTTGTCAGATCATGGAAAACCATGCTGGTTAACCAGGGATTGACCCTAATAGAAGAGTGTGAGGTCATTGATATTTGCATAAACAAAAGATCAATCAGACATGTGAGCACTTCAAGGGGAAATCTTTTTGCCGATGCCTTTGTACTTGCCGCCGGTGCCTGGAGCCCGTTAATTGCCAGCAGTTTGAATTTAACCCTGCCGGTGCAGCCTGGAAAAGGATACAGTATCACCATGGAGCGGCCGGATCCATGTCCCAATATCCCCTGCATGCTCTGTGAAAAAAATATGGTGGTCACGCCCTGGAAAACCGGATACCGCCTTGGGGGCACCATGGAATTTTCCGGCTATTCAGATCATTTAAATTCCAAACGCCTAAAAAAACTCATACAAGGGGCAAAAGAATATATGAGTGCTCCTTGCGGCCACCCCATAATTAAAGAATGGACAGGCCTTCGCCCCATGACCTATGATGACATGCCAATCATCGGCAGATCTCCTTTTCAGGACAATCTGGTGATCGCAACAGGCCATGGCATGCTCGGTCTGACCCTGGCCACCGGTACAGGAAAGTTGGTTTCAGATATGATCTTTGAAAAAAAGACGCAGATCGACACAGAACCTTATTTGCCTGGCCGGTTTTAAACCAGGATTCAACCGAAGAAAAGAGACCAAAGAAAAAGGGTTTTTAAACTTGAGCAGCCAAAAACCCTTTAAAAAAACTACTAGAGAACTGTTACATTAACCGCTGCGGGCCCTTTCTGTCCGTCTTCTACATCAAATGTGACCCGATCTCCCTCATTCAGGGATTTGAAACCAGTTGCATTGATGCCGGTATGGTGGACAAATACGTCAGGTCCTTCTTCCTGCTCAATAAATCCATAACCCTTTGCATCATTAAACCATTTTACGATCCCATTTGCCATTGTGACTCTCTCCTTACTTTAAGTGAATAATTGTAGTTTCAAACTTTAGGTCCTGCCACTTCAACAAATGGGTCCAGCCCTTAGAACGAAACCGACAAAGCCCTTTATTGCCAAGCTTTGAATGTATATTATTAGCTTTTACTTAAAAATCAAGTATTATTTTAAAAAGAGTCCATTTTTTTGTTTCAGGTCAGCAAATGGCAGGCGGCTGAACGGTCTTTACCAACTGAACCTAGGTTGGGCGTTTGTACAAGACAAATCTCTTTTTTAAGGGGACAACGGTCTGAAAATCGGCACCCTTTAGGCATCTTGGACAAAGGGGGCACATTGCCGGCAATGGTGGGCAGATGCTTTTTCGCGACCTTCGCCCGTGATGGAATTGAGGCAAGCAGTCCTTGGGTATATGGATGACACGGATCTTTAAATAATTGACCGACACCGGCGATTTCAGCAATCTGTCCTGCATACATGACCACCACATCATCACAATTTTCTGCAATAACCCCGAGATCATGGGTGATCAATATCACGGACATCTTTATTTTTTCCTTGAGCCCGATGATCAAATCCATAATCTGAGCCTGTACGGTGACATCAAGGGCTGTGGTGGGTTCATCGGCAATCAGAATATCGGGTTCACAGGCAAGGGCCATGGCAATCATCACCCGCTGACGCATACCTCCGGATAGTTGATGGGGATATTTACCCATGACCTGTTCAGGATCCGGGATGCCGACCTGCTCAAGCATTTGAACCGAAGCCAACACCATTTGGGCCGATGACATGGTGGAAAAATGCAGTTCATACACTTCAATCATCTGCCGGCCTATGGAATGAACAGGGTTTAATGCCGTCATGGGTTCTTGAAAAATCATTGAAATTTTTCTGCCCCGGATGTTGTGCATTTTTTCAATGGGAAGGGCCAGAAGATCATTTTCCTGGTAAAGGATACGTCCGTTGAGGATCATGGCTGCCGGTTTTGGCAGCAACCGAACAATGCTCAGGGCGGTCACACTTTTTCCGCATCCGGATTCACCGGCAATCCCGAGGACCTGCCCCTTTTTAAGGCTAAAACTGACATGGTCAACCGCCCTAAGATCTCCCTGATCCGAACCAAAGGAAACCACCAGATCCTCCACCTTTAAAATGGGCTCATTTGCCTGGTTCATTTTTTTTATCCTCTCTTTTGTACTGCTTGTCCACAATCAGCACAGGCAAAAATGATTTATCCGCCTTCATGGCTGCCAGGGTCTGTTTTCTGACCTTGTCATCAATCCAAAACAACCCGCCGATGGTGGATGAAAACGGGTTAAAAAGGTCGTCTGACATGCGGGTGCCGTGAAACTCCGGCAATTTCATCCACCGCCAATAGGCAAGTCTGACATAGGGGATCATAAAGGTGGGCACATAGGCACCGATCTTGTGAATTTTATTTTGGATGGCCAAAGAAAGGCGAATCCGTTCTTCTTCGTCCAGACTGTCCCGGTACTGGTCAATCAAAGAATCAAGTTGGGGATCATCGGTATTGGTAATATTATTGGTCTGGGGTTTATGGGCATTATCAGAATGCCACCCCTGCCAATAGGAAGGCCTTAAACTGGTGCTCCAGCCCATCCATGCCACCTCATGTTTTTTTTCAAGAAATTTTTTAAACATGGCAGAGGGGTCAAGCTTTTCAAGCCGGAGTTCAATCCCTGCTTTAAGTGCATCTTCTTTGAGAACTACAAGTCTTGCCATATGCTCATCATAGGAATAGGTCACCTTGACTGAAAACCGTAACTTGTCTTTAACCCAGATCCCGTCATGCCCCCTGTGCCACCCAGCATCCCTCATCAAGCGGTCTACTTTGTCAATGTCATACTCTCTTGGGCGGATGGAATAATCGGTATATCGTCCATATCCGTAGAAGGCCTGGGGCAGCCTGAAATAATCAGATCTCAACACCTGTTTGATGACTTTTTCAACATTCATGGCATGGGCAAAGGCATAACAAAGCCTTTGATCTTTGAATATGGGCTGGTCTTGGTTTAGCCACAAGCCCCTGGAGGGATGCTCCTGGTCATTGAAAAACCAGATCCGTTCAACATATCCCTTTTCGATCACCGGGGTTTTGGATTTTACATGCCAGAACTTGGGCAGGGTCATTCCAAAGGCATCCAGCCGTGCTTTTTTAAAAAATTTCCATTGAAAATTAAAATCCCGAATCACCGTGTACTGGACCATGTCCACGTTAAACCTGTGTTTAAAATAGCGTTTATCCTTGGCCCAGAAATTTTGTTTGCGCTTAAACCGGATAAACCGCCCTTTTTTAAACTCATGAATTTGATATGCCCCTGTATTGGGTACCACGGCCCAGTTGTATCGGGTGGTAAACTCATGATCAAGTCTCTTATAGTAATGTTCGGGCGTGGGGCTGATTCCCAGCTTAAGATAGGGGTTGGGCACGGCTTTTGTGCTTTTCACCCCTATGGTATAGTCATCGTACACAATGACCTTTTCTATCTCCCGGGTGTAATAATCATTATACCAGGGAGCAATAATATGTTCCGAACGCATAAATTTAAGGGTGAACAGATAGTCCCTGGCAGTGACCTTGACCCCGTCCGACCATCGGGCATCAGGGTCAAGCTTGAAATACATGGTTTTTTTATCATCATCAAAGGCCCAGTGGGTGGCAAGTTCGGGAATAATATTGCCGGTATTGGGATGGCGGTTGATCAACGAAAGCTGATTGTCAAGAATGGCACTTCTAAACCCGCCGTTGGAATCCGGGCCCACCACCCTGAAGGTCATGGGAAAACTGAGCAGGGCGGCTCTGACCATCCCTCCTTTTTTGGCCTTTTCAGATGAAAATACAGGATCTGTATTATTGGTCAGCCAATGAATATTTTCAGGCAAAGGGCTGTAGATTAAAGGCTTTAGATCAACCGCCTGGGCTAAATTTTGATTAATTTGATCAGTTTGACCGGGCTGTTCCTGGCACCCGGACAAGAGACAGGCGGCCAAAACACACAACAAAATGAGGTATAAACGCATCCGTATCCTATGGCCTTTCTTCAATTCAAAGTTGGCGTTCAAAACTTAGGTTCCAAGACAAGCATAAAAAAAGATATCAGATTAACCCTAAGTTGAGCAATCTTTCTTTTGACCCTTGATCCACCTTACAGCACCTTCTTCTTTGCTGCCTTTGTTTGCCCTCACAGCGGAGTATGGTTTGTACACCTTACTCGTCGCACGCTTGGCACCCCAATATGGTACCATGCTGGCAGCCAGGAAAGCACGGACCATCCCCATATTCTAACAAACATAAAATTAGGCGGTGGATTTGGGTTGGCAGTGAATATGATATCAACCCGATGATCCAGCCTAGAAAAATCCATATTTGCCCATTGCTCCCAGTCCAGGAGCAGGTTTGATTTTATCCTTATTTTATTTTGAATCAGTAGTGTCCGGTTAGGTTGTTGCATATAAAAAGCATCTAAAATCATTGAAAAAACAGTCTGTTTTGTGTTGACAAATGTGCGTAAAAATTTTTGTGCGCCTTGAAAATTTAACTCAAGGAGCTCAAATGACGCACATCTCAGTCCCTAAAAAACAACTACGGTCTCTGAACTTTGACAATTTCAGGTGCCCTCTGATAAAGTCACTTTCAAAAGCACCGGAATTACAATCTCGAGGAGATCGCCCTTTAAAAATGACATTCGAAGACCAGATAAATGCTTTGGTTTATTTCCATCTTCAGGAGCACAAGTCTGCCCGACATTTAATTCAGGATCTCAAGGAGAATGTTTTTGCTAAAGAAAATATTGCGCCAGACGGTGGTATCAGCCGTAGTAGTTTCTGTGAAGCCATCAATCACAGGGGACTCGAACAACTGCAATTTATCTTTGAGGATCTTTATAAACAGGCTCTTGAGTGTCATCCGGGTGAACACGCCGAGTTAGGAGAGTTGGTTTCCATTGACGGTAGTCTCATAAATGCAGTCCTTTCAATGCACTGGGCGAACTACAGAAAAGGAAGTAAAAAAGCCAAAGTACATTGCGGATTTGACATTAATCACGGAATCCCAAACAAAATCTTTTTGACTGAAGGCAACGGCGCTGAACGCACTTTTGTTCCCAAAATACTTTCCAAGGGGCAAACAGGTGTTATGGATCGTGGATATCAATCCCATAAAGAATTTGACCTGCTTCAGGAGCAAGGCAAACATTTTGTCTGCCGTATAAAAACCAGGACAACAAGAACAATTATTGATAACCACGAGACCCCTTCCGACAGCTACATTTTTTATGATGCACTGGTTAAACTTGGTACTCCGAATCAAAACCAGACGAAAAGGCCTGTTCGGGTTGTTGGCTATAAAATTGCTGGCGTCAAATACTATGTGGCAACTGACAGGCATGATTTAACAGCGGAACAAATAGCAACAATTTATAAACTCCGGTGGACCATTGAGGATTTTTTCAAATGGTGGAAAGAACATCTGAAGGTATATCATCTCATTGCCCGCAGTGAATACGGCCTTATGGTTCAGATTCTTGGCGGCCTTATCACTTACCTGTTACTGGCAATCCATTGCCAAAAACAGTTTAATGAAAAGGTCACGATCAAAAGAGTTCGGCAGCTGCGAACCGCCATTCTAAATGACCTGTTTGGCTGCGAGGAGCAGGGCTCTCATAGTTCAAACAGGGACAATATTGTCAAAGATCAAAAAATTATTGAGCAAGCAAAAACCTAACCGGACATCACTGATTTTGAATATATGAATTTTGTATTGAAATTTTGGACAAAATAATCTGTTTTTTTTTTAACCCGTTGGATTAAATATATCCCGGGTTCTAAGCGCTTGACCCTGTAAGCGGAATATAATAGCATACAGACTCAAAACAAGGCTGTAAGGATCTTATGAATCAATGATTAAATACAGGTGAGCAACACGCTAAGGTGATTATGGATTTAGCTTCTTTTGTTGGCATTATTTCAGGACTTTCACTCATTATTTCCGCTATTTTTCTGGGCGGGGACTCTTATAATTTTATTAATATTCCAGGCCTGATGATCGTATTCGGAGGGACCTTGGCCACCACCTTGATCACCTTTCAGTTTAGAGATGTATATGCGGCATTCAAGGCGGCCTATTTTGTCTTTTCCAAGGACAAGGAAGATCCCAATCAGGCTGTTGCCACCATGATTAAACTCAGTCGGATCAGCCGGCGGCAGGGACTTTTACATTTGGCCAGTGTCAAAACCAGGTCTTTGTTTCTCAAAAAAGCCTGCGGCCTTCTGGCAGACGGATCTTCCGAAGAGGTGATCCGGGCGGCCTTGACCACGGAAATCCAATCCTTGCAGATGAGGCATTTTATTGTTCAGGATGTTTTTCGGAAAATGGGAATTTATGCCCCGGCATTCGGCATGCTCGGCACCCTTATCGGCCTGGTTCAAATGCTCTCCCACCTTCAGGATCCGTCCCATATCGGGCCGGCCATGGCAACCGCCCTTTTGACCACCTTTTACGGCTCTTTTTTATCCACCCTTTTTTTTCTGCCCGTGGCAGGCAAACTTCGGTCCAGAACCGTCATTGAAATCATGAACCTTGAAATCATACGGGAAGGTGCTATTTCAATTTTGAACAACAATAATCCGGTGATTATTTATGAAACATTATCCAGTTTTATATCCTCACGTCTTCGCCAGCCCCTGGACCAGATGAATCTAAAGGACTAACCATGAAAGATACCGGGTATAACAATCCTTATATTGTTGAAGAAAATGATGCCGGATGGCTTGTCACCTATGCCGATCTCATGACCCTGCTCATGGTCTTTTTTGTACTGCTCTACTCATTGGCCTCCTTTGAAAAAGAGCGGTATAAAACAACGGTCACCTCATTGACAGCAGCGGTGCAGACTCAATCAGAAATGGAAGGAATAATGAAATTTCTTGGCAAACCAGACGGGTTTGACCAAAAAATCCGCATAGATGAGATCACCGGCCTTCGCAACCGGGACACGGCATTATATCGCTCCATGGACCGTTTGGTTAAAAATGCCGCTCAAAAAGAGAGCTTATCTCTGGAGGCAAGTTCTGGTAAATTAATCATTACCGTTTCAGGGGAAGCCTTGTTTGCTTCGGGCTCAGCCAGACTAAATTCCCAGGCCCTGCCCGCCATGGATGAGATGATCAATCTGCTTAAAAAATACACCGAGTATAATATTAATATCAAAGGCCATACCGATAATGTGCCCATTGCCACCAAAGCCTTTCCCTCCAACTGGGAGCTGTCGGCCATCCGGGCCACTACGGTATTAAAACATTTGATTGCCAAGGGAATCAGTGCCCAGCGCCTTACGGCAACCGGATATGGGCAGCTTATTCCCCTGGCTGCCAACACCACAGAAGAGAACCGGGCTAAAAACAGGAGGGTTGAATTTGTTCTGGAAAAAAACCAAAGCACCTGGTAATGCGGTCTCCTCTATTGACCAGACAGATCAACGCGCCTCATTTCGGTATGTGTTTTCAGGCAATACCCAATTGGCAATCAAATTTAAAGGCAGAGAGGTCAACCTTACAGACATCAGTGCGGGAGGGCTTGGGTTTTCAAATCCAGGAGCCAAACAATACGATTCAGATAAAATTTCTTTAATCCTGAACATGCCGAACTTTACAGGAGATCCCGCCCTGAATGTTCAGATCAGAATTTTGCATATTTCTGCGAATCAGATCTGCCACTGCATCTTTGAAAACTGCACGGTCCAAGAGTATGAAGTCATACACAAATTCGTTCTTGAAATGCAAAAACAGGACTTAAAAAAACGGTGATTTAATGATCCTTCATGTGGATATGGATGCTTTTTTTGCAGCCATAGAGCAGCGGGACAACCCAAGGCTCAAGGGTCGCCCTGTTATCGTGTCCGGTCATTCAAAAAGAAGTGTGGTGTCCACGGCCAGTTATGAGGCCAGAAAATTTGGCATTTGTTCAGCCATGCCCGTTTTCCAGGCCAAACAAAAATGCCCGCATCTTATCATCCTGCCCGGCAGCCGAAACAAATACCTGAACGATTCCCAACAAATCATGAAGATTTTAAAACGCTTTTCCCCGGTTGTTGTGCCTGTATCCATTGATGAGGCCTATGTGGATACCCAGGGGTGTGACAAATTATTCGGCAGTCCAAAACAGATTGCAGTCCAGATTAAAACTGCCGTGCTAAACGAAATCGGCCTGACCTGTTCGGTGGGCATTGCCCCTGTAAAATTTTTGGCCAAAATTGCCTCTGACATGAATAAACCAGACGGGCTGACATATATTTCAAGAAAAAATATGGACAATGTCATTGCCACCCTTCCCATTAAAAAAGTGCCGGGGGTGGGGACCCAGGCCTTAAAACTTTTGACTGCCCTTCAAATAAAAACCCTTGGGGATGTCAAACATTTCGATCAGGCCCTCTTGAGCCGAAAGCTGGGTAAAATGGGAACACGCCTTTCAAAACTATCCCTTGGTCATGACACCCCGCTGCAAGCCCAATCCGTTCGCAAATCCATTTCCAGTGAAACCACACTTTCCAAGGATATTTATACTCTTGCAGAGGTACGAAAGGTCCTGTTAGAGCAGTCCCACCGTGTAGGACGGGATCTGAGAAAAAAAAACTGGATCTGCCGTCATGTTTCAATTAAAATAAAATTTTCAGACTTTTCCCAAATCACCCGGAGCAAAAAAACCGAATCCTGGATCTCTTCTTCCAATGCAATTTATGATCTTGCAACTCAATTGTATGACAAGGTAAGCATCAAAAAAAAAATCAGGCTGATCGGGGTTGGGGTCTCTGATTTTAAGCACACATCTGAGCCGGTTCAGATGTCCTTGCTTTTGGACAGGGATGAAAAAATCGATCAACAATGGGATTGTGTAGACCAGGCCATGGATTCGGTTTTACAAAAGTTTGGTTCAGATATAATCAAAAAGGCCAGCCTGAACACACCGTGTGATAAAAAATCAAAGGGGACCAAATGAGTATAAAAACCGCTGTTCAAGTCAGGATAAAAGGACGGGTTCAAGGGGTTTGTTTCAGGGCTGAAACCCGGGAGGCGGCAATAAATCTGCACTTGGCAGGTCATGTGAAAAATTTACCTGACAGAACAGTCCAGGCCCTTTTCCAGGGAGAAAAAAACAATATTGATATGATGCTGACCTGGTGCCAGACGGGGTCACCCCATTCCCGTGTGGACAAGGTGACCTCCTGGCAGGTTGATGTCCAGCCCGATTTAAGCGGGTTTAAAATCCAATATTAAGGCTCTTGATCAGAATAAAACCTCCCATATGCCTTGTCTTTTTAACCCTCTTCGTCGTTGGTGGCTGGCACGTCTAATATGCTCCCGGCCACCCGCCTTGAATACGATTAAAAATCCTAAGCCATATTTTGGAAAATTTTAATTCAACCGTGAGCCTAACCTGGATGATACTGCTTTTTTAATTAAATTTCAGGACGACCAAAAAGGAAAACTCACATATGGCTAAAACCCCATATCTTCGTTCACCAGAATAATCTTGATCCGGCCTTTGGAAAAACATTTTTCTGTGATGGTCCAATAATTACATATTCTGTCAGGGCTGTCACAATCGTGGCAGATCCCTGTTTTTGCACAGGGGGTCTTTTTATCCAAATTCATTGTATTTACGGGTGCCGCATAATTTTTAATCCTGAACATGGCATCTTCAAGGTCACTGCAAATTTTATTTCTACCGACTATCAACAAAACGTTTTTAGGCCCCCAGATCATTGCTGCCACCCGGTTGCCGATCATGTCCAGATTGACCAGATACCCTGCTTCAGTGACAGCATTGATGCCGGTGATAAAAAGATCCACCATCAAGGAGCGCCGCCGAAGTTCAAGCATATCCTCGACGGCCAAACTTTTGTCAAAGGTATTTAAGACCTCAAAGCTCGGGTCATCCACAAGCGCATGAAAAAGCCCGGTACCCACAAAAGACATGGACCCTCCCCATGACACGCTTTTCGGTTTCAAAGAAGGAATAATCTTTTCAAGGGCCAGATCCTTGGCCGCTTTGGCTGATTGGGCAATATGAACCTCAAAATGATTATTTTCAAGCCCCTCTTTAACCGCCTCAAGTTTTAGTTGCCAATAATGATCAACAGGGTTTTTCATACTCTCTCCTTGTACAATTTAAGTTTAGATATCTGACACTGCATGGTTTTTTCCCCTTGCCACGATTATTCACTATTCACTGCTGACGAATTTAAACTCTAAAACAGCAATATGTTCACCGGTCAAAATCTGGGTTTGAACCGGATCCGAACATACTTTTGCATAAACGTCTTAATCAGATCAAGTTTATTGCCATCAAACAAAGTTAAACATCTTCCAGATGGTTAATTTTCTTTTTTTTGTAAACACTTAGGTTCTGAAACCATTATTATGAATATAACAGGATGGATAAAATTTAAAGATAATTCCCCAAGAAAACAAAGTTTTTTATTGACTTCGAAGCCATATCTTAATATTGATTTATTTAAGATATAAATCAAATTCAGTAAATGGCAGCGATTTCCACACTATTATCTCCTCAACTACTGCCTGCACTGGTTTTTAAAAAAAAGCGTGTCTAAACTGACAGGCTTACACATAGACACAACATATATAAAACACCTTTTTCAACTCTTTTTCCATCCATAACAAGGGAGGTGGAGCCGGCATCGGCACGCTTGAAAATCATCTATAATATAAGTTCCTTAAACATATACCAACAAGGAGATGAGTGATGAGCAAAAAAGAAGTTGTCGAAACTACGGAAGCCCAGATCGCAGTTCACTGGAAAGAAGAGGAATATTATTATCCTTCATCCAAGTTTATCGGCCAGGCCAATTTAACGGATCCAGATATTTTTGAAAGGTTCAGTCTGGACAACTTCCCGGATTATTTTACTGAATATGCCGAACTGCTCACCTGGTATAAATACTGGGATGAAGTACTTGATGCCAGTGACGCCCCTTGCTACAAATGGTTCAAAGGCGGCAAAATAAATGCATCTTATAATTGTATTGACAGACACCTAGAAAAAAATAAAAACAAAACCGCCATCCATTTTGTTCCGGAACTCGAAGAAGAGCGGACAGATCATATCACCTACCAGGAACTTTACGTCAGGGTAAACGAGTTTGCCTCTGTACTTAAAAACGATGCAAAACTCAAACGAGGAGACCGGGTCACAATTCATATGCCCATGTCAGCAGAACTTCCCATTACCATGCTGGCCTGCGCAAGGCTCGGCGTGATCCACTCTGTGGTCTTCGGCGGATTTTCAGCCTCGGCATGTGCCGACAGGGTGGTGGACTCAAATTCACGGGTGTTGATTACCATGGACGCCTATTACAGGGCAGGTAAACTGCTCAACCACAAGGTCAATGCAGATGAAGCCGTCAAACTCTCTGCCCAACAAGGCCAGGTAGTGGATACAGTTCTGGTCTGGCAGCGGTATCCTGGAAAATATTCGTGTGACACCCCAATGGTTGACGGGCGTGATGTATTTGTGAATGAGGCTTTGAAAAATCATTTCGGGAAGATCATAGAGCCCGAACAAATGCTCTCTGAAGACCCGCTTTTTCTCATGTACACCTCTGGCACCACCGGCAAGCCCAAAGGCTGCCAGCATGGTACAGGGGGCTATCTTGCCTATACCACAGCCATGTCAAAATATATTCAGGATATTCACCCTGAAGATGTCTATTGGTGCATGGCCGACATCGGCTGGATTACCGGACATTCATTTATCGTATATGGTCCCCTTGCCCTTTGCGCCTCAACCGTGATCTACGAAGGAGTGCCCACCTATCCTGATGCCGGCAGGTCTTGGCGGATTGCCCAGCAGCTGGATGTTAATATCTTCCATACAGCTCCCACAGCCATCCGGGCCTTAAGAAAACTTGGACCGGATGAACCGGCCAAATACAACTATCATTTTAAGCATATGACCACGGTGGGCGAGCCCATCGAACCGGAAGTCTGGAAATGGTATGAATCTGCCGTGGGCAAGGGGGAAGCCATTATTGTGGATACCTGGTGGCAGACGGAAACAGGGGGATTTTTATGTTCCACCGTTCCCGGACTCAAACCCATGAAACCCGGAAGCGCAGGCCCGGGTGTTCCCGGAATTCATCCTTTTATTCTGGATGATGAAGGCAAGGAAATCACAGAGACCGGAATTGCCGGAAACATTTGTATCCGCAACCCATGGCCCGGTCAGTTCCAGACCATCTGGGGTGACAGACAACGTTTTGTAGACACCTATTTTGCCGACATTTGCAGAAATCCTGAATCCAAGGACTGGAAAGACTGGCCCTATCTTGCAGGAGACGCTGCAACCATGTCAGATGACGGGTATTTTAGAATCCTTGGCAGGATTGATGATGTCATCAATGTATCCGGCCACCGCCTGGGCACCAAAGAGATTGAGTCTGCCTCCCTTGTGGTAAATGAAGTGGCTGAAGCCGCAGTTGTGCCAGTTTCTCACGATATTAAGGGAAAAGAGCCCGATCTTTATATTGCCCTTAAAACAGGCGTGGAACCCACCGAGGCCCTGGCACAGAAAATTTCCGATGCGGTGTGCGAACAGATCGGGAAAATTGCAAAACCCAGAAAGGTATGGCTGGTGCCGGATATGCCTAAAACCAGATCCGGTAAAATCATGCGCCGGGTTCTAGGGGCCATTTCAAACCGGGGGGATGTGGGCAACGTCATGACCTTGGCCAATCCTGAGGTGGTGGAAGAGATCAAAAATATGGTCCAGAATTAATCTGGTCTTGAACCATTAACATATTGCGCTAGGAGAAAATTCATGTCCAATTTGTATGCGAATGCCTATGATCAGTCCATTAATGATCCTGAAAACTTCTGGGGACCTGTTGCCGAAGACTGTTTCTGGTATAAAAAATGGGACAAGGTATTGGATGACACCAATTTACCTTTTTACCGATGGTTTAAAGGGGGACAGACCAATACCTGCTATAACGCTGTGGACCTTCATGTTCAAGAAGGCCGTGGAGACCAGGATGCCATAATCTATGACAGTCCGGTCACAGATACCATAAAAAAATATACCTATAATGACCTTAAAAAAGAAGTCTCTTTATTTGCCGGTGCCCTTGCTGCAAAAGGTGTGTCCAAAGGAGATCGGGTCATTATCTACATGCCCATGATCCCTGAAGCGGTGTTTGCCATGCTGGGCTGTGCTCGGTTAGGTGCGGTTCATTCGGTGGTTTTCGGCGGATTTGCCGCCAATGAACTGGCCACCCGTATCAATAATGCCAAACCCAAGGTGATTGTCTCTGCATCCTGCGGTATTGAGGTCAAAAAAGTCATTGAATACAAGCCCTTGCTCGATGAAGCCATTGACCTCTCAGAATCCAAGCCCGATGCCTGTATTATTCTCCAGCGTCCCCAGGCCCAGGCCAGTATGATAGACGGCAGGGATTTTGACTGGCAGGATGTGATGTTTCAGGCAAGCCCCAAAGAGTGTGTACCGGTAGAGGCAACAGATCCTTTGTATATCCTTTATACGTCTGGCACCACAGGAGAACCCAAGGGGGTGGTCAGGGACAACGGCGGGCATATGGTCGCCCTCAAGTGGACCATGAACGCCATTTACGGGGTTAATCAGGGGGATGTCTATTGGGCTGCCTCTGACATCGGTTGGGTGGTGGGTCATTCGTATATTGTATACGGTCCCCTGCTCAAAGGCTGCACCACCATCATATTTGAAGGAAAACCTGTGGGCACGCCGGATGCCTCCGTATTCTGGCGAATCATATCAGAACATAAGGTCAAAACTTTATTTACAGCACCCACAGCCTTCAGGGCCATCAAGCGCGAAGATCCAGCAGCTCAGATGATGAAGGATTTTGATTTGTCAGAATTTAACTATTTGTTTCTTGCAGGAGAGCGCACCGATCCAGATACCTTGTCCTGGGCGGAGAACAGCCTGAAAGTGCCGGTCATCGATCATTGGTGGCAGACGGAAACAGGCTGGGCCATTGCTGCCAACTGCGTGGGCATAGAACAATTCCCGGTAAAACCAGGCTCTCCCACAAAAGCGGCTCCCGGATGGAATATGGAGGTATTGGACAATGATGGCAAGCCTGTATCCAAAGGGGATATCGGCGCCATTGTGGTCAAGCTTCCCTTGCCCCCGGGTACCCTGCCCACCCTGTGGCAGAATGATGAACGATATAAAGAGGCCTATTTGTCTAAATTTCCAGGTTATTATGAAACCTCGGATGCAGGCTTTATTGACCAGGACGATTATATCTATGTCATGGCCCGTACCGACGACATTATTAATGTGGCCGGCCACAGGCTGTCCACAGGGGCCATGGAAGAAGCCATTGCAGGGCATCCTGATGTGGCCGAATGCGCGGTTATGGGGGTTGAAGATCAGCTCAAGGGCCAGATCCCCTTAGGCATGATGGTGCTCAATGCCAGCGTGGACAGGGATCACAGCGAGGTGGTCAAAGAGGTGGTTCAGCTGGTCAGGGAAAAGATCGGTCCTGTGGCTGCCTTTAAAACAGCCACCGTGGTCAAACGCTTACCCAAAACCAGATCAGGTAAAATATTGAGAGGGACCATGCGGTCCATTGCAGATAAAAAAGAGTACAAAGTTCCTGCAACCATTGACGACTATGCCATCCTGGATGAAATCGAAGAGTCTTTAGGAAAGATCGGGTATGGAAAACAAGCATGAGCACGTTCATATTAGAAAATATTAAAAGAGAGGGGGTGGTGTAATATGTCCTGATTATCCCTTGATAATCATAACTTTAATCCGATCAACTCAAACAAAGGTCAAACAGGAGGAAACATAGTATGGATCCAAAAATGTGGGTATATATCCTTTTGGGATTATACATTATTTACTGCTTTTGGTGGGAGGGCGTTCAAAATTCTGTGTCAGTTGAATGAAAGCTGATATACTCAGCTAAATAAGGAGAACTGACATGACCGAAGAAAACACCGAATTTGATTTTCAAAAAGCCCTTAAAGGCATCCAGGAAGGTAAACCCTTCACAGGTAAGGGCGGCGTCCTTACATCATTAATCAAAAATCTTGCTGAAGCTGCTCTTGAAGGAGAGTTGGAGTCCCATCTCGGGCAGGAAGTTTCTGCCAACCGCCGTAATGGAAAAAGCAAAAAGACCATTAAATCCCTGGATGGTAAATTTGAGCTGGAAACCCCGCGTGACAGGGCCGGAACCTTCTCTCCACAGATCGTCAAAAAACATCAGACAACGCTCAGCGATGAAATTGAAAGAAAGATAATAGCCCTTTACGGCCTGGGCATGAGTTATAATGATATGGCTTCCCATTTACAGGAAATCTATGGACTTGAGATTTCAAATGCCACTCTGAGCACCATTACCGATAAAATCATCCATACCGTCAAAGAATGGCAGGCCAGGCCGTTGGAAAATGTGTACCCAATCGTATGGCTTGATGCCATACATTATAAAGTACGAGAAAACGGAAAGGTCAGCAGCAAAGCCGTTTACACAATTCTTGGGGTGAATATCGAGGGCCGCAAAGAGGTTCTTGGGCTGTACATATCCGAGAATGAGGGTGCGAACTTCTGGCTGCAGGTGTTAACAGACCTTTCAAACCGAGGGGTAAAAGATATCCTGATTGCCTGTGTTGATGGTCTAAAAGGTTTTCCCGAGGCCATTGAGACCATATTCCCGGACACAGAAGTTCAACTCTGCGTAGTCCACCAGATCCGAAATTCATTGAAATACGTTGGTTCCAAAAATAAAAAGGAATTTATGGCAGATCTAAAACGTGTTTATAAAGCGGTCAATAAGGATCTGGCCGAAGAAGAACTGGATATCTTGGAAAATAAATGGAATGACAAATACCCGATTGTGATAAAATCCTGGCGGAACAACTGGGAACGCCTCAGTCATTTCTTTAAATATCCAGAAGAGATTCGACGGATAATATACACCACAAATACCATTGAGGCTGTGCATCGACAGTTTCGAAAACTGACCAAAACAAAGGGATCATTCCCGAACCAGGACAGCCTGTTAAAGCTGCTTTACATGGGGATCCAGAACGCCAGTAAAAAATGGACAATGCCGATTCAAAATTGGTCACTGACAATTTCCCAGTTGGCAATTTTCTTTGAAGGCCGGCTGGATAAAGAGCTGGGAATTTGATAGGGATTTATTTACAGATGGAAAAGATGGTTCCAGGAACTCCACTCCAGCAAAAGTCAACTCCTCCGACGTGGCTGATTGAAGGCCCATTCTCGGACCTGACTTTTACTTCCGCTGGCGCTGAGGCAGATCCGGGAACCGAAACCGTGACACAGAATTCTGAACATTCCCGATATCTTATTTTATTACGAACAAGGTCTTGACCCTGCCAAAGGATTCTTCTTCCTGGTCTACGCGCCCAGGGGCATCCAGAAACAGACGTTCTGGTTCAATTTTTTCCGAACTGAGAATATAATCCCTGACCTCTTGGCTGCGAAGCTGTCCAAGATTCTTTAACTCTTTTTGCCCCACCTTAAAATGGGTAATGAGCAGTTTTTCTTTTTCAAGGGGGGAAATCTTTTTTTCAAGCCCTGCTTCATCCCTTGGTTTTGGAAACAGTGCAAGCCCGTAAGCTTTTTCAATGAGTTGATTTCGCTTTTCCCGGGAAAGGGTATCAGGATCTATGTTTTTTTCAGACATCATGGAGACCAGCAATGCCTTAAGTTTTAAAATTCGAATCTGCTCACCGTCGTTTGTCAGGTCAAATTGACCTTTAATTTCAAGATTAAGGCGTTCTTTTTCAATCAAAATTTTGACAAGCTGGTCAATTTTATCTTTATTCTTTTGATCCAAGTTTGAAGTTCCGGGAACAAATTCAACAAATCCCAGTTCTCCGTTGTCTCCCAGTCCGACCAGGGACCCAAGAAATTTAAAAGGAGCCGTCACAACCGAAAGAATTAAATTTTTAAAGGTGGTCACCACAACCCGGCCATAGTCAAACTCCGGATCATCCAATTGTCCTTGAATGGGCAGGTCCAAATCAATTTCACCCTCTGCGTTTTTCAAAAGGGAAATGGCAAGAGGTATGGGTAAGGATGTGGCATCAGGGCTTGTCACTTGTTTGCCCAGGGTCAGTTGATCAAAGAAAAGATTATTGGTGGAGACAAGCTTATTGCCTTGAATATGATAGTTAAGGTCGAGTATGAGTTTGCCCTTTTGTATTTCATACCCAATATACTTGACAGCATAAGCGTTGAATTGGGGCAATTCAATGTTTTTAAAAGAGACTGAAAAATCAGCAGATTTTTCCGGTTTAAACAGGTCAAAGGATCCTGTAATGTCCAGGGAAGACTGGGTTTTATGAATTCCTTTAAGGTTGATTTGAGCAGGGGCTTTTTCCGATGAGCCAAGCCCGGAAACACTGCCGGCAATCTGGGTCATATTCGCACTAAAATGGGGTTGATTAAAAAAATCATTAAAATTAATCTGCCCGCCCTGAAGGGTAATGGCCTTGATGTTGATCTTTGGAATTTGCTTTGATTTTGAAGAATTTGAATTCGTCTTTTTTTCAGGCGAAGACCCTTTTTGTGTTTCTGCCAGGATGTTGCTGAGATTTAACTGCCCTGTTTTTGAGATAATGACCTGTTGATAAAAATCGGTTAATGCTATTTTTTGAACCATGACTTGAATTGGATTCAAAGCAATATCCATCCCGGAAAAATGCAGGGACTTGCATTTAAACAGATCTTTGCCATCTGTTTTATTTTTGGATTCAAAATCATTGAGTGCGGCTTTTCCTTTGAACCGGATTTTAGGGGCATTTGCCTTGTCCATATCAACAAAAAGGCGACCCTTGGACATCATTTGGCCCTTGGCAATCAGAATATTAAGTTTCTCTGTAAAATACGGCTCAAAGGGGGTTAAATCCATTTGAGCCAGGTTAAAATCTATACTGGCGCTCGGCCTGGAAAGTAAAAGATCTCCTTTAAACGCCATCCGGCCTTTTTCCTGAAAAGTTAAGGCCCCCTTGATATCCGCCTTTTGATTCTCTGAGGTTGACAGGTTGGTGGCAAGGGCCCCAATATCTGACACCTGTATTTGAACAGGCTTTTGGAGCCCAAGGTCTGAAAATGTCACCTGGTATTTTTCAAGAAGAAACCGCCCTATTTCAAGGGACCAGGCATCTACACCTCTTTGAGAAGGTTTCTTCTCATCGGATGGATTCTGCTCTGTTTCTTTCACAGGCCTGCCAGGATCCAGGCGGGTCAAAAGATTAATTTTGCCTTGAGAATCTCTTATGAGATTAAACCTTCCCTCCCTTGTGAGGATCTCTTTAACTTGGACCTGTTTTTGCCCCAGATCCAGGTTAATATCATTGACCTCAAGCCTGTTAATATCCATGGCCGGAGCGGTTTTGTCCAATATTTTTAAGTCATCAACCCCGAGGCTGCCATTTATAATCTCTAGGTCGGGTATGCCTTGGGTAGTTGAAAAAACAAATCCGGCACTGATATCTGTGTTGCCCAAACTTAAATTTTTCCCGGTATAGGCGCTGTAATACGGGACATATTTATCCGGCCAAATATTTTCAAGATTAAGGCTGCCTTGAATTTTATAATCCTTTTCTACTAAAAAATTACCCTGGGTTGAGACCTTTTCTTCGCGCTCGGTTAAAAAGCTCAGGTCAAACTCGCCTGATATTTCCGGGCCCATGTCCACATTTTTAAGGCGAGCGTCCAGGTTGGAAAGACGAGTGGAAAAACCAGGCTCAACTTTTTCATCTTTGAAATCAAAAGAGCCGTCTTCAACAGACGCCTGAAGTATTTTAACGGATACAGGAAAGGCCAAAGCTGATGAATCCGCCAAATCCTGATCTTCCTTTAAAGGAGAGGGCCTGGCCCCAGGGTCTGTAAAATCAAGATTTAACCGGCCGTCAGCCCCTCTTTTTAAATAAATATGGGCCCCTTTCATCACCAGGTTTTTGATTGTAAGCTCTTTTGAAAACAGATTGGCGCACCCTGCTTCAAGCTTAAGATTTGGGCAGGAGAACAACGGCTGGTCCCCAAGCATACGCAGGTCCAGGTCTTGTCCTGAAACCCGGACCTTTAATTCAAGGACCTGGTTTCCGCCTGGATGTTTCCCTTTTTCAGCCCGGGTATAACGGGCTTCCAGATCCAGGTCAAAAAGCCCGGGCCGGACAAATGTCACGCCCTTTGGAAGGTTCAGGTAGTTTAAATAAACCTCCGGGTCAAAATTTTTAATGCTTAAACTCATTTTTGAGGCTTGGGAAGGATCAAAGACCAGGGAGTTGAAATTTGAATTAATTTGTGCCTGGTTCAATAAAAAACGGAGTCCGGCAACGGCTGACTTTTTCTTGTCCAAATTGGTTAAAAGGGGAATTTCAAGGTTAAAGGCTTCAATTTTATGGGTCAGATCCTGGGTTGAATCTATAAACTGCACCCCTGCATTTTTAATGTTTATATTGGCCAGTGAAAACTTGAATTCTGTTGTGTCCTGTGATTTATCCGCCTCTTTTGTTAAAGAATCATTTTCAAAATTTTGAATCAAATCAGATATGTTCAACCGATTATTCTTGTTGAGCCTTAAAAAAATTTGGGGGCTGTGCAGGTCAATGTCTGAGACCACCGGAGCCATTTTGAACAATGAAAGCACAGAGAGATCAAAATGAATTTTCTCTATGGATAAAAGATCGGCCTGTTCTTTTCCCTGAATCTTTAACCCGTTAATAAACAATTCCAAAGTATAGGGGTTAAACTGGACGTTCTGGATAACAGCCTTGCGGTCAAGGGTCTGGTCTATTGAATTGACAATTATTTTTCTGGCGGCATAGGGAACCCCAAAAAAACCAAGAACAGAATAAATTACCACCAGACAGGCGAGCGAATAGAGCAATGGTTTCACGTATCTGTATTTGTTCATTTTTTCCTCCATGTTCAACATCCTTAAGCTTAGATCAACCCGAAAAGCGGGCCATTTATTTTACCAAGTTCCTTGACCTTTTTTTCCACATCAGGATCGGGTTCAAGGGCGGCCGCATGAAAGGGCTTGATCCGGGCATCAATGATCAAAGGCCCTTTACATCCCCAATGCTTATATTCCTGGGTCTCATCTATTCCGTATATGTCGTGGGAAGGGTTGGACCGTAAAAAAGTAACCCAGAGAAAATTGGCAAAGGTTTTTCCGGCAAACCCAGGATCATCCACAAGAACAAATAGGGGCAGGCCCTCAAGTCCGCAGGTTCTTTCAAGACCGCTTTTAAATGTGCGGATCTCTTGTTCAGCCCGTTCATAGGATGAAAATTGGGGTCCTTTGACCACCACCATTCCGGGAGTGGCGCACACAGGATGGGAAAATCCATCCCCCAATGACAGGCCGGAAGGAAACCCGGAGTCAAGGGTTCGAAGTTTGGGTCCGGCCGCTGCCATAATGACCTTAGAGCCCTGGTTAAGGCCTGATCCGGAATAATCCAGGGTATCCATGGTGGTTTTGGTGATAAAATGCAGATCCCTGGAAAAATCCATACGTTCAAGCATATGGATCAAAAAGGCCTTTTCATCATTGACCTCAAGTTTTTCATTGTCCTCGTGGGCACAGATAAACAAATATTTGGCAAGGGAAAGCTGTCCTGTGCCAAGGATGGCATTGGCATGGGTGAGCAGCTCTCTGGGTTTTCTTTTTTCATAGGGGATATACCGTTCATGGGCTTTGGCCAAAAGCAGGGGATGAACCCCGGCCTCATCCACGGCATTGACGGCCACAACACCCGGCAGGGCATCTGAGACTGCACTGCGGGTAATTTCATGGATAAGCCGCCCAAAAATAGAGTCTTCCTGGGGCGGCCGTCCCACCACGGTAAACGGGAAAATGGCTCCGGGTCTGTGAAAAACCGAAACCACCTTTAGATATGGAAACTCATGGACCTGTGAATAATACCCAAGATGATCTCCAAAAGGCCCTTCGGGTTTGGTGGCGCCTGGAACGATAAACCCTGTAATACAAAAATCTGCATCATTTGAAATAATAAACCCCTGTCTTTCACTATACCGAAAATTACGTCCGGCAAGTGCGCCGGCAAACGCGACTTCCGGTATATTTTCCGGCAGCGGCATTACAGCTGCCAAGGTATGGGCAGGCGGTCCGCCGATAAAAATAGAGACCTTTAAGGGTTGGTTCAACTCCAAAGCCTTTTTATGGTGGATGGAAATCCCCCGGTGAATCTGATAGTGAATCCCGATGTCACGGTTGGTCTCATAGTCATTTCCCGATAGTTGAATCCTGTACATCCCCAGATTTGATCTGAGCATGGAGTTAAACCCGGGCTCCCTTGAAAAGACCTGGGGCAGAAGCACAAAGGCACCCCCGTCTTTGGGCCAGCATTGAATCAAGGGCAGGCGATCAATGGTGGTTTTTGCACAAGGCCCCAGGCGGGATGGTGTTTTGACGGGAAGTGCATGCACCAGGGCCTTGGCAGCTTTTACCCCGGAAAAAGGCGATTTCAACCATCTGCCGGGATCAGACTTTAATTCAACCAATGCCCTGACCCTGTCCATCTGGGGTTCAAAAATCTTAAGGGTTCTTTCCCAGGTCCCGAAAAGGTTGGACAGGGCATAAAACTTGGAATGCTTTACCCGGGTGAACAAGAGGGCCGGCCCCCCGGCACGATTGACCTGGCGTGTGATTTCAGCCATTTCAAGATAAGGATCCACCTCATGGTCAATGCGTGCAACCTCCCCTTGTTTCTCAAGATAGTCTATTGTTGATTTTAACGAGTCAAATTTCATAAGCTCAGCTCTAATCTGTTCCCTATTCCCTGTTCATTGTCCATGTAATAAATAAGATCCGGGGCAAACAAATACATTTTGGCATTGAACCGGGTCCAGAAAAAATCAAAAATTTCTTTTGTCCCGGCCGTGATGCCAAAACGCCGACAATAGCTAAAGGCAATGGCAATGGTTTTGGCTTTGGCATCACAGGGCTGGATACGGCCTGACATCTGAACCCCTTTAATTTTGGAAAATTGACTGGCGTCCTCAAAAATAGAAGCGGCGCAGACCCGGTTGACCCCTTGCCTGATATGGCAGGCCCCAGGGCTAGAAAAAAAATAAAACCCCGGGGCATGATACCAATAGTATACCGGAGCGATCCAGGGCAGAGCCCGGTCAAAGCCATGATTCTCTTTAGAGCAGCATTCTTTTGTACTGCTGGGGCCTGTCTCATCACAGGTACCCAGGGACATGACCTTAGCGGTTTGAATCAGAGCCAGGCAGTTTTTTTTCATTTGCGCTTTGGAGACTTTGCCGGGTTTATTTGGCATACCCCCACGCTTTCAACCTTTTATAGGCATATTGACTGTACTGGTTGGAGGCATAGTTGATCTGTTTTAAATAGGCAATATACAGATCTGCCGCTGTCTTTTGGTTACTGGTTTTATCAAGGGTAAACCCTTGATAAAAGGTCAGTTGCGGATTGCCGGGCAAAAGGGCATCGCAGCGTTTAAAATCCTCATATGCCCGGGTATATTTTTTTTGACCCAGACCTGCCAGTCCAGACACATAATACCCCTGGGACTCTTTGGGGTACAATTGCTTTGCCTTGTCAGCATAGGAGAGCGCTGATTTTGATTTTTTCTGGGTCAGCATGCATTTGGCCATGAGCAGGTGGGCGGTATAATCCTGGTCGGCTTTTTTAATGGCCGATCCAAATGCCTGCTGGGCTTTATCATATTTTTTTTGACTTAAATAGGTTTCTCCCTGCTGCATCAGCACAATGGCTTTTGCCTTTTTTCTCAGTCCTGCAGTCTTGTCCATATACCGTTCCCTGTGCAGGGGAAAGTCTTTTGTACCGGCATATTCACTGTCATCTCTTTTTATGGCGGCCTCAAGGCGGTCCGTGCTCATGGGATGGGTGGCAAAGAGCATTTGCACACTGTTGCCATGGGATTTATTCAAGCTGTTGAGCATATTCATAAGGCCGACAAATCCTTTTGAACTATACCCGGCACGGGTCATATACAGCTGTCCCAAAGCATCTGCCTCATTTTCGTTGCTCCGGCTGTATTTGGACAAGAATAGTCCCTGGCTTAAAGCCCCGAGTTGCTGGGTCAGTTCCCTAAATCCTGAATTCTGGGTGGAGGCAATGGCTGATAAACTGCCGATCAACAGGCTGGAAATGGTTCCTTTTGAGGCCTGTTCTGCTGAATGGCGTGCATTGACATGACCCAATTCATGCCCGAGCAAGGCAGCCAGTTCCCCTTCGTTTTCAAGTTTTAACAATATGCCCCGAGTCGCTGCAATGGAGCCGCCTGGAAAGGCATAGGCATTGATATAGGTGGCATTAACACATTGAAAATTATAATTCATGGCCGGACGGTGAACCCCTTTGAGCAACCCTTTTCCCACAGAGGAAATATACTCATTAAGGCCGGGTTCCTGGGTGACCCCGTAATCAGATGAAAACTGAAACGGGGACTGCTGCCTGTCAATGGCCATCTCCTGCTCCTGGGACATGAGCATAAGCTGTTGTTGTCCGGTTACAGGATCAACAGCACATCCGAAAATCCCGCCAATGCCGGCACCTGACAAGGCTGCCATAGCAGAAAATTTTAAAAAATCCCGTCGGCAGACTTTTGAATGAGTCAAAAAATTATCCAAGATCATTTTTTTATCCCTTTGTCTTTTCTTTTCTCCAATTCCGCTTTGACGGCCAGACCAAGGGTCTGGAGGGAAAATGGTTTTTTAATAAACGGGCCTGCACCCAGGTTTTGAATCTGGATCACATCATCTGTCTTGGAATATCCCGAGGCAATCACCGCCCTGATCTCGGGATCAAGAGACCTAAGTTCGCGAAAGGTGGCCAGCCCGTCCATGCCCGGAGTCATAATCATATCCAGAACAACCAGATCCACCCGAGCATCTGTGAGATATTCCACGGCAGCTTCGCCAGAGGCCTTTGTCACCACCTGATATCCCATACGGCAAAGCATGTTCGAAGTGATCTTGAGTTGGTCATTGGAATCATCAACCACAAGAATAATTTCATTGTTGCCGGTATAATCGCTTAAGGTATATATTCTATACGGTTTTGACGCCCCGGGCAAGTCCTGGGTCACTGGAAAATAAAGATCAAACCGGGTCTTTTCTTTCCTGCTTGTCACATGGATATAGCCCTTGTGGTCATGGACGATATTCCAGACGATTGACAGGCCCAGGCCGGTTCCGCTCCGGCCGAGAATCTTTTTGGTGTAAAAGGGTTCAAATATCCTGTCCAGATCCGCATTGGGTATTCCAGGTCCGGTATCTTCCACGCGCATTCGGACAAATTCACCATCCAGGTAATTTTTATACCCTTTGAGCATTTTCTGGGATAAACAACAAAAGGTGGTGGATAAGAAAATCTGGCCGGACCCCTGGATCGCTTCCATGGCATTTCCCACAAGATTCATCACGACTTTGTGCAGATGATTTCCTGATGCGCTTAACAAAGGGATATCCGGATCCAAAAGGGTTTCAACCTCGACCCTGGGATGAAACTCACGACTTTTTTGACATTCAGGAGACCTTAGATAGGTTTGAATAACCGAATTCAGATTTACAGCTTCCACCACCTTGGCAGATCCCCTGCCCAGGGTGAGCAATTCATCCACAATCACTGATGCCCGCTTGCCTGAATCTTTTATGGTTAAAAGAGGCTCTCTTAACTGGGAATCACGGGGCAGATCCATGAGCAAAAGCTCAGGTGTGGATACAATCCCGGACAATACGTTGTTTAAATCATGGGCAACGCCGCCGGCAAGCAATCCCAGGGCTTCCATTTTTTTTGCCTTTTCAAGTTCCGATTCCAGCCGGGTTTTATCCGTGCGGGCCTTGAGTCGCTCGGTAATGTCCCTTAGGGTAAAAAGCTGTGCAGGTTTTTCCTTGTACGCAATTTGAACCCATTGTTTTTCAACACAAATTTTTGAGTTGTCCTTTGCCCTGATAAACTCATACCCGTCTGGATCAGGTTCTAGGTCCTTGTTTTGGACAAAAAGAAGGTCAGGATCCATGCCGAATAATTTTTCCCCGTCATATTGGGTTAACAATTCAAGGCCGGGATTAAAAAAAACAATTTTCCCCTCTTGGACAATAAATATACCTTGGGGCAAAGAGTTGACCAGATTTTTATACTTTTCCTCGCTTTCTTTGAGCCTTGTTTCAGCTTCTGTATGGGCCCTGATTTCAAGGACAAGGCTTTTATTCATCCGGACCAGTTCATTGTCCTGGTTTTGCTCATCCTGTTTTGCCTTTTGTTTTAACTTTAAAACCACGCCTTCAAGCGCAGCTTTTTTTTGATTTGCCTGTCCAATCAAATAAAGGGCGCAGGCCATCTCTGCCCAGAAGAAAACCAAAATGATACCCTGGGTCAAAACAGAAAAATTTATCAAGAAAAGAATTGACAGATAGACAAGGCACAGAATTCCTCCGCAAATGATAGCCTTAAGGGGGACCTGTCTCACCTTGAGCATCAAGGTTCCGCTAAGAACCAATACCAGTATCATTCCGGAAAGGTTGCCGGGATTGAACAATGCCATGGCAAAAATTAATGTTCTTTGATAAAAATGGCAATGACAAAGAAAAACACCCCAAGTCCCAAAAGCACACCGCCCAGGGGGATCTCGTAAAAAAGTGTATCCAGGGCATTTTGAACACTTTGGACTGAAACAAGATTGACAATTGACTGGACAAAATCTTCAGACAAGGAGGAAAGGGTAAGCCCTACCCAGATGTTGTCGGTACTCATGAACTTGGAAATCATGGAAAATAATCCGACAAAACACCCCGCTAATATTGAAAAAATCCCAAGTTTTGAGAACATAAACACTATCCTTTAAAAAGTTAAAAGAATCCTCTGGTTCCGTATCAAGAGTATATCGGCGGGCCCTGCCCATAGTCAAATCTTTTTAGACCTTGTCCTTTAATTTGGCCTAAGTTTATGCTAAATCTGATTTGATAATGATGACTTCATCCAAGACCCCAAAAAACAAGACCCTAAAAAAAATCGGCTTTGCTTCATTTATCATGATGGCCTCTGTATTTGCAAGCAGGCTCATAGGATTGCTGCGTGAATCCACCATAGCATGGCTTGGGGGCGCCAATTACGGGGTTGACGCCTATCAGATCGCCTTTGTTATCCCTGAAATTTTAAACCATGTAGTGGCCAGCGGGTTTTTGTCCATCACCTTTATTCCCATTTTTACCCACTATTTGACCTCGAACCGGGAACAAGAGGGGTATAAGGTCTTTTCTATTATTTTAAACGGATTTGGCCTGGCCCTGATCTGCATCATGGGCGAGGCGATTGTTTTTGCCCCCGAGCTGATCAAAGTTTTAGCCCCGGGATTAACCCATGGGCCCACCCTTGACCTGGCCGTCCGCATGACCCGAATTATCATCCCTGCCCAATTCTTTTTTTTCAGCGGCGGCCTTTTCATGGCAATCCAGTTTTCAAAGGAACGATTTCTCATCCCGGCTTTAGCCCCTTTGATCTACAATTTGGGAATCATTGCCGGAGGCATCTGCCTATATCCGCTCATGGGTATGGAGGGATTTGCATGGGGCGTTCTGGCAGGCGCTTTTGTCGGCAGTTTTGGCCTTCAGATGTGGGGGGCCAGACGCGCCGGGTTAAGATACTTTCTATGCTTTGATCTTAAACATCCTGATTTTAAAAAATATATCCTCTTAACCCTTCCGTTGATGCTCGGGTTGACCATGACCTTTTCAACGGAAATTTTGATGAAATTTTTCGGATCATTTCTTGATGAAGGAAGTATCTCAGCCATGAACTACGCCCTTAGGATCATGTTTATCCTTGTGGGTTTTTTCGGGCAGGCCGTTGGCATGGCCTCTTATCCGTTTTTGGCCAAACTTGCTTCAGATAACAAGCTGGATCAGCTCAATCAAATTATCAACAAGACCCTTAAATTTATATTTCTGGTTCTCCCTTTTTCAGTACTGTTCATGGTGGTCAGAACTGAAGTGGTGGCCATCTTATTTAAACGGGGGGCCTTTGACACCCATGCCGTTGAATTGACCGCCGGCGTGCTTCCCTATTTCATGATCGGTGCCTTTGCCTTCTCAGCCCAGACCATAGTGTCACGCGGATATTTTGCCGTTCAAAACACCTTGTTTCCGGCCCTTTTTTCCACTGTCTGCGTTCTTTTAAGCCTGCCTTTGATTTATGCGGGCATGATCAGTATGGGTATCAAGGGGGTGGCCTTGGGTCTCTCCCTTTCCGTTGCCCTGACCTGCGGCCTTTTGTTTGAAACCTGGAACCGAAAAACCCAAAACACTGAAAAACATGAGGTATACCGATTCTTTTTTGTTCTGGTCCTGGTCAGCTCCGGTTTAGGGGCGATGCTCCAAGGCGTGTATCTTCTGGTGATACAACTCATTCTCCCGGGCAGCCTAATAAACAACTTGATGATCTGCGCTCTCATGGGTATTGTTTTTTTGTTCATGTTCGGACTGATTGGAAAAATTTTCCATATTCCCGAAATCCACACCCTTTATCACACCCTGTTTAAAAAGGTTTTCGCATGGGGAAAAAAAGCAGGATAACACCTGCAACACGAGATTGTCTTAACACCCTTGCCCTTCGCATCAAAGGGGCTAAACAAGTGGTGGCATTCACCGGTGCCGGCATATCCACGGAAAGCGGAATACCTGATTACCGAAGCCAGGGCGGGTTGTGGGATCAATTTAAACCCATATTTTTTGATGAGTTTCTCTCATCTAAAACCGCAAGAATCAAGTATTGGAATCAGCACCTTGCCATGAAAAAAAGCCTGAGACATGCCCGGCCCAATAAAGGCCACAAAGCCTTGGCCCGGGTTGAACGCAGGGGATTTCTCTCCTGTATCATCACCCAGAACATTGACGGACTCCACCAGGCATCCGGGATTCCTCCTGAAAAAATAATTGAACTTCACGGAAATGCCAGAAAAATTGCCTGTATGTCCTGCGCTAAACAGTTCACCTGGGGGTTCTGTTGCAAAAAATATTTCCAGGACAAAGAGATCGTTCAGGCGTAAAATTTACGCAGCATAAGAAAACAGATTTTCGACGAATTCTTTCTGCTTTAAAATTTCTCCCTTCCTGATATTTTTAACTTGTCCTTTTCTGATCATGTTCATAATTTCATAGCCTTTTAGCGTCCGCCAGGCAGAATGAAATGTCTTGAACCCCATACCAGCTCTGACAAGCTTTTTGATAAACCGGTGGTCTTGCTCAATAATATTGTTCAGATATTTATTCTGTCTTAGGATACAGTCCTTATTCAGAAGCTTTTTTTCTTTCAAAGCCTTTACTGCCGGAGGATATGCAGGATTTCCGTCAACACTCAGAACCCGAGGTCTGGAGCTATTGGAAGCTCGCAGCATCTTTTTAAAAAATCGTTTGGCAGATTCCATATTACGTCTGCTGCGAAGAAGAAAATCGATGGTATTTCCACGGGAATCGACCGCTCGGTAAAGATACTTCATTTTCCCCCGCACCTTGATATATGTTTCATCAATACGGTAAGAATCATTTGATTGCCGCAGATACTTCCTGCTTCGCTTTTCCATTTCAGGAGCATAGCGCTGAACCCATCGGTAAATGGTACTGTGATCCACAGACAAGCCCCGTTCTTGCATCATCTCTTCCAGATTCCTGTAACTCAGTTGATATCTCAGATACCAGCGAACATTCAACAGGATGATTTCTTTTTCATAATGACGCCACTTGAAAGGGTTTTCATTTTTCATACTATCTCTCTGCAAATAAATTAGTGCCAAAACGGACTTGTATCAGACATTAATAATTTTTTGCAACAGAACCGCCAGACCCATGCTTGAATGTCAAACTAATTTCACCCCAATTTATTGTCCTGGGAAAATTATACATCAGAAGATAATTTATTTTTTTCTTGACTTTCTCAAGATTAATATATAATAAACTCATTTTAAAAAGAGTAAATTATTATGAAATTAAATATTATCCACAGCCTATTAGTCCTTATTATCGTGGAGGTGATTATTGTCACCTCCTGGCGAAGGGGCGTTTAGTGGCTTAAACTAAAGAGAACTTAAAAAAAGCCGTTACCAGCCCCGAGGGGGGCGGGTAACGGCTTTTTTAGTTTTTGGAGACTTTAAATGAGAAGCCATATTGCAACAAAAGGAGTGGCAAGAGCACCCCACAGGGGTCTGATGAAAGCCCTTGGGTACACCAACAGGGAAATTGGTCAGCCCATGATCGGAATTGCCAATTCCGCCAATGAGCTCATACCCGGTCACATGCACCTGGACACCATTGTAAACGCGGTTAAATCCGGAATTTCCATGGCCGGGGGCACGCCCATGGAATTTTCCACCATCGGGGTCTGCGACGGCATTGCCATGAACCACAAGGGCATGCACTACTCTCTGGCCTCACGGGAACTCATTGCCGACAGTATTGAGGTGACGGCAACGGCCCACCCCTTTGATGCCATTGTCATGGTCCCCAATTGTGATAAAATCGTTCCGGGCATGCTCATGGCAGCAGCCAGGCTCAATATTCCCTGTATCTTTGTCTCAGGCGGCCCCATGCTGGCAGGCCGTCATCCCAAGGACAACACCCAGAAAATAGATCTGGTCTCTGTATTTGAAGCCGTGGGGGCAGTACAGACCGGAAAAATGACCGAGTCCGAACTCACCGAAATAGAAGATGCCGCCTGCCCCACCTGCGGTTCCTGTGCAGGCATGTTTACGGCCAACTCAATGAACTGCCTCACTGAAGCCATTGGTATGGCCCTGCCCGGGAACGGAACCATTCCCGCCCCCATGTCAAGCAGAATCCGCCTGGCCAAAGAGGCGGGCATCCAAATCATGGACCTTTTTAAAAAGGATATCACCCCGGATAAAATCATGACCAAAGCGGCCTTTATGAATTCCCTGGTCGTGGACATGGCCCTTGGATGTTCCACCAATACCGTGCTCCACCTCAAAGCCATTGCCCACGAGGCCGGGGTGGACATCGACCTGAACCTTATTAATAAGATCAGCAAAAAGACGCCCCATCTTTGCTCTCTGAGTCCCGGCGGGGCCGACCATATTGAAGATCTGGACTCAGCCGGCGGCATCCAAGCCGTGATGAAAGAACTGAGCGACCATGATTATATTGACAATTCTTTGATCACCGTCACAGGCGATTCCATAAAAATAAACCTTGAAAGCGTAAAAGTCAAAGATCCTCAAGTGATCAGGCCGGTTCAAGACCCATATCATCAGGAGGGTGGACTTGCCGTTCTTTTCGGCAACCTGGCCCCCGAAGGGTGTGTGGTCAAGCAATCTGCTGTTCTGCCGGCCATGATGACACACAAAGGGCCTGCCCGGGTTTTCAACTCCGAAGAAGAGGCCACAAAAGCCATCATGGGCAGACAGATCATACCCGGAGACGTGATCATTATCCGGTATGAAGGCCCTGCAGGCGGACCCGGAATGAGAGAGATGCTCACCCCCACCTCAGCCATTGCCGGCATGGGATTGGATGACAGATGCGCCCTGATCACGGACGGACGGTTTTCCGGCGGCACCAAAGGGGCCAGCATCGGCCATGTATCTCCTGAAGCCGCACAGGGCGGACTCATTGCCCTGATCCAAGAAAAAGATATGATCTGTATTGATATCCCGGCCAAAACCATTGAACTTAAAATTTCTGACCAGGAAATTGAAAAGAGAAAAGCCCTTTGGCAAAAGCCTGAACCTAAAATTAAAACAGGATATATGGCCCGGTATGCCCGGATGGTGACATCTGCAGGTAACGGCGCAATATTTAAACATAGTTAACAGGAGACAAGTATGAAACTCACAGGAGCTCAAATCCTCGTTCAAATGATCAAAGCCCAGGGCGTGGATACCATTTTCGGTTATCCCGGAGGCGCCACCATTGACATCCACGATGAGCTCGACAGGCATGATGACCTGCGTCATATCCTTGTCCGCCATGAACAGGGAGCTGTTCACATGGCCGATGCCTATGCCCGTGCCAAAAAAGCCACGGGTGTGGCTCTGGTCACCTCGGGTCCCGGTGCCACCAATACCGTCACAGGTATTGCATCTGCCCATTCTGACTCCATCCCCATGGTGGTATTCACAGGACAGGTTCCCACAGGTCTCATCGGCAATGATGCCTTTCAGGAAGTTGATATTGTCGGCATCACAAGGCCCTGCACCAAGCATAATTATCTGGTCAAGAATCCTGCCAAACTTGCCGACACCATCCAGGAAGCCTTTCACATTGCACGGTCAGGCCGGCCCGGCCCGGTTCTTGTGGATCTTCCCAAGGATGTGATCCAGGCCCAAATTGAGTTCAACTTGCCTGAACCCACTCAAATGAAATCCTATAAGCCCAATTACAAGCCCAATAAAAAGCAGATGGCCAAGGCTATTTCCATGCTCAAACAGACCCGCAGACCCGTGATTTTTGCAGGCGGGGGGGTTATTTTATCCCAGGGTGCCGAGGAACTCACCCAGATTGCACGGCTTGCCAATATCCCTGTGACCGGATCTTTGATGGGACTTGGGGCCTTTCCCGGGTCTGATCCCAACTGGCTAGGGATGCTGGGCATGCACGGCACATATCGTGCCAATATGAGCATTGGCCATTCAGACCTGATTTTTGCCGTGGGGGTCAGATTTGACGACAGGGTCACAGGGAATATTGAAAAATTTGCACCGGATGCCAAAATTATCCAGATTGATATTGACCCTACTTCCATCCATAAAAATATCGAGGTGGACTGCCCCATTGTAGGGGACTGTAAAACAGCTTTGAAAGATATTTACACGCTTATGGAAAAAGAAGATCCAAAAGATTTTCAAACGGACAGAACCGCCTGGCTTGCCAGAATTGAGGAGTGGAAACAGACCACACCCTTAAAATATGACCAAAACTATGAGGTGATCAAGCCCCAGTATGTGGTTGAAAAACTCTATGAGATCACCCGAGGAGAGGCCCTGGTCACCACCGAGGTGGGGCAGAATCAGATGTGGACCGCCCAGTATTACCACTTTGACAAACCAAATCATTTTATCACCTCAGGCGGACTCGGGGTCATGGGTTTTGGTTTGCCTGCAGCCATCGGGGCCAAGGCGGCCCAGCCAGACAAGCTTGTGGTCAACGTGGCCGGGGATGGATCCATCCAGATGAATATCCAGGAACTCATGACCGCCATTGAATCTAAACTTGATGTCAAAATTGTCATTCTTAACAACCGGTTTTTGGGCATGGTTCGCCAATGGCAGGAATTTTTCTATGACAAAGCCTATGCCTCCACCAACATGGAAAATGCCCCTGACTTTGTCAAACTTGCCGAGGCTTACGGCGCAAAAGGATTTAAATGTACCCAGCCTGCCTGTGTCACCGAGACCCTTGAAACAGGCCTTAACACCCCGGGCACCGTGATCATGGAGTTTGTGGTTGAGCGGGAAGAATCGGTTTATCCCATGGTGCCGGCCGGCGGGGCCATCACTGACATGCTTCTGGTTTAAAAAGGATATTTTCAATGAAAATTAACAGATACCTGCTTTCCATTTTAGTTGATAATGAACCCGGGGTGCTTTCCCGGATTTCCGGTCTTTTTTCAGGCCGGGGCTTTAATATTGACTCTTTGAGTGTTGCCAAGACCACGGACCCTGACGTCTCCGTCATTACCATGGTCACCTATTGTGACGCTCACATTATAGAACAGATTAAAAAACAGCTTCACAAGCTGATCAATGTGATCAGGGTAAACGATTTAACTGAAAAACAATATGTGGAACGTCAACTGGCCCTGGTCAAGGTCCATGCCAGAACTGAAAAACGGGCCGAGATCATGAGAATCGTTGATATTTTCAGATCAAAAATTGTGGATGTAGGCCATTCCCATTTTGTTATTGAAGTCTCAGGAGACAGCGGAAAAATTGAGGCTTTTATCTCGTTGATGCAACCTGTGGGCATTGTTGAAATTGCCACCACAGGGGCCATTGCCCTTGGCAGGGAGAACGGAAAATGACACAGGTATTTACCCATCAAAAAGCCCTCCTATATGACACCACCCTCAGGGATGGTATGCAGGGAGAAAATATCTTTTTTTCCCCGGATGACAAGCTTAAAATAGCCTTACGCCTGGATGAGGCCGGTATCCATTATATAGAAGGGGGGTGGCCCGGATCCAACCCCGGTGCCCAGGCCTTTTTCGAACTGGTTCGGGACAAAGAATTTAAACAGGCCAAAATCACGGCATTCGGTGCCACAAGACGCCCGGGTACAACCTGTGACCAGGATGCCAATCTTAAGGCCCTCATTGATTCAGGGGCAAACGCGCTCACCATTTTCGGCAAATCCTGGGATCTTCATGTGGAATCCATCATGTCAAATACCCGAACGGAAAACCTTGCCATGATCCAGGAGAGCGTAGCCTATTTGCTCTCCCACGGCCGGGAAGTGATCTATGATGCCGAACATTATTATGACGGGTTTAAGGCAAATCCTGAATTTGCCCTTCAGACCCTGGATGCAGCCCTGAAAGGCGGAACCCACTGCCTTGTTCTCTGCGACACCAACGGGGGATGCCTGCCCTGTGATATTGATACCATTACCAGGCAGACCATTGCCCATTTTAAAGATCGTAAAGATATTATTTTCGGCATCCACACCCATAATGACTGCGCCATGGCCGTTGCCAATGCGGTAAATGCCGTCCATGCCGGCGCCTCCATGGTCCAGGGGACCATTAACGGATACGGAGAGCGCTGCGGCAATGCAGATCTCACCGCCATTATCCCCATACTCTCTTTAAAAATGAATAGGGACTGTATTTCCCGAGAGAACCTTGGCAAGCTTCAGAATCTGTCCCGGTTTGTCTCAGAAACCGCCAATGTGCCTCCGGTGAGTTCCCGGCCCTTTGTGGGAAAATCCGCCTTTGCCCACAAGGGCGGGGTTCATGTCTCTGCCATCATGAAAAACCTTAAAGCCTACGAGCATATGGCACCCGAACTTGTGGGCAATGAGCGGCGGGTGCTTGTCTCCGAACAGTCGGGCAAGAGCAATATTGCCTACAAGGCAAAAGAGTTTGGAGTGGACATTGGGGATGATGAAACCCGCAAGGCCTTGATTGTATCCAATATCAAAGAGCTTGAAAACGACGGGTTTGAATTTGATGCCGCAGAAGGCTCACTCAAGCTGATCATGGAAAAACTCACCGAACAATACCAATCCCATTTTGATCTGGAATCGTTTCGGGTGGTGGTGGAAAAAGACAGGGAACGCCCCTGTTATTCCCATGCCATGATCAAAATCCGGGTGGGAGATAAAACAGAGATCACCTCGGCCGAAGGAGACGGTCCTGTGTCTGCCCTGGATAATGCCTTGAGAAAGGCCTTATCTGCCATGTATCCAAAAATCAATGACATGCATCTGGTTGACTTCAAGGTTCGTGTGATTGACGGATTTGACGGCACGGATGCCAAGGTCAGGGTATTGATCGAATCCCGGGATACGGATAATATTTTTTCCACCATCGGGGTTTCAGAAGATATAATTGAGGCCTCGTGGCAGGCATTGGCAGACAGTTTTCAATACAAGCTTTCATTGGACAACACTAACAAATAAAGGGTAATAAAAATGAACGACGACAGACGGATCATCGTATTTGACACCACCTTGCGTGACGGGGAACAATCTCCGGGCGCCTCCATGAATCAGGCGGAAAAGCTCAGGATCGCCACCCAGCTTGAGGCCCTGGGAGTGGATGTCATTGAAGCGGGGTTTCCTGCAGCCTCGGAGGGAGACTATGAGGCGGTAAAAGCCATTTCCGCTGCCTTGAAAAAAACCCAGGTGGCCGCCCTCTGCCGTGCCAGTGAACAAGATATCCGCCGGGGCTGGGATGCCATAAAAGATGCGGTAAACCCCAGGATTCACACGTTTATCGCCACCTCAGAGCTTCACATGAAATACAAGCTTCAGATGGAACCTGGGGACGTGCTCAAACAGGCGGTGGAATCGGTAAAACTTGCCGCCTCTTTTACCGACAACGTAGAATTTTCAGCCGAAGACGGGTCTCGGTCTGACAAGGATTTTTTATGCACCGTGTTTGAGTCGGTGATTGATGCCGGTGCCACTACCGTCAACCTGCCCGACACCGTTGGCTATGCCATCCCCGAAGAGTTTGGCGAACTTGTCAAATACGTGATGGAAAACACCTCCAATATTGACCAGGCCATACTTTCAATCCATTGCCACAACGACCTGGGTCTTGCCACCTCAAATACCCTTGCTGCCGTTAAAAACGGGGCCCGCCAGGTAGAGGTCACCATCAACGGCATTGGAGAGCGGGCAGGCAACACCTCCATGGAAGAGGTGGTCATGTCCCTGAACACCCGGCCCAACTTCTTTCCCCACACCACAGGAATTGATACCACAAGGATCTATCCCACCTCCCGTCTGGTCTCCATGATCACAGGCATCCTGGTCCAGCCCAACAGGGCCATTGTCGGTGCAAATGCCTTTGCCCACGAGGCCGGCATCCACCAGGACGGTGTCCTTAAAAACCCCATGACCTACGAGATCATGAAACCTGAAACCGTGGGTATTTCCAAAAATAATCTGGTATTGGGAAAGCATTCGGGCCGCCACGCCCTGAACGCCCACGTTCAGGAAATGGGATACAACCTTTCAGACGATGAACTCAACATTGTCTTTAAAAAATTTAAAAACCTGGCTGACAAAAAAAAGAACATTTTAGACGAGGATATCGAAGCCTTGATCAACGAAGGGGTTTTAAGATCCTCGGAAGTCTTCACCCTTGAATACATCCATGTATTGTCCGGGAACACGGTATTTCCAACGGCCTCTGTCATGCTCCACATCAACGGCAGACCGGTTCAAGGCGCCACTGAAGGCTCAGGCCCCATTGATGCGGTCTACAATATCATCTCCAAGCTCACCTCGACCAAATCCGAACTTCTGCGGTTTACCATCTCTGCGCTGACTGAAGGCACAGATGCCCAGGGCGAGGTTACGGTCCGCCTCCAGGAAGACGGAGTCGTAGCCTTGGGTAAAGGAACTGATCCTGATATTATCACAGCATCGGCCCTGGCCTATATCAACGGGCTGAACCGGCTGGAATACATGAAGGCCCATCCTGTAAAAGAGCCCTCTCCCCTTTAAAGTCAACGCCGGTTTACCCGGCCCGATTTTCGTGCGCCCGGTGCTCAATTTAAATTTTGTACCGGGCGCAGTTCTTTTTTTCAAAAAAGGGTAAAGATCGCAACACTCATGAAGGTTGTGATTTTTCTTAATAAACCTGTTAAATGGAGACTTAATCCAATCGAGCCTCGTGTATATATTGAGCGTATTTTCCACTCTCTTTTAGTTTTTGAAGACCCCGATTGAATCGTTGAAGCATAAGTTTATTACCCTCTACTTTTTTTGATAAAGACAGCCTGTAGGGTTCTGTTGCAAAAAATTATTAATGTCTGATACAAGTCCATTTTGGCACTAATTTATTTGCAGAGAGATAGTATGAAAAATGAAAACCCTTTCAAGTGGCGTCATTATGAAAAAGAAATCATCCTGTTGAATGTTCGCTGGTATCTGAGATATCAACTGAGTTACAGGAATCTGGAAGAGATGATGCAAGAACGGGGCTTGTCTGTGGATCACAGTACCATTTACCGATGGGTTCAGCGCTATGCTCCTGAAATGGAAAAGCGAAGCAGGAAGTATCTGCGGCAATCAAATGATTCTTACCGTATTGATGAAACATATATCAAGGTGCGGGGGAAAATGAAGTATCTTTACCGAGCGGTCGATTCCCGTGGAAATACCATCGATTTTCTTCTTCGCAGCAGACGTAATATGGAATCTGCCAAACGATTTTTTAAAAAGATGCTGCGAGCTTCCAATAGCTCCAGACCTCGGGTTCTGAGTGTTGACGGAAATCCTGCATATCCTCCGGCAGTAAAGGCTTTGAAAGAAAAAAAGCTTCTGAATAAGGACTGTATCCTAAGACAGAATAAATATCTGAACAATATTATTGAGCAAGACCACCGGTTTATCAAAAAGCTTGTCAGAGCTGGTATGGGGTTCAAGACATTTCATTCTGCCTGGCGGACGCTAAAAGGCTATGAAATTATGAACATGATCAGAAAAGGACAAGTTAAAAATATCAGGAAGGGAGAAATTTTAAAGCAGAAAGAATTCGTCGAAAATCTGTTTTCTTATGCTGCGTAAATTTTACGCCTGAACGATCTCTTTGTCCTGGAAATATTTTTTGCAACAGAACCAGCAGACGTAATATGGAATCTGCCAAACGATTTTTTAAAAAGATGCTGCGAGCTTCCAATAACTCCAGACCTCGGGTTCTGAGTGTTGACGGAAATCCTGCATATCCTCCGGCAGTAAAGGCTTTGAAAGAAAAAAAGCTTCTGAATAAGGACTGTATCCTAAGACAGAATAAATATCTGAACAATATTATTGAGCAAGACCACCGGTTTATCAAAAAGCTTGTCAGAGCTGGTATGGGGTTCAAGACATTTCATTCTGCCTGGCGGACGCTAAAAGGCTATGAAATTATGAACATGATCAGAAAAGGACAAGTTAAAAATATCAGGAAGGGAGAAATTTTAAAGCAGAAAGAATTCGTCGAAAATCTGTTTTCTTATGCTGCGTAAATTTTACGCCTGAACGATCTCTTTGTCCTGGAAATATTTTTTGCAACAGAACCTAATCTTTTATGGGATTTTAAGGCATGAATATAGGCATTGAGTGTCAAAAAAAGACCTTTTCCATTATAAAATGCTTTTACCCAGAGCAGAGAGGGCAAGCTCAACAGCAAGCTCAGCGGTTTTATTGCCCACATCCAGAATCGGATTAATCTCCACAAGGTCCATGGATCCGAGTTTTCCAGAGTCAGATAAAATTTCCATGAGCAGATGGGCCTCTCTGTAACTTATGCCGCCCGGGACCGGGGTCCCCACCCCAGGTGCTTCGACCGGATCCAGTCCATCCATGTCCAAGGTCAGATGAAACCGCTTTAAATGGGCAAATTTCATCATGGCTTTGGAGGCAACCGCAGAGATCCCCTGTTCATCAATGTCTCTCATGGTAAAGATGGTAATACCGGATGCTTTGATTCTTTGTTTTTCTCCGGGGTCCAGATCCCGCTGGCCGATCAGCACCACATTGTCCGGATGAATCTTTTTGCCAGGTTTTCCCACATTGACCAAAGAGGCGTGGCCCTCGCCAATGAGTGCTGCCAGGGGCATGCCGTGAATATTGCCAGAAGGTGAGGTCTCAGGCGTGTTAAAATCCCCATGGGCATCCACCCAGATCAATCCGATATCATCCTGGCCCACCACCGAGGCCACAGTGCCCACGGAAATGGAATGATCTCCGCCGAGAAAAAGCGGAAACCTCTTCTGTTCCACGGCCTGACTTCCAGCCGTGTAAATGGACTCACAAACCTGGGTAATCTCTTTGATATATTTATCATTTGCCATGTCAAGGCTTGTGTCCCGAATGGGAATTGACACATCCCCCTGGTCGGTGACCGTGTGGCCTAAACGTCTGAGTCTTTGAATCAGCCCTGAATACCGAAGGGCGGCAGGCCCCATGTCCACCCCCCTGAGCATTTGTCCAAAATCCATTGGCACGCCGATAATACTGATATGTTTTGACATTATTCCCCCTGAATTGAGTTGCGCCCAAAAGGTTTGGTGAAACTGTTTATTGACAGCTCATATAGCATAGAGTATGAAATCTATTCAATGAAAATCCCCTTGAATCGGAGCCTTTAAATGGAAAGAAAATACCCTGTCAGATCCCAACAGACCATTGATACCCTGACTGCTCTGCTAGACAGAGGGGTTAAAAAAATGTCCGTTATTTTAAGGCATTCGGATCGCTATTATCCTAAAGATGCCAGGATGGAGCCTTTTATGGGATTAACCGATCCGGGCAAATCCTATGCCCTGGATCTTGGCCGGGCCCTGCCCGATCATATCACCCCCCAATTATTTTCAAGCCATTTTGGCAGATGTATTGAAACCGCCTACCTTATTGACAAGGGATTTACCCTTTCCCACGGCAGCCTATTGGATCATGTGATCACCCAGGATACCCTGGCCCCGTTTTACATTAATGATATTGAACAGGCCCTCGGACTGATGCAGGACTGCGGCAGCCAGCAATTTATCCGGAACTGGTTTGACAATACCATCGATCAAACCATCATGGAGCCCCCTGAAAAAACAGCAGATATTCTCACCGCATACATGATTCAACGGTTGAGCGAGCTTGAGACGGGTCAGGTGGCCTTTTGCGTCTCCCATGACTGGAACATCTTTCCCATCAAAGAATTTAAACTCGGGCTTGCCCATGAAGGCGCCGGGGATGTGGGATATTTGGACGGGGTGATTTTCTTTGAAGAAAACGGCCAGGTCTATGCCGAAACCTTTCAGACAGACCCTGTGGCCATTAAAACCCTGTGATCAGGCCTTTGCCATAAAAATCGCCCTTACCGGTCCGGGATAGCCTTCAACGGTTTTACCAGGGTCATTGGGATCTAAAAAATCGGCCAGGGATTCGGTCTGAATCCAATTAGTTTTTCGCTGTTCACAAGGAGTGGTCGGGGTCACATCCACACAGCGGATATCAAAAAATCCCGCCCGGGCAAGCCAGGACTCCATGGCTGCAAGGTCAGGAATAAAAAACACGTTCCGCATCTTCTGGTAGCGGTCATGGGGAAAAAGACAGATATTCTTCCTTGAATCCAGCACCAGATTTTCCAGGACAATCTGTCCGCCTTTGGCAAGGCTGTCATGGATCTGTTTGAGCATTTCCACGGGGGACTTTCGATGATAGAGTATTCCCATGCAGAGCACCAGGTCAAAGGACTTTTCCATCAAAGGCATCTTTTGATAGGGAATGGGCAGGCAAAACACATTGTCCAGGTTTAAATATTTCTGGATGGCCAGGTATTGGTAATAAAAGGAACTCTGGGGTTCAAGCCCCAGAACAAAGCCAGGGTTTAATGCCGCCATTTTAAACATGTAATACCCGTTGCTGGACCCAATATCCAGAACTTTATTACCCTCAATATTGGGCAGGTGGGAGGCAAAGCGTTCCCACTTCATCCAGGACTGCCATTCGGTATAAATGGGGACACCAAACAGATCAAAGGGGCCTTTTCGCCAGGGGCAGAGCGCCTTTAGTCCCTGAAAAAGCCTTTGTTTTTTCAGGGAAGAAATCTCATTTCTCCCCCCTGCCCTGACCGCCCGGCCATCCAGGTCAATCCATGAACAGTCCAGATCGGGCAGATCCTGCACCACCTGCTTAAACTTTGAAAAATTACCCTTGGCATGGTCGAGAAATTCTCTTTTATTTCGGACAATCTCACCAAGAGCATCATCCCATTGATCCAGTCCGGACTGCCTACAGTGTTTTAAAAACCGTTCCATAGTTGTTGTATATTTCCACCATGACCGAGATTGAGTCCGGTCTTTTTTGGCAATGGCCCAAGCTTATTTTATGGCCAGCATTGATGTAAAGTTAAACCACTTAAGCCAGATATTGAACACGGAAAACCCGGCTGACAGCAGCCGGTTCTCATGGATCTGGACAGATTCCGGGATCAAAACCTTTTCAAGGGCATCTCTTTTCTGGCTGATTTCAAGTTCTGAATACCCGTTCTCCCGCTTGAACTGGCAGTAAAAATCCAGTTCAAGATCTTTTAATCCAGGATCCGGGTGAATGGTTTTCTCGGTCAGAAGAAGCACCCCACCGGGAGATAACCCCTGGTAAATTGAACGGATCAACCCGTTTCTTTTTTCAGGGTTTAAAAATTGAAGGGTTAAATTGACCACCACCACCGAGGCATTGTGAATCTTCATATCCTCAATACACCCGCAGACAAGATCAATGGACTGGGCATTTTTTTTTGTGCCAAGCCTTGTTTGATACTTTTGAATCATGGGATAGGAATTATCCACCCCTGTCATGGCAAAAGGAGCGGCATCAAAAAGAGAAAGAATACGCATGCCCAGATTGCCGTGGGAACACCCCAGATCATATATTCGGGTTCCTGGTACGTAATACCGTTGGGTCATCATTGCCTGCTGTTTTAATACCTCTGAATAAAACGGGACCGAACGCATCAGCATATCGTCAAAAACAGCGGCTACTTTTTCATTAAAACAAAAGGGGGTGATTGATTTTTTTTTCTCTGCAAATACCGTATCTTTTTCCATAGCTCTTTTTCTTTTGTAAATCCGGCCCTGTATTACCTTATTTTCTAAATTTACGCAAGCTGTGCCAGGATCAATTTTTTCCTTATGCCTTGACGTGAATGCACTGGCAATGGTATCCTCGGGGCGAATAACTTCAAAAGGCAACCCACGGCGATCCAAATACATTTAGCAGGAGGTTGGTACATGGAAATAGTTGGAATTGATGTCGGTTTCGGTTTTACCAAGGCATACAACGGAAAAAATTCCGTTATTTTCAAGTCCTTGATCGGGGATGCCGCCGATATCCAGTTTAAATCATCTTTAGGGGATGCCCAGACCACGTCAAACCTGCACATCACCTTGAACGACAAGACTTATTTTCTGGGCACCTATGCAGAACTCCAGTCCAGTATCACAGAATTTACCCTGGACCAGGATAAGCTGGTGGAAGAATTTATCAAAATTCTGGCCATTGCCGCTGCCGGGCTCTGCTCGGAGACCAAAGGGCCGATTAATGTGGTTACAGGATTGCCTGTGGGATATCTTAAACGGGACACCCGCCGTCTCAAGGAGATCATCAAGGGGAATCATGAAATCACCTTTCACAACCAGGATGAACCCGATAAAACGACCCGGATTCATATCAACAAGGTTCATGTGATTCCCCAGCCTGTGGGGTCTATCTTTAATTTGATATTTGATAACACCGGTAAAATCACAAACCGGGCCCTGGCAGCATCAAAATTAGGGGTGGTGGACATTGGGTTTAAAACCACGGATTTTTCCATCTTTGATCATCTTCAGTATATTGAACGGGGATCATCAACCATGGATACAGGCATCTCAAAATGCTTTTCCGTGATTGCCAACAAGCTCAGACAAGAAAGCAATATCAATATAGAACTCTACCGTATTTTTAAATTTGTCGAATCCGGAATGATCAAAATCAAGGGTAAAGAGTATAATATCACCAACCTAAAAAAACGGGTCTACATCCATGCGGCATCTGCCATTGCCGCCGATTTAAACAGACTTTGGGAAAACGACTGGGACATTGATTCCATTATTTTATCCGGCGGCGGTTCCATTCCCTTGGCCGAATACCTAGTTCCCGGTATTGAGGGCAATGTCATTCCCATCCAGCGGGACATTGACGCCAGGTTCAACAATGTCCAGGGATATTGCAAGTTCGGCCATTATAAATGGGGAAATCAGAAAAACAGCCCCGAAAAAAAAGAAACCGCCCAAAAAGCAGGGCCTGACCCCGCACCGGAACCGCCCCAGGATACGGCCAAAGAAGACGGCGAAAAATCAGGTAAAGGCCTGGCCTGGCTGAGGCGTCAAAATTAGGAAAATTCATGGACAATCAGACCCTAACTAATATCCTTGACCGGGTTGCCAGCGGCGAACTTAGCGTGGATGCCGCCCAAAACCGGTTTAAACATCTATTTTTTGAAGATATTGGATTTGCCCACATTGATCATCACAGGTCCCTTCGGAAAGGGTTCCCCGAAGTCATTTTCGGCCAGGGAAAAACCTGTGAACAAATTTTAATCATCCTTGAAAAAATCAAGGCAAAAGAAAATATTGTCCTGGTTACCCGGCTGAGCCCTGAAAAGGCCGGACCTGTTCTGGAAAAATTCAGCAATGCCCAATATTTTGAAGATGCCCGCCTGCTGCGACTTCAACAATCGCCTCCGAAAATCACAGGTTCGGGTACCATATTGATCATGTCGGCCGGGACCTCGGACATTCCCGTGGCAAGGGAGGCTGCACTGACGGCACAGGCCATGGGCAACCGGGTAGAAACCTTATTTGACGTGGGTGTGGCAGGGATTCACAGGTTGTTTGCCCACTCAGATCTGATTGAACAGGCCAGTGTCATTGTGGTGGCCGCAGGCATGGAAGGTGCACTTCCCTCAGTGGTCGGCGGCATGGTTCAGGCCCCGTTGATTGCCGTACCCACCAGTGTGGGATATGGTACCAGTTTTAACGGAATGACAGCATTGCTGGGCATGCTCAATTCGTGCAGTTCAAATATAGCAGTGGTTAATATTGACAATGGATTCGGAGCCGGTTATATGGCCTCATCCATCAATCACGTGGCAGCCCCTTTATAAATTTTGTCTCATTGAAATGGCGCTCTCATTTCCCGGATCAATTCTGAGGGTTCTGTTGCAAAAAATATTTCCAGGACAAAGAGATCGTTCAGGCGTAAAATTTACGCAGCATAAGAAAACAGATTTTCGACGAATTCTTTCTGCTTTAAAATTTCTCCCTTCCTGATATTTTTAACTTGTCCTTTTCTGATCATGTTCATAATTTCATAGCCTTTTAGCGTCCGCCAGGCAGAATGAAATGTCTTGAACCCCATACCAGCTCTGACAAGCTTTTTGATAAACCGGTGGTCTTGCTCAATAATATTGTTCAGATATTTATTCTGTCTTAGGATACAGTCCTTATTCAGAAGCTTTTTTTCTTTCAAAGCCTTTACTGCCGGAGGATATGCAGGATTTCCGTCAACACTCAGAACCCGAGGTCTGGAGCTATTGGAAGCTCGCAGCATCTTTTTAAAAAATCGTTTGGCAGATTCCATATTACGTCTGCTGCGAAGAAGAAAATCGATGGTATTTCCACGGGAATCGACCGCTCGGTAAAGATACTTCATTTTCCCCCGCACCTTGATATATGTTTCATCAATACGGTAAGAATCATTTGATTGCCGCAGATACTTCCTGCTTCGCTTTTCCATTTCAGGAGCATAGCGCTGAACCCATCGGTAAATGGTACTGTGATCCACAGACAAGCCCCGTTCTTGCATCATCTCTTCCAGATTCCTGTAACTCAGTTGATATCTCAGATACCAGCGAACATTCAACAGGATGATTTCTTTTTCATAATGACGCCACTTGAAAGGGTTTTCATTTTTCATACTATCTCTCTGCAAATAAATTAGTGCCAAAATGGACTTGTATCAGACATTAATAATTTTTTGCAACAGAACCCGTCTGCTGCGAAGAAGAAAATCGATGGTATTTCCACGGGAATCGACCGCTCGGTAAAGATACTTCATTTTCCCCCGCACCTTGATATATGTTTCATCAATACGGTAAGAATCATTTGATTGCCGCAGATACTTCCTGCTTCGCTTTTCCATTTCAGGAGCATAGCGCTGAACCCATCGGTAAATGGTACTGTGATCCACAGACAAGCCCCGTTCTTGCATCATCTCTTCCAGATTCCTGTAACTCAGTTGATATCTCAGATACCAGCGAACATTCAACAGGATGATTTCTTTTTCATAATGACGCCACTTGAAAGGGTTTTCATTTTTCATACTATCTCTCTGCAAATAAATTAGTGCCAAAACGGACTTGTATCAGACATTAATAATTTTTTGCAACAGAACCCGGAAAATGGGTATGGTTCTGCCCGTGCCCCTGAGGCTGACCTCTCTGTGGGGGGATTTTCGGGCAGAAAACCAGATCGTTCCGTCCCGGCTTTGGAGTAATTTGCCCTTGTCGGCCATGGACTGAACCGCCGCTTGAACACCCGGCGCTTTGAAAAAATCTTCCCGGGTTCTAAGACTCAGTTCTGCTGCGGCGCAGTCAATGTGCTGACTTAAAATCACAGGGTTTTCAGGATTGATCAGAGCAGTTTCCTGGGGCATATTAAAAAAAACATCAGGATGATGAATAAAATACTGGTCCAGGGCATCCTCGTGTCCGATGAGCACCATGGCCGAATCATGTCCCTTTCTTCCGACTCGGCCTGCTCGCTGCCAGGTGGACATCATGGTGCCGGGATAGCCCACAAGAATGCACAGATCAAGATGTCCAATATCTATGCCCAGTTCAAGGGCCGAGGTTGACACCACGCACAAAAGGTCTCCTGATGCCATTTTTTTTTCAATCTCCCGCCTTTCTTCGGGCAAGAAACCTGCCCGGTAAGCGCAGATTTTATCTGCAAAGGATTTTGCCCTTTGACAGGCCCAGACCGCGATCAGCTCGGTGATCTTTCGGGATTGGGTATATACGATGGTCTTAAGATTTCTGTGCATGGCCGCATGTATCAAGGAGATAGCGGTTTGGGCGGCCCCTTCAAAGCCTTGCATGAGCAAGACCTCTTTTTGGCCCATGGGGGCGCCCTGGTCAGCCACCACTTCAACCCTGAGCCCGGTCAGATTCCTGGCCAGCTGGGAAGGATTTGCAATGGTGGCAGAACAAAAGACAAACACAGGATCAGATCCGTAAAACTGACAGATGCGCAATAGGGTTCTGTTGCAAAAAATTATTAATGTCTGATACAAGTCCGTTTTGGCACTAATTTATTTGCAGAGAGATAGTATGAAAAATGAAAACCCTTTCAAGTGGCGTCATTATGAAAAAGAAATCATCCTGTTGAATGTTCGCTGGTATCTGAGATATCAACTGAGTTACAGGAATCTGGAAGAGATGATGCAAGAACGGGGCTTGTCTGTGGATCACAGTACCATTTACCGATGGGTTCAGCGCTATGCTCCTGAAATGGAAAAGCGAAGCAGGAAGTATCTGCGGCAATCAAATGATTCTTACCGTATTGATGAAACATATATCAAGGTGCGGGGGAAAATGAAGTATCTTTACCGAGCGGTCGATTCCCGTGGAAATACCATCGATTTTCTTCTTCGCAGCAGACGTAATATGGAATCTGCCAAACGATTTTTTAAAAAGATGCTGCGAGCTTCCAATAGCTCCAGACCTCGGGTTCTGAGTGTTGACGGAAATCCTGCATATCCTCCGGCAGTAAAGGCTTTGAAAGAAAAAAAGCTTCTGAATAAGGACTGTATCCTAAGACAGAATAAATATCTGAACAATATTATTGAGCAAGACCACCGGTTTATCAAAAAGCTTGTCAGAGCTGGTATGGGGTTCAAGACATTTCATTCTGCCTGGCGGACGCTAAAAGGCTATGAAATTATGAACATGATCAGAAAAGGACAAGTTAAAAATATCAGGAAGGGAGAAATTTTAAAGCAGAAAGAATTCGTCGAAAATCTGTTTTCTTATGCTGCGTAAATTTTACGCCTGAACGATCTCTTTGTCCTGGAAATATTTTTTGCAACAGAACCTAATTTCTCCTAACCACTGACTGCAAGGCGATTCTGCCTTGCAGGCGTCTATCCATGATGAACAGGGGAGATCGCTTTGGCGCTGCAAAATGTTTTGACTTTATCTTAAAAAACGTGATAAATAATAGACATATATTATAAACTTCAGATGCCTATATACGTATAAAGATTCGCCGCGGACTTTGCCCGATAAAAGTATTGACCTTGTTCATATTTTAATCGCCATTTTTCCGAGACAATCAATATGGACCCGAATGAATACTAAGGGGCTGTAACCGTGCATTTAACTTTGACACAAATTTTTATTAAAAAGAACCTGTGTCACCCCTGAAAATCAGGGCACAACTATTTCACAAAAGGTATAGCTAAAGAATAAAAGGCTTTAACCTCTTACAGACCCAGAGGAGATACGCATGAGCGATTTTTTAAGAAATCTGAGAAGTTCCCACAAAAAAGAGACCCCTGCCCAGAGGAAAAAGATGGATCCCCATTTTTATCCCCAGCCTGACCGGCGTATAATCCAGGACAGGCGACTTACCCAACCGCTTCCGCAATCAAAGGATAACACTGATGTCAACCGGCAGATCAGTGATATCCTGCCCATGATTTTAGACAATTCAACCCTCATCGCCGAACAGGTTGAAAAAATGGCCACAATCAACGAGATGATGGTTGAATCCAGAATTCGCCAGTACAATGCTGTGGCAGATTTTTTTGAAGGCCTGGGACAATTGATCCGTGAGACACCTCGGACAGGGATGCACAAGCCTCCAAAGGCGACAACCAGCTATACCTCAGGCACCCACTACACAAAAGACGATATCTTGTCCATCATCAATAAAATGAGGGACGAAGGCACCACCTTTGCCATTATTGCAGAATACCTAAAAGAAAAGGGCATACCCACCTTCTCCGGCAGGGGAGAGTGGCATGCCCAGACCATACACAGACTCTGCAAATAGATTATTGGGTTTTAAGCCCCTTGATAATCAGGTTAAAGGCGATTTTCAGCGTGGGTTTGACAAAATCCTTTTCATCGTTGAGCAATCGTTTGGAATCCACCCATAAAACCACTCCGGCATAGGTGGCCCAGAGCACATCAGCCAGGGCCACTGGATGCTCTTTAATAAAAATACCGGTCTCAATCCCCTCCTTGACCACAGAAATAATGGCGCCATGGGCCCTGGAGGAATATTTTTTAAGTTCCTGCATGACCTCATCGGAAAGATTTTGAAGGGTCTCTCCGGACTGAAGGTGAAAAAGATTAATTAAAATACTTGAGTCATAGTCATAAACATCGATAAACACATCGCGAAATCGGCCGATCTTCTCCTCAACTGAAATGTCCTGACTCACCACCTTTTCAATCTCAGCCCCGAGATGGGCCAGGATATCAATTGACAGAGAGGTGTGAAGCTCTTCCTTGTTTTTAAAGTAAAGATACAGGGTTCCTGGACTCAGTTCCGCCTTGGAGGCGATCTCTTCCATGGTGGCAGAGTTGAACCCTTTAATGGAGAACACTTCCCGGGCCGCCACAAGAATTTCCTGGCGGCGACGTTCCTTTTCCCTTTGTTTTCGTTCATATATGCCCATACCGGACCTCTTTATTTTTTGAACAGCATTCATAAACTACACAACAGCACAGATAGATACAAAACTATGGTAAAAATCTCAAGGAAAAGATGAAAGAAAGAAAATTTAATCTGATTTTTAATTTATTTTTTCTAAACTTTTACCAAGGACCGTCTCTTTTGTATTCACATCCAGGCCTTTTTCGACTATTATAATCAAAAAAAAGGAGAGGTAAATATGACTAAAGCAACCTATTGGGCTGATTCCTACGTGGATAAACTATGTTCCGCCCAGGAAGCCCTTCAGCATATACGTCCCGGGCAAAGGGTGTTTATCGGATCTTCATGCGGAGAACCCCAGCACCTGGTCAATGAACTGTCCGAAATTTCCTCTAGATTTACCGACCTTGAAATTGTAAGGCTTTTGAGCATTGAAAGCGGCCCGCTCACCCTCATTGCCAACCAATCCCATTCCCAACAATTTAATATCCGTTCCTTTTACCTGGGGTCAGGATCCCCGAGTATTATTCGGAAAAACCAGCGGTTTATCACCCCGGCCAACCTCTCCCAGATTCCCCATCTGTTCAAGTCAGGACTCATGCCCCTGAATGCCGCCCTGATCCAGGCATCTCCCCCGGACGATTTCGGATGGATGAGCTTAGGGATTTCCGTGGATATCAACCTGTCCGCCTGTGAAAGCGCAGACATTGTCATCTGCCAGATCAACCCCAATATGCCCAGGGTCCTGGGAAGAAGCTTTATCCACGTCAATGATGTTGACCATATTGTAGAGCACGAAGAAGATCTGCTCACCATACGGCCGCTGCCCGAGCTTGAAACCGCCAATATTATTGCCAGACATATTTCAAGACTCATTGAAGACGGATCCACGCTTCAAACCAGTCTCGGGGTAACCAATGAGGCCACCATGGTCTGTCTGGCTGAAAAAAACGATATCGGCATCCACTCCCAATACCTGTCCAATTCCATCATGCGGCTGTTTTCCATCGGGGTGATCACCAACAAACGAAAGGGATTTAACGACGGAAAGCTTGTGGCAGGATCTGCCGTGGGGTCAAACCTGCTCTATGAATTTTTGGATGACAACCCCTCCATTGAATTCCACCCCTCAGACTATATCAACAATCCCGGGATCATCGGCCGCCATAACCGCGTGGTGACCCTGAACACGGCCATTGCCATTGATCTTACAGGCCAGGTCGCGGCAGATGCCCTGCCCTTTAACAATTACACCGGCATTAACGGACTTTTGGACTTTACAAGGGGCGCTGCCATGTCTGAAAACGGGAAATCCATTCTCATGATGACCTCGACCTCAGATCACGGCCGGCAAAGCCGTATTATTCCATCCATGGACAATACCGCAGTGGTGGTGCCAAGGGGAGATGTCCAGTTTGTGGCCACGGAATACGGGGTGGTAAACCTGTACGGAAAAACCCTCCAGGAAAGGGCCATGGCCCTGGTCTCCATCGCCCATCCCGATTTTCGGGATGAGCTTTTTGCCAAGGCAAAGGAACTGGACCTCATTGACAAGGAACGCAAATTCAAGCAGGCCATTAAAGGGGTCTACCCTCTAAAATACGAAGAACACATGGTCATCAACGGGATCGCTATTACCATCCGTCCGGCCAAGCCCGTGGATGAAAGAAGCATTCAGGAACACTATTACACCATGAACAGAGGAGACATTGTCTCAAGATTCTTCCACGAGAAAAAAAGCTTTGTCCATGACCAGATCGAAACCACCTATGAAATTGATTATATCAATGATCTCACCATTGTGGCCACCATTGGAGAGCTTGGATTTGAAAAGATTGTTGCCGTGGGCGAATATTTCAGCAACACCATCATTAACATGGCCGAGGTGGCCTATTCCGTGTCCAAGGAATACCAGGGCATGGGCATTGCCAAAATCCTTCAAAAAAAACTGGCAAGGGCAGCCATTGACAACGGCATCAAGGGGCTGATTGCCTACACATCCCCCCAGAACAAAGGAATGATCCGCCTTTTTAACAAATTGCCCTATGAAATCAAGACGGAAAAGGATGATGATATGCTCATCCTCAACTGCCTGTTTTCAGAACCGGCGGACAAGGAAAATCCCTCCATCCAGTCGATCATGCCCATGGGATAGACAAACCGGTTAACCATAGGTATTTAAAATAAGACAAGATATAAAATGGCTGTGATCGAACAGCCATTTTTTTGTCTTGGATATGTTTTATTTTCTAACCAACAGGGCCACAGATTCAATGTGATAGGTATGGGGAAACATGTCCACGGGTGTGACTTCCAGCACAGCATACCGGGTGGAAAGCATTTCAAGATCCCGGGCCAGGGTGGCAGGATTGCACGAGACATAGACGATTTTTTCAGGAGAATGGGCAAGGACCTGGCCCACCACATCTTTGTGCATGCCCACCCGGGGCGGATCTATGATCATCACATCCGGTTTTTCAGGAACCTTGTGCAATACATCCTTGATATCCCCTTCAAAAAATTCGCAATTGTCAATTTGATTGAGACGGACATTTTCCCTGGCATCCATGACCGCAGAAGGGACAATTTCAATGCCATAGACTTTTTTGGCCTGATTGGAGAGCCAGATGGGAATGGTACCCGTGCCCGAATAAAGATCCAAAACAATTTCAGATCCTGTCAAACAGGCATAATCTCTTACCTTGGCATACAATTTTTCACAGGACCGGGTATTGGTCTGGAAAAAAGAGTTGGCGGAAATTTTAAACTGAAAATCCCCAAGCTTTTCCATGATATGATCCTGGCCGTGGATGAGAATTTCCTCTTTGCCTGCAGAAACCCCGGATTTTGAATCGGTGATATTGTTCATGACCGAACCGATATTGGGATACTTGTCAGCTAAAAGCCGGCCAAGTTCAGATACCACATCCAAATTTTTTTCCCGGGTCACAATATTGACCATCCAGGAATCATGGGCCACGGAATGGCGCAGCATTAAAAACCGCCAGAACCCCTCGTGGTTTCTCAAATGATAGGCAGGCAGGCCAGAGGCTTTGATAAAGGTTCTGACATCATCTAAAATCTGGTTGCCCATGGCCGGCATGATTTCGCATTGCCGGATATCAATGACCTTGTCAAAGGTGCCCGGCACATGAAGACCAATGCCGAAATCCTTTTTTATATTTTCATCAGCCAGTTCATCCGGCATGAGCCAGCGCTGGGATGAGCAGGAAAACTCCATCTTGTTCCGGTACTCGTAAATGGGGTCCGAGGGGATCACATCCAATACCCTGGCATCCTTGAGCCGGCCGATATGGGCCAGGGATTCAGTGACATGGCGTTTTTTATATTCAAGCTGCCAGTCATAGGGCAGCTGCTGCCACTTGCATCCCCCGCAAAAATTACAATAGGCACACCGGCCCTGTTCCCGCAGAGGGGAAGGGGTTAAAATTTTGATCAGTTTTCCCTCTGCCCAGGATTTTTTTTTCTTTACAATTTTGACAAAGGCAAGATCGCCTGGCACACATCGGTCAATGAACACGGGAAACCCGTCCGGTTTGGCAAGGCCCTTGCCGCCAAAGGCCAGATCAATTATTTCCAGCTCATATGTTTTTCTTTTTTTTACAGCCATTTTAGTATATATTTTACCTGATTTTATTCTTCAATTAACAGTCAAGTTTCTATTATAAAACAGATATTCGTACAGGAAAATTAAAATAAAAACAAGATGAAAACCATAGATACTCAGTTTAATGCAGATACGCTTGTGCTCAAAGGAAAACTTCATTTGCCTGACACCCCGAATCCTCCCCTTGTTGTGGGCTCCCACGGCCTTGAAGGCACAATGAATTCAGCCAAGCAGCAGGTTCTGGCAAAGATTTTACCTGAAAACGGAATGGCTTTTTTCCGTTTTGACCACCGCGGGTGCGGCCAAAGCCAGGGCGACTTTGTCAAAGATACCTCCCTGGATCTGAGGACCCGGGATCTTGCCGCTGCCGTGAATCATCTTATGGGGCTCGGCCTGACCTCAAACCACCTTGCCCTGTTCGGATCAAGCATAGGCGGGGCCACCTGCATCAACTCCTGGGAAACGCTTGAACTCATGGGAAGGCCTCCCATGGGCGGGGTGCTCTGCGCATCCCCTGTGAAAAGCCAAACCATTAAAAACATCCCCACCCAGGCCAATGGCAACCGCCCGGCCCTGCCCATGGCCTTTTTTGAAAAAAACCTGCTCTTTGACATTCTGGGCAAGGCCAAACACCTTCACCATGTTATGATATTTCACGGGGATAAAGATGAAATTGTGCCCATATCCAATGCCCAAGACCTGTTTAACACCATTCAGTCTCCCAAAGAGCGAATTATCCACAAAAACGGAACACACCAGATGACCCACCCTTCAGATCAGACAGATTTTGAAGTCCGGGCCCTGGCCTGGTATCAACAGATTTTTAGTCTTTAGCCCGAAATTTTCATAACCTGAAGGTCAGAAACTGACAATTAGGGACAACTGGATATTAATATCTTTAAATACAGCAGGTTATAATTGATTACCAAGCCAATTCCAAGGGGGGCCGCCTTTAATCTTGGGACAGTTCTCTTCTGAGCAATTCCAAAGCCGTGGCTGCAAACAATAACTTGTTTTTTGCCCTGTCCCCGGTATTCAGGACAAACCTGCGGCCAGAGGCCCCGTCAGGGCCTGCCACCCCGATACAGACCGTTCCCACAGGTTTTTCATCGCTTCCGCCGCCCGGCCCTGCAATGCCTGTGGTGGACACGGCCCAATCTGATTTTCCGGCCTTGCGCGCCCCTTGGGCCATTTCAACGGCCGTTTGCTCATGGACGGCCCCATGGGCCTCCAATGTGGATGGGCTTACCTTTAAGATATCCATTTTTGCCGTGTTGGCATAGGTAATGGCGGAAAATAAAAAATAATCAGAGGCCCCGGCCACATCTGTAATCAAATTTGCAATCAGTCCCCCGGTGCAGGACTCGGCAATGCTCAGGGTCTGCCCTTTTTCGGCCAGAAGGCGGCCTGTTTCCTGGGCCAGGGTCAATCCCTCGGTTGAAATCACCTTTCTGCCCAACTGAGCCATGACCCAGTCCCTGGGGGCTGCCATCTCCTGGTCAGAGGCATGTGAAGCCATGATCTTGACCTCGATCATGGGAAACCTGGCCCTGAATCCCAGAACAAATCCGGGAAATTTTAAGGCAAATTTCTCAAGCTTGGATCCCACCATTGACTCGGCAAGTCCAAATACCATGAGACGCTCAATTTTAATTTGGCCCGAATCTCCTGTCATCTTGCGCAGATCGGGCCTGATCACCATCTTAAACATCTGCTGCATTTCCAAAGGCACCCCCGGCATAAAGAAAAACCGGCATTGGGCAATTTTCATTTCAAACCCGGGCGCTGTTCCCCAGTCATTTTCAATCACCCGGGCATCTAAGGGCAGCATGGCCTGTTTTTCATTGGCCTTGGAAAAGGGGTATCCTTTTTTTTTAAAATAGGATTTCATGGAGCTGAGGGCATGGAGGTTGAGTTCGATATCCTTGCCTGCGGCCACAGCGCAGGCCTGGGCGGTCAAATCATCGCAGGTGGGCCCAAGGCCTCCTGTCACCAGGCAGATATCCACCCTTGCCCCGATGGCTTTAAGAACGGAACTGATCTTTGACAGATCATCTCCCACTGCCGTGATCCGTGACACGGCAATGCCTGCATCCTTGAGCCGCCGGCATAAAAAACGGCTGTTGGTATCCGTGATATCTCCGAGCAGGACCTCGTCTCCTGTGGAAAGAATTTCTGCAATCATTTTTCTGTCTCCAAATCGTTGAAAAACATGGCATGGTTGGATGAAAAAAAGGCAGGATTTTTCCTGAATCGAGACCCCACCCCCAGCTGTTTTTTAAATTCTTTGTCTAAAAAGGATTTCACATGGCGGCGGTCCCATCCCTTGGGATGATCAAAATTCAAATACAAGGACAGGTCCCCATGGTAAAATTCTGTTGTTTTAAGCCCCTTTGCATCCTGACTGAACTTGGGCAGGTTAAATACGGCAAGGTTGAGATAATCCATATTATTCTGGTGAACTTTGACATAGTCAAGGGTCTTTTTCGCAGCTGCCTCATCTTCAAAGCTGGTGCCGAACAGCAGATAAACAAAGGTTAAAATCCCTGCCTTTTTGAGATTTTCAAGGGTCTTGGATGCCAAAGACAAGTTTGTACCCTTGCCCATTTCATCCAAAACATCCTGGTCACCGGATTCAAGGCCGAGCTTGAGCATTTCACAACCGCTGTTTTTTAAGCCAAGGCAGAAGTTCAGATCTGCAAAATCCCTTTCAAACCGCACAAATCCGTACCATTTAAAGGGGAATTGTCTTTTGGACATGACCTTTAAAAGCGCCGGGGTCACGGCGTTATCAATAAAATGGACGACCTCAGGCCCATGGTTAAGACCTAAAGAATCCAGGTCCTGGATTACCTTGGAGGCCCGCTGGGCACTGTAGGGTCTTGTCTCGGCCCGTTCAGGACAAAACCGGCATTTGCTCCAATAACAGCCGATGGATGCCCTGAAAGGCAGAATCCGGGCCGGCGCAATATAGTCATGATTGTCAACAAATTCATAATCAGGCACATAATGTTTTTTATCCACATTGCCTGCCCCCAGCAATTTCAGCAAAGGCTGCTCCCCTTCTCCGGGGATCATCACATCAATGAGATCTGAAAACGGATTGTTAAAGTCCGGCCGGCTCATCCAGGAGGAGATCAGTCCGCCTCCCATGACCAATTTTTTTTCAGGAAAATTTTTCTGGATCCAGCCGGCCAGGGCAAAACTGACCAGGGCCTGGTTCAAAAAACAAAGGGATATTCCCACCCAGGGGCTATCCCATGAAAGGATCAAGGGCCTGATTTTTTCCTCAAAAAAGGGGTAAAAGGGATTTTCTTTAAAGGTTGCAGCACTTGTGAGCAGCCCCTTTGAATCCACCGAGGAAAGCTGATTGTCCGAGTAGTCACTCAGGGTGATCCTGAACCGGTTTGGATCGCAGGACATGGTCAGCAGCCGGTTTAAATCATAGACCCGCTGATGGTAGCGGTCCATATTCTTATACAGGCCCGGGTCTTTCAAATCCCCAAAAATGGCCTCTTTATTTTTCAGCGCCCTCCGGGTCCAGGAATCATCTGCCTTGACATCTGAAAGGCAGACAGAATCAATCAAAAAGCGCAACCCGTCAACATTGGCATCAAAGACCTTGCAGTCTATGTTGTTTGATTTGAGGGCCGATGAAAGCAGGGCAACCCCTGCCGGGGGTTCACAGGGCTTGGCAGCCGGGGGAAATATTAAAAGCATGATAAAGCATCGTTTCCGTCATTCCGGTTAAAATCGCCCTTTTGTATCATATTCTGATTCAATTCACACCTTGAATTTTCACTCTCTTTACCCGGATGGGTATTACCCATGCCGGCGTTTATCTTCATCCCTATGTGCAAGCTGTCGGCCATCATCTTTGCAACCTGCTGGCCGTCATCCCCCTTAAAAAGAAAAACCCGTTCCGTTTCTTTAAACAGAAACATTTGTCTTGACAATCGGCCAAAAAGCCTTTAATTTACCCTTTAACAGATCAAAAAGGCAGAGAGGAAAAAATGAACTTCATTGGATGCAAATACCACCTTAGATGGCAAAAAAACTGGCAGGCAATGCCTTGCTGGTTTTTGCTGCTGCATCTTTTTTCAAACAGGATCTGACCTTAAAAGATATTAGCTGCAGCAGCCGAAACCCAACCATGGTGCTGTTGCAGTCCCAAGGCTGCATAAAAGATTATGCCGGCCTTTTTTTTTGATGCTTTGTTTAGGAAAAACCCAATGATTTTAGATCAACTCCCCGATAAAACTAATTTTATAAAACTTGCACGGACCGCCAATGTCATCCCTGTGGCCACACAGGTTTTGGCCGATATGGACACCCCGGTCTCCATCCTTGAAAAATGCTATGACAAAAATAAAGAATGCTTTTTACTTGAAAGCGTTGAAGGCGGGGAACGCTGGGCCAGATACAGCTTTTTAGGGGTATCTGCCTTTGGCCATATCAAGGTCTTTAATACCCATGTTCAGGTCACCACGGCCCAGGGCTGTGAAAAAATAGAACACAACAATGATCCTTTAGGGGTGATGCGCAAAATTGTCAAATCCTATACCCCTGCAGATATTGCTGACCTGCCACGGTTCTGGAGCGGGGTCACCGGATATTTCACCTATGAAATGGTCTCTTTTTTTGAAGATATACCCGTGTCCCTGCCCGATGATACCCCCTATGGTCACTTTATCATCCCCGAACAGATGGTGATTTTTGACAATGTCAAACAGACCATGACCTGTCTTAATATCTGCTATCTTACAAAGGATGTTGATCCCGGTGCGGAGTATGAAAGGGCAAGACAGGCACTGGACTATCTGGTTCAAACCATAAAACAGCCCGTTGCCCCCAAAGCATATCCCCCTGCAGCCGAGGTGAGTTTAAGCCCTGTAACCCCTTCCGAACAATATATGGACGGGGTCAATAAAATCAAAGACCATATTGTACAAGGCGATATTTTCCAGGCAGTCTATTCCCAGCCCTTTGTCTGCACAACGGATGTGGATCCTGTGCTCATTTACAGGGCCCAGCGGTATATCAACCCCTCTCCCTATATGTTTTTCATGAATTTCAAAGAGCGGGTGATTGCAGGTTCCTCCCCTGAAACCATGGTCCGGCTTGAAAACCACGTGGCCACCCTGCGGCCCATTGCAGGCACAAGGCCCAGGGGCACAACCGAGCAGGAGGACCGCTTTTACGCCGACGACCTTTTAAATGACGACAAGGAAAAGGCCGAGCATGTCATGCTCATCGATCTGGGACGCAACGATCTTGGCAGGGTGGCCCAGGCCGGAACCGTCCAGGTCACCGATACCATGGTTGTCGAACGCTACTCCCATGTCATGCACCTGGTCTCCAATATCACCTGTGATTTAAAACCCGAGGCAGATGCCTTTGACCTGTTCCGGGCCACCTTTCCTGCAGGCACCCTGTCAGGGGCCCCGAAAATCAGGGCCATGGAAATCATCGGCGAACTTGAGAACCGCCCCAGGGAAATCTACGGCGGGGCGGCCGGATATATTTCCTTTACGGGGAACATGGATTTTGCCATAACCATACGCACGGCAGTCATGGAAAAAGGAAGGCTCACGGTCCAGGCAGGGGCAGGCATTGTCCATGATTCAGACCCCGAAGCTGAACTTGAAGAATGCATTAACAAGGCCAAAAGCGTGGAAACCGCCCTGAAGCTGGCCCTGTCACAATCCTAAGGGAGAGTTGTCATGAAGGTTGTTATTATTGATAATTATGATTCCTTTACATTCAACCTGGTCCATTATGTACTGAACACCGGGGTGGATGTAGAGGTATTTCGAAATGATAAAATATCAGTTCAAGAACTTGAAACCATGAACCCAGGCGCCATTATCATATCACCCGGACCCGGACGGCCTGAAGATGCAGGCATCTCCCTGGATCTTGTAAGAAAGATTTCAGGTAAAATTCCCATTTTAGGGGTATGCCTTGGCCACCAGACCATTGCCCAGAGCTTTGGAGGCACTGTGGTCCATGCCAAATCAATCATGCACGGCAAAACCTCAATGGTCAAAGCAGACGGAGAATTTATTTATACGGGCATTAAAAAACCATTTTCAGTCATGCGCTACCATTCCCTAGCTGTCCGGGAATCTGACCTGCCCGACTGCCTTGTGGTAACCGCCAGGACCGATGACGGCGAAATTATGGGCATCAGGCATAAAACCCATCCCACCCAGGGAGTTCAGTTCCACCCGGAGTCATTTATGACCACCGTGGGCAAACGGCTTGTCCGAAATTTTATCAAAGGAGTATAAGATGAGTTTTACCTGTCACCTGAACAAAATCATTTCAGGACAGAACCTTGACCAGGACAGCATGGCAGATATGCTGACCCATATTTTTTCAGGAAAAATCACAGAAGCCCAGATCGGGGCCTTTATGGCAGGCCTTGCCACCAAGGGGGAAACCTTTGAAGAAGTGGCAGGGGCGGCCCGGGCCATGCGGCGCAAAGCCGTACGGGTTCAGACCCTGGCAAAAACGGTCATTGATATTGTGGGCACGGGCGGAGATGCCTCAGGATCCTTTAACATTTCCACCACCACGGCCTTTGTGGTGGCAGGGGCCGGCATCACGGTGGCCAAACACGGCAATCGAAGTGTTTCAAGCAAATGCGGATCAGCCGATGTGCTTGAAGCTTTGGGCGTCAATCTTGGGGCAGATCCTGAAATTGTTGAAGAGGCCATCAATGAAATCGGTATCGGGTTCATGTTTGCTCCCATGTACCACGGGTCCATGAAATATGCCATGAAAGCCCGTACAGACTGTGGTATCCGAAGTATCTTCAACATGCTGGGACCTTTGACCAATCCTGCGGCAGCCTCCTGCCAGCTGCTGGGGGTATATGCACCCGAACTCACGGAAATGTTTGCAAAAGCGCTCAAGCTTTTAGGGGTACAAAAGGCATTTGTGGTCCACGGCCACGACGGTATGGATGAGATCACCACCACCGATCTTACCCGGGTGACCGAACTTGATGACGGAATGATCAAAACCTATGATATTGATCCCTTAAACTATTTTGACGACTACAGCGATCCCAAAGACCTGCTTGGCGGGGATGTGCCCTATAATGCCAAAATTACCCAAGCCATCCTCAAGGGAGAACAAGGTCCCAGGCAGGATGTGGTGCTGCTCAACGCTGGTGCCGCTCTTGTTGCGGCAGATGCAGCCCCCAACATTGAAAAAGGCATCGCCCTGGCCAGAACCTCCATTGAATCGGGCAAGGCCTTTGAAAAACTGGAACAATTGGCAGCCTACACCCGGGAGAACAGCTAAAATGGAAGGTTTTCTCAAAATAGTCGTAGATGCAAAAAAGCAGGAAATCGCCATGGCCAGGGCATCCATCCCTTTGACCGCTGTGCGCCACGATGCCGAGCATGCCAAATCTCCTGCTGATTTTCTGGCGGCCATGGCCCAAAGCCACAGCCAGGACCCCGGCATCATTGCAGAAATTAAAAAAGCCTCCCCGTCCAAAGGGGATATATATGTGGATCTGGATGTGCCAGCCTATACCCAAACCTATACCCAAGGCGGTGCCAGGGCCATTTCAGTACTCACTGAACCCCAATTTTTCAAAGGCAGTCTCAATGACCTTGAAATTGTGTGTTCCCATACAAATCTTCCGGTGCTGCGCAAGGATTTTATCTTTACCGAATACCAGATCTATGAAGCCAAACGGGCAGGCGCATCCGCCCTGCTCTTGATCACCACCCTGCTCTCCCCTGCCCAGCAGGCAGAATTCACCCTCCTTTCAAGGGAACTTGGAATGGAGCCTCTCGTAGAGATCAATTCGGAATGGGAATTTGAACAAGCCTATACGGCTGGAGCAAAGGTGGTGGGCATCAACAATAGAAACCTTGCGACCCTGAAAACCGACCCTGATGTTGCCAAACGGGTGGCAAAAATATTTCCCAAGGATGTTATTACCGTGGAAGCGTCGGGCATAGGTGCACGTTCGGGCATTGAACAGGGCCTTGAAAAAAATATTTTCAACTTTCTTGTGGGAGAAAGCATTGTCAGGGCAAAGGATCCTGAAAACTTTATCCGGACGCTCAGGGGAAAAAGGCCGACACCCCAGCCATGAAACCAAAAAATCCACACCCGTTCTTTTTAAACAAGACCCGACCCCTTGTCAAAATCTGCGGTCTTACCCAACCTAAAAATGCGCTGGCATGCGTCCATGCCGGCGCTGACATGATCGGCCTTGTCTTTTTAAAAAAAAGCCCTCGAAATATAGAGTTTGACAAAGCAAAACAGATCACCTCGGCCCTGCCGGTTTCAGTCCTGGTCTGCGGGGTGTTTGTGGATGAAGATTTTGATACCATCATGCAAACCGTGGAAGGCACAGGAATTCAGGGGGTACAGCTCCACGGCAGCGAGCCTCCCCTTTTGGCAGAACAGCTTTCACACCAGGGGCTTGTGGTGATCAAGGCCTTTTTTGCCGCCCGAAAACCAGATTTCTCCCTTGTTAAAACCTATGAATATGCTGATTTATGCCTGGTGGAATACGGAAAAGGGGTGCTGCCCGGTGGAAACGCCGAGACCTGGGATTACGGCCTGACACAAAATCTTACCCCCCAGGTTCCCCTGATGCTGGCCGGAGGCCTGAGCCCTGACAACATAGGGCAAGCCCTGGCCCAGGCACCCCCCATGGCCGTTGATGCCTCCTCAGGTGTGGAACTCTCGCCCGGCATCAAAGATATACCCAAAGTGCTTGCCTTTGTTGAGGCTGCAAAAGCCTGCCCCATGCAAAGAGTTTGGTAATTTAACAAATTCACACCCAAAACAATCAATCCACGGCAAAAAATAGTGTGGGCCCCACGGTATCAACATACCCCTTGATGATTCCGGGCAATTGATCATTTCTGGAAGCTGAGGTTGCGTCAATTGAAAAAATCAGTAAAAATCAAGGTCTTTTTTTTCAAGTAAAACCTGCTGATAATATTCAATCAGTATACTCACAATTTTTGGATCAAACTTTTGTATCTGGGACGCCTTTTTTGAGGCATCCATATCTGAGTGGAATATATTTATCAGCGCTTGAATATCTAATTTTTCCCTGAAAGGGGGTATCTGAAAGAATGGAATCTATGGCATTGGCAATGGCGACAATCCGGCATTCAATGGGTAACTTTTCTTTTGAGGGATTATCTTCAAACGACTCTTTTGTATCAGAATCATTAAAATAAGATCCTGAATATTTCACAAGATATGCAAATGATCTCAGTTCATGAATGCTTTCCATGATTGAACAGCCCAAAGAGCTGACCAATCGGTTAAACACCCGAGTTTCATTTCTGTTCAGCTCTCGAATACTTTTGGTCGGATCAATATAGGCCTTTACCTGATCATTGAGAGCATGTTTGCCGATGTCATGCAGCAGGGCAACGATCACGGTTGTTTTTTTCTGCTCAAAAGTGATTGTCTGAATTTTACCCGACTCATTTTTCTCAATATGTTTATTGATCAAATCAATGATATGAAGAGAGTTGATGGCCACCCTTTTTGAATGATCAACCAAATACTTATCACCCATTTCAATTTTATAGATTGCATAGTTAAACGGCAGTGTTTTTTGCTCGATACGGTCCAAAGCATTCATTTGGACCCCGATCTCTTTTTTATAACGGGAAAAAAGAGTTTGGGGAATCAAGGCCCTGTTTTCTAATGATTTTAAGCTGTCAATGGAATAAATATAAATCGGGTCTTCCTTGCCTTTGACCCGGATATAATTTTTTGTTTTGTTGATAAACTCTTTTTGGGGTAAAAGCGCATTAAAGTTTGGTCCAATCAATAAGGGCTGTTCCACAACCCTATCAAAAATTGAATAATTATTTCCTTTGTCCGTAATCCTGGATGCCACATTTACAGTATCGCCAATGGCATCTATCCTGCCGTAAAAATCAAAATCAATGATAATAGAGCCAAACTCAGCCCCGCCCTTGATAAATACCCTGTGTTTTTTTTCTTGGGTTAAAATCTTTTTTGCAAAGAAAAAATGGTTCAGCCGAATCATATTTTTTTGGGCCATGTACATAAACCGAATGACATTTTCAGCCCATAAAGATTGCTTGAATTTTTCCGCTCTATGAAGGGTTTTCTGATCAAACCGGTCTTTGTGGGTTTCAAACCAGTGCGTGTATTTCAAAATAAACGGGTTTAAATTCGTGTGGTTTGAAATCTTTTGTTTTAAACGGATAAAGGTGTCAAGGGTGATTGGGTTTATCCCAAACGGATCTGACGGAGGTTGGGGCTCGGTTGATAATGCATCCATCCCAAACAAAGACATGATTTCGTCCCCGACCGACTTGACATAAATGCCGCCATAGGCATTTATCAATCGAATATGATCTTCTTCCCAGGCTTGTAGAATTTTTTTGATTTTATCATCTCCCAATGCCTCACTCAGCCTTGTATATTCAATGATATCAAAAAAAGCCACAAAGCGTTTTTGGCTGCCCAATAATTTTTTCTGATCGGTTTCTGAAAAAATCTTTGCCAACTCCTGGCGCTGCAAACGATTGATTGAAATGATGGTATGGCGGACGATATTTTCCAAAATAAATTCGTCTTTTTTAGAAAACCCATGGGGTGATGCACTGTTTAAAAGGCTTATAACACCGAGCAATTGATTGTCCCCATCAACCAAGGGCAGGCATAGGATGGATTTTGTTCTATAATGATTTAACTTGTCAAAAAAGCGGTCAAATTTAAGGCCCTTATATTGCTTGCCAATATCGCCATAGGCATCGGCAATATTCATTTTGATTTTATGAAATCCGCAGTATCCGGCAATGCTTTTATTATTCAGCGGAAGTGTAATCTTTTTAACGGGCATGCCATAATAAAATTCAGAATAAAGTTCATTCATATTTTTATCCAACAGATACAAGGTACACCTGTCGGCATTGACAAGCTGAACTGTTTTTTCAACGATCAAGGATAATACCTTTCTCATGTCCTCAAGCGAGTAAAGTTCAAGGGTAAAATCCATAAGCGATTGAAATATTTTTTCTGTCAACGGATTGTTCAAACCCATATCCTTTTTTCCATTCAAACGTTAAAATACGATCACCAAAAAATTTACAAACTTGCCCTTGGAATGATCTGCACTGATGAATTAAAACTAAAGATATTCTTTTAAAAAAAGCCGGACAACTTTTTTTAAACAGGTCTTTTTAAATCTGTCTTTTTAAAAATCAGCGGACAAGAATATTGTTGCCCGGATAAATCTTGTCCTTTGCAGAAAGGTTGTTGAGCTTTCTTATGGCGGTCACCGATATTTTATATTTTTGTGAAATAAACCAAAGAGTCTCTCCTTTTTTCACCGTATGAAACAAGGATTTACTGGGCTTGGGCTGGACACTTGTTTTTTTCACAGACACGGCAGGCCGCTTAACCGGAGCTGAGGAGACCTTGTATTTCATGGCGTCCATCTTTTTTTCAAGTGTTGCCATCCGTCCGATCAATGCGTCTAATTTCACACTCATTGCCGTTTCAAGCCGGCTCACCCGCTGATCAAGCTCTGACAGTCCCTTGGGAGAATTTGCAGCCTGGCCCTGGGTGGAAGACGCTGAGATCATCCGGGCCATTTCAACTTCCAAATCCGCCACCCTGGTTTCCATGGCAGCGGTTTTCTGTGCTGGATGGGCCGTTAGATCCTTGGCTGACGATTCCTTTTGGGTTAAATTTTCATCCGACGCCCTGAAAAAAAGAAAAAAAACAAGGATCGTAACCACCAGCGCCCCGACAATAATCAGGGTGAACTCATTTTTTTTAAGCAATGATCCCCCATAATCCGGGGCCTCTGCCTTTTTTTCTGATTGGTGTTCCTGCCGGTGGTGGGTATTTTTGACTGAGGCTTGGCCTTTTGTTTCATCCTTGCAGCTCCTGTGATAAGAATTTCTCGCCTTGTCTTTCATATCATCTGGGCCTTATTTTTCAACCCATAACCCAAATTTACCCATGGATTTTTAAGACGGAAAAAGGATTGAATCACAGGTTTTAAGTGTGATAGAGTCGCAATTAGGATACCGACCCAAACCCTTAGGATATATCTATGAATTCAAAATTGATTCTCGTTGCCTTGTTTTTTTTCGTCATGACCATGATTCCTTCGGCCATGGCCCAGTCCGGCTTTACCAACAAACTGGGCATGCGCTTTGTTTTCATCCCCCCAGGATCCTTTGTCATGGGAAGTCCTGAAACCGAACAGGGCAGGCAATGGAACGAAACCCAGCACCGAGTGACCATCAGTAAAGGCTTTTACATGGGTGAAACCGAGGTCACCCAGGGAGAGTGGAACCGCCTGGTCTCGCCCAATCCCTCTTCTTTTAAGCTGGGAGATGCCTATCCTGTGGACAATGTTTCATGGCAGGATGCCGTAGCATTTATTGAGTTTCTCAATCGATGGGAAGGCACAAACAAATACAGCCTGCCAACGGAAGCCCAGTGGGAGTATGCCTGCAGGGCCGGAAGCACCACAGCCCTTTCCTCAGGAAAAATCACCACCTTTTCCTGCAATACCCCAGAACCTGCCCTTATTGACACGGCATGGTATTGTTACAACTCAGGGCTTGCCGGGCCTGCAAGGGATTTTAAACCCCATCCTGTGGGCGTTTTAACCCCCAATGCCTGGGGATTGTACGACATGCACGACAATGTCCAGGAATGGGTCCAGGACAGCTGTAAATGGCGGCATTTCTGGAAAGCAAAGGTCGGGGTTGTCACCCGCACCTATGTGGACAAGATCATAGATCCCCTTGAAACCAAAGGAGATCACCGGGTGGTCAGGGGAGGCGGCTGGTACCAGACCAGCAAATACCAGCGGTCTGCCTACCGGACCTATTATAAACCCATTGCCCGGAAAAACAGCTTGGGCTTCAGGATCGTCAGGAAGAAATAAGGCTGTTTTTACCTGAACTTGTCAATCGGGTCCAAACCCAGATCCCGGCCCCCAGTAACCCCAAGTCACGGACCAGCAATCCCACTGCACTGGACTGGTCATGGGTGCTGCCAAAGGAAAAACAGCCGCAGTCAAACTGATATCCTCTCAACAGATTAAAGGAGATCAGAAGAATAAAGCCCAGCAGCATGGCATTGATGATGATAAGGGCAGAACGTTTATACCGGCCTGCAATAAGGCAAATTCCTGCAAGAAGCTCCACAAAGGGCAGGCAGATGGCCATCAGATTGATCCATTTGCCGGGAAAGACACCATACCCGTAAAGAATCTTTGCAAACTGGTCCGGTGCTGCGATTTTATGCCCTGAGGCATAGATAAATGTTCCTCCCAGAACCAGGCGCAGGGCAAAAATAATGATCTTTAAATATCCATGTTCAGCTTTCATCGGCTTCCACCTCAAATCCCATCTCTTTCCACTCGCGAAATCCCCCGGCATAGACCTTTACACTGACAAAGCCCATCTGGATGAGGCGGGAGGCAAAGGCATGGCTGTCCTGGCATTCAACCCCGGCACAATAAACCAATACCGTATCTTGTTTTTTAATCAGGTCCAAAAAAAAGGACAAGGCCGTGTCAAATTCATAAAGGGGAAAGGAAACTGCCCCGGGAATATGGCCCATCGCATAAATATCGGCCCGCCTGACATCCACTAAAACAGCGGTTTTCGCCTGGACCATCCGTATTACCCGCAAAGGATTATTAAGCTCGTCGGCAACGAGATGATTTTCCTGATTGGATCCGGCCATGACCACACCGGTATCAGGATCCCACTGGCCGAACAGGGCAATGCCATGGGGAGAAATCCAATTCACTCCGATTCCAAGACCCATAGCAAGGCCGATAATCAACACACACCCTTGAATATCTTTAAAATTCATGACACGCGTATTACAACCTCTTGCTTATCGCCTTAAAGGATTGGACCCGTTTTTGAACCACCATGAGCATCAGCCATTTTTCCATGAGCCGGGCAATCTTTTCCCGATCAAACAAAGGCGAGTCTGAAAAGCGTTTGGCCGCATCCTGGTTGAGCAGGGCAAGGATCTTTTGAATATCTTTTTTAGGTTCTGAATATTCTTTTTTTTGTACGTTTCCATCAAGGGCCATTTCCACCCGTTTGACTGCGGCCCTGACTTCTGCGCCGCCTTTGAGCACATCATCATCCAATTTTTTATAGGTATCCAGTGCATCCTGAAGATATCCCTGGGTTTCATAGAGACGTGCAAGTTCAATACTGGCAAACTTATAGCTCATTTTAAAGCGTCCTTTGGCTTTACCTTTTCTTTAAATATGAATTCATCCGGATCGGCCATTTCGTGTTCATGCTTTGCCAGATGACGTATATATTCAATATCATGTTTAAGGCTCTTGATTTCTTTTTCTATTTTCCGGTTCTGTCCGGCCTCAAATTCGGCCTGAATTTGAATGCGTTCTTCGGTCTTTTTCAGGGCCTGGTAATCCATCACCCCTTTGGTGGAAAAAAAAATCATTCCCAGCAATACAAGACAGAGGCTGATTCCAAAATAAAAACACAATTTTTCAAGACTGGTCATTTACGCTTAACCATCTCCTTTAACAAGGTCATTTCAGAATTTGCAAAAACCATTGCCCCTAAAAAATAATGCCGGTAAAAATGGTTGCAACCAACCCGGCAGCCTGAACAATCATCGTTCCTTGCATCCAAAATGTCCATATCCAGCGTACGAGAAAAAACATTATACCAGAGATAAAAACAGCTCTGCAAGCAGAAACAAGTATTCGGGTCAGCCTGATGTGAGCCAGAGAGCCGATCAGCAAAATTATAAATCCTGCCACAGAAGAAAGACAAACAGACAGGGCAAGGCCTTCCACTCCCAAAACATCGGCCAATACCCGAACCAGACATAGATTGGTAACAATGGTGACCATCCCTGCTGCAAATGGCAGCCAGACGTTTGACAAGGCCTGGTGAAAGCTTGCAAAAATCCGGGTTCCGGCAACGGCCCACAGCCCTGCGGCCAGAAAAAAAAGGCAGCGTCCCGTATGGGCAACGGCCAAGGAATCAAAGGCCCCCCTGCCGAACAACACCGCCACAATCGGCCGGTTTAATGCCATGATCCCTGCCATGGCCGGAATTGTCAAAAAAAACACCAGCCGGATACCCGCTTCAAAGGCCGGTTGCACAAGGCCCAGGCTCTGGGTGGCGGCCCTGCCGGCAAGCAATGGGAAAAAGACCGTGGACAGGGACACGGCAAACAATGCCAGGGGAAGCTGAACAAGACGCTCTGCATAATAGAGAAAAGAGACAGCCCCCGGAATCAGGGTTGAGGCCCAAAGGCCTGCAACCAGAATATTGACCTGGAAGGCTGCCGCCCCCACCATTGAGGGAATTATATTTTTCAAGGTTTGGATCACACCGGGATGGAAAAATACAAAGTGTTTAAAGTCCAGCATCTTGAATTTTATCAAAGACGGCAGGTGAAACACCAGCTGGGCAATCCCGCCCAGGGTCACGCCCACCCCGAGAGCCAGAATCTTGGGGTGAAACTTGTCGGCCAGAAACAAGGCCGCCCCGATCATGGTCAGATTCAGTAGAACAGGGATGAATGCCGGGACATGAAAACTGCCCAGGCTGTTGAGGCCCCCCATGGACAAGGCAACCCCGAGAATGGTCAACAGATATGGCAGCATGATTTTAAATAACAAGGCCCCAAGGGTCACGGCATAAAGGTCCTGGGCATACCCCGGCGCAAGGAGCTTGATGATTGCCGGGGCAAAATAAAAGCCCAGACAAATCATGCCGGCAGAGAGAGAAACGATGATGAACACGGCGGAAAGAAACATGGAAACCGCCTGATCTTTTCTGCCGCAGGCCAGGTAGGATGAAAACACAGGGATAAAAGAAACGCTCAACAGGCCCTCGGACATCATCTTTCTGAGCAGATCAAAGGGCCGAAAAACAATAAAAAAAACATCAGAGGTAAGGCTGGCACCAAAGACAAAGGCAATCAATGCATCTCTGATCATCCCCAGAATCCGGGAACACAGGGTGATGCCGCTGATGGAGGCTGCTTTTCGAAAAAAACTTACCACAGGTTTTCCTTGACAATGACCATTAATCCGTATATGTTATCGAATTTGAAATATGCGTCATTAAATTTAATTCACTAATTATATGAAGGAGCTAGACCAAGTTGGCTAATCATAAATCCGCAAAAAAACGTGCAAAACAAAGTCAGGTCAGACGGATGAGAAACAAATCCGTCAAAACCGCCCTTAAAACCCTGGAGAAAAAGCTGCGTGAAGTCAAAACCTCCGGTGAAAATGCAGAAGAGCTCATGAGACAGACCCAGTCTGCCATTCACAAAGCCGCTAAAAAAGGCATTATTCACAAGAAAACCGCTTCCAGAAAGATCTCAAGACTTTCCAAATTTGTAAACGCATAAATTGCGGGCAATGGCCTTTCATTAGCACAGCCGGTCCAGACAATTAAAAACAGGAGTTATACCTGAATTACGGTATAACTCCTGTTTTGTTTTAAAAGTTGCTCAGCATCTGACTGACCAGGCGTTCGGCCACACGCTCTGCAATGGTATCCACGGCATCACGCTTGTTGGATTCATCATTTATTGTATCTGTGGACACGGTATAAGATTCTTTGGCTGAGAAATCTTTGACCGACCAGGTAATCTTTCCGTCAGGATCTGTCAGCTTGACATCCACGACGGCGGTCACCTGTCTTTCCGTAACATTTTCCGTTGAGGATCTGGACAGGGTGGAAAAGGTAATGGACTGAATCACCCCGGTGATGCTCTGGACCGTACCTGCGGTATCCACCACCCGGGTATCTGACTTTTCCGTAATTTCCCTGATCATTTCATTGGTAAAACTCATGCCGGCACGGGACTGGGCACTGTTGTTTTCAAACACGGCCACAGAAACCCTGGACACGGTTTCGTTAAGATACCCTCCCCCGGCCAGGCGGTAGCCGCAGCCGGCAACCAAGAAGCCTGCCGCCATCACCAATACAATTTTTTTCATCCAACGAAATCTTTTCATAGGCTACACCACAATATTAACAAGGGTTTGTTTTTTCTGAATCACGATTATCTTTTTGATGGGTTTGTCCTGAACATGCTTGATGATATTATCATCTGCCAGGGCAGTCTCCTTGATTTTCTCAGGATCCATACCCGCATCAATGGTGAATTTTGCCCGAAGCTTTCCGTTCACCTGAACCACCACAAGCAGTTCATCGGTTTTCAGGGAATCCTCTCTGAACTCAGGCCAGGCCTGCTCCAGGATTGAACCTGAATGCCCCATACGTTCAAAAAGCTCTTCGCAAAAATGGGGAAGAATGGGACTGAGCAAAAGCAGCACATTTTCAAGGCAGAAGAGAAAAACAGATTTCAGCTCATCGTCTGTCTTGGCAGGATCCACCCCGTACATGGCATTGACCAGCTCCATGACCGCAGATATGGCCGTATTAAAATGAAAACTTTTATCAATATCCTGGGATACCTTTTGAATGGTCTGATTGGCCTTGATGTACAGCGCCTTTGCTTCTGAAGAGCCAAGATCTTTGGCAACGCCGGCATAGGGGGCTATCCCCTTAATCGTTTCCATGCAGGTCATGGCCAGGCGCCAAACCCGGTTGACAAACCGGTTGGATCCTTCCACCCCGTCTTCACTCCACTCAAGATCCCGCTCAGGCGGGGCTGCAAACAGACAAAATAGCCTTGTCACGTCTGCCCCGTACTTTTCCAGCAGTTCGTTGGGATCCACCACGTTTTTCTTGGATTTGGACATTTTGATCACCCGGCCCACATCCACATCTTTGCCGCAAAGGGTGCAGACAAGTTTCTCCCCGTCTTTTTCAGCCTGTTCCGGAAATAAAAATCCATGTTCAGGACAGGTCATGGTTTCCTTGCAGACCATGCCCTGGGTTAAAAGCCGGGTAAAGGGTTCTTTAAAATCAATGAGCCCCAGGGTGTTGAGCACCCGCATAAAATACCTGGAATAGAGCAGATGAAGCACGGCATGCTCCACACCGCCGATATACTGATCCACCGGCGCCCAGTATTCAACTGCCTTGGGATCAAACATGCCCTGATCAAACCGCGGCGAACAATACCGCAGATAATACCAGGAAGATTCCACAAACGTATCCATGGTATCGGTATCCCGTCGGGCATCTTTTCTGCCGCAGGCAGGGCAGACCGCCGTTGCAAAATAATCAAGGTGGGCCAGGGGAGATCCGCCTTTTTCAAGCAGATTGGCATCTTCGGGCAGGGTAATGGGCAGGTCAGACTCAGGCACCGGCACCACCCCGCAGGAGGGGCAGTGAATCACAGGGATGGGGGTGCCCCAATACCGCTGTCTTGAAATTCCCCAGTCACGAAGACGATAGGATACGGCTTTTTTACCGTGGCCCTGACTGTCCAGCCAGTCGGTCATGGTTTCAAGGGCCTCCTTGGAATCCATACCGTTAAACTCTCCTGAGTTGACCATGGTACCCGGGCCTGCATAGGCCTCGGTCATGGTTTCAGGATCAAGGTCTTGTCCCGCAGGCTGAACCACCACCCGTATATCCAGGTTGTATTTTTTGGCAAAGTCAAAGTCACGCTGGTCCCCTGCGGGTACAGACATAATGGCGCCGGTACCATAGCCCATCAATACGAAATTGGCCGTGTAAACGGGAATCTTCTTACCGGTTGCAGGGTTGATGCAATATGCACCTGTGAACACCCCTTCTTTTTCATATTTTTCAACACCGTCGGCAGACCGTTCCTGCTTGGATACCTTTTCCACAAACTCAGTGACCGCAGATTCCTGGTCCGTCCCTTTGGACAAGGTTTCCACCAGGGGATGTTCAGGGGCAAGACACATAAAGGTGGCCCCGAATATGGTATCCGGCCTTGTGGTAAATACGGCCAGTTTTTCATCTTTACCCTCAATCTGGAAGTTGAGTTCAGCTCCGATGCTTTTTCCGATCCAGTTTTTCTGCATCACCGTGACCTTGTCAGGCCACCCGGGAAGTTCATCGCAATGGACCAGAAGGTCTTCTGCATAGTCTGTGATCTTGAAAAACCATTGCCAGAGTTTCTTCTGCTGAACCACCTGGGAGCATCTCCAGCACCGATCCTGTTCAACCTGCTCGTTGGCAAGAACAGTCTGGCATTTTTCACACCAGTTTACATAGGACTCTTTTCTGTATGCCATGCCTTTCTCAAGCATCTTGAGAAACAGCCATTGTTCCCAGCGGTAATACTCGGGCCTGCAGGTGGCAATCTCCCTGTCCCAGTCATAGGAAAACCCCATTTTTTTCAACTGGGCCCGCATGGCCCTTATATTTTCATAGGTCCAGGCCGCAGGATGGGTATTATTGTCAATGGCGGCGTTTTCAGCCGGCATGCCAAAGGCATCCCAGCCCATGGGATGAATCACGTTGAATCCCTTCATCCTTTTATACCGCACCACCACATCGCCGATGGTATAGTTGCGGACATGGCCGATATGAATCTTGCCCGAGGGATATGGAAACATTTCCAGAAGATAGTATTTCTCCCGGGAGGGGTCTTCTTCAACCTTGAAAAGCTGATTTTTATTCCAATAATCCTGCCATTTGGGTTCAACCAAAGAAGGGGTGTACCGTTCCTCCATTATCTATATTCCTTTCAAAAGCATCTATATTATATACTAAACTCTTTTAGATGCCATAAGCGGATATAAATAGCAAGTCCGGGACAAAAACAAAGGGCCGACCCAGGTAAATATTGAGAAGCGCCCATAAATTTTTTTCACCCAACACCAAAGGATCAAAAAACCTGTAGGGATTCCCTTGACCCAAACATCAATGTTCAGCCCATGCCGGGAATATTCAAAGATTCAACAGTCTCCAGATTATTCGGCTCCCAGGGCGGCTTTAGGTTCGTTGTGAGCCCAGGGTCATCGTACCGATTCGGGCTGTGGTGCAGGTTGGTCTCATCATCGAAATACTGGCCTGCAAGTGCTTTGATGTATCCCCCTTAGGAAACTATTTTCTGCCCTGACTTAATTTTGCTTTCCCACATTCGCATCATAACCTGACGCCTATTGTGCCAAATTAAGACCGCCCAGTCACACATCAAAGCCACCGTTAATTTGGCAAATCTCAGTGTTTTATTCGATCATAACCTCAAACATATGCCCTGTCCTCACTACAGGCACCGCAGGTCCGGTGTGGCAGGACCTTTTCGCTTCTCAAATCCCGGTTCATCCGGCATTTCATGATCAATAATATTTATTCATCTGAAAGTTTAATTAAAACAATTTTTAGAGGGCCATATCGTTTTTCAATTTCTTTATTTTTTTTCTCCAGAATAATTTGTAAGTGTAATTTCTTTCGAAGAGGAAGATGATCGGGAACCGAATATTTGAACAAAAAAAAGCCCGTTTCCCCGTTATAGTTTTCCATCCAACTTTTATAGGTTCTTCCCTGTTTTTCCAATATTATATTTCCGTCCAATCTAACCTGTACTACGTTTTCGATATTAACACTACCCTCTGTGACAATGTGAGTGAGACACTTACCCATTGATAAATTAGTGTAGGGCGGGTAAGGATTATTACTTATGAAATCGATAAAAATGAACCCACTACCTGAATCCGAAAATCAGGCAGCCCCCAAGGAGGCACCAATGGAAGGAGCCCATAGGGCGACTGGAATTGGGGCCTCCTTGGGGAGCCAGGATTCAATCCCTGATCCTGAAGTACCTGAAAAAAAACCCCGGCGTAGATTCGTTGTTTCTTATAAACTGCGTATTCTCCAAGAGATTGAAAATTGTACCGAAATCGGAGGGATTAGCAAGATTCTTCGAAGAGAAGGCCTTTATTCATCAAATTTAACCGATTGGCGCAAAGCTCGGGACAAAGGACTTCTCAATGCCATGGCACCTCGAAAACGAGGAAGGAAACCAAAAAAGAAGAACCCATTGGCCATAGAGGTCGCCAGACTTCAAAAAGAGAAATCCAAATTAGAGCACAAGCTAAAGCAGGCGGGACTCATCATTGAAGCTCAAAAAAAAATTTCTCAGATCCTGGGAATCCAGCAGAATCTGGACGACCTCAAAGGAGAAGACTTATGAATGCCGCCCTAACGTTAAGTTGCGATATTGGAAAAAAGCCTTCATGTGGGGAATGTTCAGAATTCTGTGTCACGGTTTCGGTTCCCGGATCTGCCTCAGCGCCAGCGGAAGTAAAAGTCAGGTCCGAGAATGGGCCTTCAATCAGCCACGTCGGAGGAGTTGACTTTTGCTGGAGTGGAGTTCCTGGAACCATCTTTTCCATCTGTAAATAAATCCCTATCAAATTCCCAGCTCTTTATCCAGCCGGCCTTCAAAGAAAATTGCCAACTGGGAAATTGTCAGTGACCAATTTTGAATAGGCATTGTCCATTTTTTACTGGCGTTCTGGATCCCCATGTAAAGCAGCTTTAACAGGCTGTCCTGGTTCGGGAATGATCCCTTTGTTTTGGTCAGTTTTCGAAACTGTCGATGCACAGCCTCAATGGTATTTGTGGTGTATATTATCCGTCGAATCTCTTCTGGATATTTAAAGAAATGACTGAGGCGTTCCCAGTTGTTCCGCCAGGATTTTATCACAATCGGGTATTTGTCATTCCATTTATTTTCCAAGATATCCAGTTCTTCTTCGGCCAGATCCTTATTGACCGCTTTATAAACACGTTTTAGATCTGCCATAAATTCCTTTTTATTTTTGGAACCAACGTATTTCAATGAATTTCGGATCTGGTGGACTACGCAGAGTTGAACTTCTGTGTCCGGGAATATGGTCTCAATGGCCTCGGGTAAACCTTTTAGACCATCAACACAGGCAATCAGGATATCTTTTACCCCTCGGTTTGAAAGGTCTGTTAACACCTGCAGCCAGAAGTTCGCACCCTCATTCTCGGATATGTACAGCCCAAGAACCTCTTTGCGGCCCTCGATATTCACCCCAAGAATTGTGTAAACGGCTTTGCTGCCGACCTTTCCGTTTTCTCGTACTTTATAATGTATGGCATCAAGCCATACGATTGGGTACACATTTTCCAACGGCCTGGCCTGCCATTCTTTGACGGTATGGATGATTTTATCGGTAATGGTGCTCAGAGTGGCATTTGAAATCTCAAGTCCATAGATTTCCTGTAAATGGGAAGCCATATCATTATAACTCATGCCCAGGCCGTAAAGGGCTATTATCTTTCTTTCAATTTCATCGCTGAGCGTTGTCTGATGTTTTTTGACGATCTGTGGAGAGAAGGTTCCGGCCCTGTCACGCGGGGTTTCCAGCTCAAATTTACCATCCAGGGATTTAATGGTCTTTTTGCTTTTTCCATTACGGCGGTTGGCAGAAACTTCCTGCCCAAGATGGGACTCCAACTCTCCTTCAAGAGCAGCTTCAGCAAGATTTTTGATTAATGATGTAAGGACGCCGCCCTTACCTGTGAAGGGTTTACCTTCCTGGATGCCTTTAAGGGCTTTTTGAAAATCAAATTCGGTGTTTTCTTCGGTCATGTCAGTTCTCCTTATTTAGCTGAGTATATCAGCTTTGATTCAACTGACACAGAATTTTGAACGCCCTCTTCATGTGAGGCTTTCGGTATTCCCCGATCATCTTTTTACAGATTTCATTCTCCAAAAAAACATATTGGACTTAGTCGGACCGGATCTCCCCTTTCTTTGAATTCTGATGAACAACAAACGGTTTTGGATATTTTACATTCTGAAAAATATCAAGATCGAGCCCCATATCAGGTATATGCTTCTCTTCTTGATAACGGGCAATACTATTGTTCCATCAGAACGATGTATCGGCTTCTTCACAAAGAACATGGTTCTGTGCCGGAGCGAAGACGGCAGGTAAATCGCCCGAAATATAAAAAACCTGAATTGCTGGCAACAGGACCTAATCAGGTTTGGTCCTGGGATATTACCAAGTTGAAAAGTGTCACAAAATGGACCTACTTCTATCTATATGTAATCATGGATATTTTCAGCAGGTATGTTGTCGGCTGGATGGTCGCCCATAGAGAACAAACAGCATTGGCCAAAAAGCTAATTGAAAAGTCCTGTGAAAACCAGAAGATATTACCCGGTCAGCTTGGGCTACATGCAGATCGGGGAGCCAGTATGAAATCCAAAGGGGTTGCCCAGCTTCTTGTCGATTTAGGGGTAACCAAAACCCACAGTCGACCACATGTCAGCAATGATAACCCATACTCTGAAGCCCAGTTTAAAACATTGAAATATTGTCCACAATTTCCCAAAACTTTTGGTGCTATTCAGGATGCAAGAACCTTCTGCCAGGATTTTTTTGGATACTACAACAAAGAGCATTACCATTCTGGTATTGGCCTGGTAACCCCAGAACAATTTCATTATGGCATTGCTAAAGATATTTATGAATCTCGCTGCCGAACATTAGAGGATGCATTTATTCAAAACCCAAAACGATTTAAGGGAAAAATGCCGAGGCCACCGGAGTTTATAAATTGTTGCTATTTGTTCCGCTGTTAAATCATGCCTGTCAGTTGCCACATAGTATTTGACGCCAGCAATTTTATAGCCAACAACCCGAACAGGCCTTTTCGTCTGGTTTTGATTCGGAGTACCAAGTTTAACCAGTGCATCATAAAAAATGTAGCTGTCGGAAGGGGTCTCGTGGTTATCAATAATTGTTCTTGTTGTCCTGGTTTTTATACGGCAGACAAAATGTTTGCCTTGCTCCTGAAGCAGGTCAAATTCTTTATGGGATTGATATCCACGATCCATAACACCTGTTTGCCCCTTGGAAAGTATTTTGGGAACAAAAGTGCGTTCAGCGCCGTTGCCTTCAGTCAAAAAGATTTTGTTTGGGATTCCGTGATTAATGTCAAATCCGCAATGTACTTTGGCTTTTTTACTTCCTTTTCTGTAGTTCGCCCAGTGCATTGAAAGGACTGCATTTATGAGACTACCGTCAATGGAAACCAACTCTCCTAACTCGGCGTGTTCACCCGGATGACACTCAAGAGCCTGTTTATAAAGATCCTCAAAGATAAATTGCAGTTGTTCGAGTCCCCTGTGATTGATGGCTTCACAGAAACTACTACGGCTGATACCACCGTCTGGCGCAATATTTTCTTTAGCAAAAACATTCTCCTTGAGATCCTGAATTAAATGTCGGGCAGACTTGTGCTCCTGAAGATGGAAATAAACCAAAGCATTTATCTGGTCTTCGAATGTCATTTTTAAAGGGCGGTCTCCTCGAGATTGTAATTCCGGTGCTTTTGAAAGTGACTTTATCAGAGGGCACCTGAAATTGTCAAAGTTCAGGGACCGTAGTTGTTTTTTAGGGACTGAGATGTGCGTCATTTGAGCTCCTTGAGTTAAATTTTCAAGGCGCACAAAAATTTTTACGCACATTTGTCAACACAAAACAGACTGTTTTTTCAATGATTTTAGATGCTTTTTATATGCAACAACCTAACCGGACACTACTGACCTGAGGTGGACAATGGAGAATAAAAATCGGCGGGCGGTATTAAATAATTTACCAATACACTTTTCCTTGTGTGCAAGCTCATAATAAGCCCAATTATAAAAACAACAATAAGCGTATAGCAAATATACCTCAAGATAAGTTTCATTAGTTCTGAGCCCCTAATTCTTTTAATCTATAATATTCTTTTCTCAAGCGAGATGCCCAGTCTTGGCAGTTATTTTGTCTCATATACATATTTCCAATTGTCAAATAGTCGCCATCTATATTTTGAAATTTTAAATTGTTCAAAGCTTTACGCATAAGAGTACCTTCAAACAATTTACCACTCATTCTATAATCAGAGGGATCTTCAGTATTCCACCTACGTCCATCTGGGAAAAAGCCGACGTTTGCACCATAGTTACCTGCACCATAGTTACCTGCACCATCGATAAAAAAGCCATGCTCATGTGACAGTTCGATATTAAAAAAATCGTGAACTGGATGACGTGTTAAAAGAAAGATATCTGGCAATACACCTAATGGGCGTTTGCCAAAACAAAACATTTCTCTCTGATGATTATTTGCAGCACAAAGTCCCAAAGGATCAATCAGGCTGTTAGGATTATTAAAGCAGTAAGCATACAGATTGAGCCCATCCCCGAAGGGATCTGCTCTAAAGTATCGGCCTATCTGAGGATCATAGTAACGATTGAGATTGTAATGCAGGTTCGTCTCCGCATCGAAATACTGGCCTGCAAGTGCTTTGATGCATCTCCCCCTTAGGACGCTGTTTTTGCCCTGACTTAATTCCCATAATGTAAAAGATCTGATTTGAGATTATGATACTCAAATCAAGAATTCAAGTCTGTTAAATTTTAAACAGCGATTGAAATATTTGGTTTTTCTCCAAGAAGATTCTCAAACTTAAAATGATGATTTTAAGTTCTACCTGGTGAGTATACCCCTCCCTCTGGCTTTCTTTTTACCCTCCACCACCTACTTGTTCTGTTTCGATTACAATTTCGAAAACTTATATGAAAAATATCTGCCCGACGTCTACCACTGCAAGTGGGCCACTTCATGGGATACTATGAAGTGGCTTATGCGATCAGTGTCAGCTCTATTGAGTTTTCAGGATCATAACACTCGGCAAATTTATTTTTCAAGACCTGCCCTCAAAATTTGGACCCCAAAAATTTACGATTCTGTTCTGCAGGCCTGCAGATCTTTAAAATTCATCTTGACCCAGACCCTGGCATGATGATATATAGAATGGTTTTTACAGCCCCCTGAAAGGCAGGGGGCACAAGCACTAATCCTTGCTCCGGGCTTGGAACAAACCAACCGGGGCTTTATATCCGTAAGGAGACAAAATGAGGAAATATGAAACTGTATTTATTTCTGACCCTGATCTTCAGGATCAAACACGCCAGGAGCTGTTTGATAAAGTCAGAAATATCATTGCCAAGGAAAATGGTATTCTTTTAGACTTTGACGAGTGGGGCAGCAAAAAGCTGGCCTATGAGATCAAAAAGAAATTACGCGGTTATTATGTCTGCATGACTTATGGCGGCACCGGTGACCTTGTAAACGAACTTGAAAGAAATTTCCGTCTCAGTGACGGCATCATGAAATTCATGACCATCCTTCTTTCCGACAAAGTAACTGCCGAATCCCTTGAAAAAGAAGTTGCAGAGGCAAAAGAAGCCGAAGAGTCTGCCAAGGCAGCAGAAGCTGAAGCAACGGCAGCCAAAGCCCAGGCAGCATCCGAGGCCAAAGAAGAAAATGCTGAAGAAGCGGCTGCCCAGGAAGAGACCCCGGCAACAGAGGCGGATTCTGAACCTGCTGATCAAACCCCGGAAGCCGGTGAAGCCAAGGAATAATCAAGGAAAGCAAGGAGATTAAATATGTATAGAGGTCAAAGAGGCGGCGGAAAAAACAGATTCTATCAGCGCCGTAAAATTTGCAGATTTTGTGTGGATAATGGTATGGAAATCAATTATAAAAATCCCAAATCCTTGAGGCAGTTCATTACGGAACGGGGTAAAATCATTCCCAGACGGATCACCGGGACCTGCGCAAAACACCAGCGTCAACTCTCTCTTGCAATCAAACAGTCCCGTCAGATTGCCCTGTTGCCGTTTGTCGGACGCCCCATGCATTAAGATAAGGTCTTGGAGTATACGACAATGCCTTTATCCCTTACCCATCCGATATTCATCAAAGAAACCTTTATCGGGATTTCTTTGTGCATATTGATATTTGCCGCAGTATTTGCATTTCCCTTTTTAGGGGTATTTGCCCTGTTGTTCCTGCCGTTGCCGGTATTGTTCTACCGGCTTAAGCTGGGACGGAACAGCGGCGGCATCATCATGGCGGTCAGCTTTTTTGTTCTGCTGCTCATGACCCGGGAACTGGCATTTGATGTACTCTATTTTGGATCTTTACTGATCACCGGTTTTTTCTTGGGTGAATGCATTGAGCGGCACCTGGATATCCAGCGAACCATGATTTTCACCGTGATCCTGGTGGCAGGCGCAGCCTTTACGGCGTTTGCCCTCTACACAGGGCTCCAGGGAAAAACCATGGGGGGTGTCCTGTCAGACTATCTGACCCGCTACTTTAGCATGACAGCCGAGATTTATTCGGGAATGGGTATTGAGCAGGATCAGATCCAGCAGCTTAACTCAGCCTTTATGGTCATTTTACCGGGAATGTTCATGGTTTCCTATATGACCACCATCTGGCTGAACCTGCTGATTATACGCACCCTGCTGCAAAGAAAAGGGATTACCTTAAAAAGCATTGAACACCTGAACCATTGCCGGACACCTGATGTCCTGGTATGGGTGGTCATTGGTTTGGGCCTGGCCCTGATGCTGCCGGTTGACGCCCTTAAAATGATCAGTATCAATAGCTTGATCGTCTTAATGCTTGTTTATTTTTTTCAAGGAATTGCTGTTGTCTCTTTCTTTTTCCAAAAAAAAAAGACCCCCATGGCCCTGAAAGTATTTTGTTACAGCCTGATTGCCGTACAATTATATGTGCTGATTATGGTCATTGGTCTGGGATTCTTTGATAATTGGATCAATTTTAGAAAGATCGCCCCAGCAAAAGAATAAATTAAAACCCGGACGGCAGAGAATGCCGCCTGGATTTTGGAGGTTTTAAAATGAAAGTCATATTAAAAGAAACCATAGATACACTGGGCATTGCCGGCACGGAATGTGACGTGGCCCCCGGGTACGGCAGGAACTATCTGCTTCCCCAGGGTAAAGCCGTGCTTGCCACCCCCCAGAACCGGAAGGTCATGGAACAGACCCGGGCAAAGCTTGAACTCCAGATTGCCAAGGAAAGAAAGCTTGCCGAGGAAATGGCAGACAAAATCAAGGATATTGTCTGCACCATTAAAGCCAAGGTCCGCGAAGAAGTCTATCTTTACGGTTCAGTCACCAGCCATGATATTAAAGATGCCCTGAATGCACAGGATGTTGAACTTGAACGCCGTGCCATTCTCCTGGCAGAACCCATCAAGGAAACCGGTGAATACAAAGTCCCCATCCGGTTGTACAAGGATGTTGAGCCGGAAATCACCGTTAACGTGATTGCTGAAGAAAAAGAAGAAAAATAGAACCAACCGACAGGGTCTGCAGCCGGTTTCGGATGCAGACCCTGTCAGACCCTAGGATATTTTGCCATAAAAGAGCCCATAAAAAGCGACCCCCTGCTCAACAGGACCCCTCCCCATGATATTGATGCGGAGGAATCCCTACTCAGTGCTGTCTTTATCAACAATGACAGCCTTTTAGATATTCTTGATATCCTCACACCAGATGATTTTTACAAAGGGGCCCATAAAAAAATTTTCAGGGTCATCATTGAGCTGACATCCAAAGAAGACCCCGTGGATCTGATCACGGTGGCGAATGCCCTCAACGAAAAAGATGAGCTTGAAACCATTGGCGGTGCAGCCTCATTGGCAGCCATTTCCGATGCCGCGCCCGTGGCGGTCAATGCCGTCCACTATGCAAAAATCATCCGGGGAAAGGCTGCCCTGCGCCAGCTCATTGACGCCTCTTCAAAAACCATTGAACGCTGTCTTGAAGACAAGGGTGACTTTAAGGATATTCTGGATGAAGCAGAAGCCTCTGTTTTCCAAATTGCCGAACGCAAATCCGGTACCGCCTTTAAATCCCTTGGTGAACTCATTGACCTGAACATTGACCAGTTAGAAGAGCAGCAGGGTAAAGCCGGCGGCCTTTCAGGACTTTCCACGGGATATCCAAGACTGGATCAGATCACCTCAGGCCTTCAGGGCTCAGACCTGATTATTCTGGCAGCAAGGCCGAGTATGGGGAAAACCGCATTTGCTTTGAACATGGCCAGAAACGTGGCCTTTGGAGAACGCAAACCCGTGGCGGTATTCTCACTTGAAATGTCATGTGAACAATTGTCCATGAGACTGCTGACCTCTGAAGCTCGAATCGACTCCAACCGGCTGCGCACAGGATTTATCAGTCCGGAAGACTGGCAGAACGCCACAGATGCTGCCGGTATCCTCAATGAAATGCCCATCTTTATTGATGACACCCCCAATATCTCGGTCATGGATGTTCGGACCAAGGCTAGAAAACTCTATCAAAAACACGGGGAACTTGGGGCGGTGATCATTGACTATCTCCAGCTCATGAAGGCCCCGTTTAAATCCGACCGCAGGGACCTTGAAATCGCTGAAATTTCAAGATCCCTCAAAGCCCTGGCAAAAGAGTTGAACATCCCTGTCATTGCCCTGTCCCAGCTCAACCGGATGCTCGAGCAGCGCTCTGACAAACGGCCCATGATGTCTGATTTAAGAGAGTCAGGCGCACTTGAGCAGGATGCGGACATTATCTCCTTTATTTACCGTGACGAGGTATACAACAAGGAGCCGGACAATCCTAAAAAAGGAACCGCTGAAATCATTGTGGCCAAGAACAGAAACGGTGCCATCGGCACAGCCCACATGGTTTTCAACGGACAATACACCCGGTTTGAAGAATTGGCACCCGATGCCTACCAGGGATTTGAATGAAGCAGATAGTTTACGGTAATACGGACGGCCTTCGTAAAACCCAGATCAAGCGCATTGAAGATCTTTATACCTTAAAATCTTTGCCCGAATTTATCCTGACCCCTGAAATGGCTGAAGAACTTGCGGCCATCAGCCACGAAATTCGCCGGCAGATCGGTATCCTTTTGGACCGGAACGGAAAAACCGTGTGTGTGATTGCAGGGGATCCCCATCGCATTGTCATACCGGTGACCTCTGATTATATGGCAGGACCCGGTCGGCTCAAAGGCGTTCGTTGCGTTCACACCCATCTGACAGAAGAGGCATTAACCAGAGACGATCTCACCGACCTTGCCCTTCTCCGGCTGGACTATATCACAGCCATCTGCATCACCTCCCAGGGCAGTGTCGGCAGCATTTATTCCGCCCATATTCTGCCGGATCCCAAAGCAGATCCCTACCAGGTGATTGCCAGGGCCGGTATTGATACCCTTGATATTGACTGCCAGGCTCAGATTTTTGCGTTGGAAAACGAACTGGCCCGGCACAATCGACAGCACAGACCCAAGACTGGAAAAGAAAACGCATTTTTGATCAATGCCACCACCACCCATCCCCAATCCGCCCATATCTCCATGGATGAACTCAAAGAATTATGCAAAACCAGCCGCATCAAAGTGGTGGGGTCTGCCATCCAGCGGCGGAAAACCATTGATCCTAAATTTGTGGTAGGCAAAGGCAAACTGTCCGATTTGATCATAACGGCCATTCAAAATTATGCCACCATGCTGGTCTTTGACAGGGAACTATCCCCGTCCCAGATCCGTTCCATCACCGATTTTGTGGAAATGAAGGTCATTGACAGAACCCAGCTGATCTTGGACATTTTCGCCAAACAGGCCAAATCCCGTGAGGGCAAATTCCAGGTGGAACTGGCCCAGATGGAATACCTTCTGCCAAGGCTTGTCACCAAAAATACGGCCATGTCCAGGCTTGCCGGAGGTATCGGCGGCAGGGGACCGGGTGAAACCAAGCTTGAAGTCAACCGTCGGCGGGTCAGGGACAGAATTGCCCGGCTGAAAAAAGAGATTGTTAAAATCAGAAAGCAACGGTCCCAGCAAAAAGCCAAACGCAGGCGCAGGGACCTGCCCATCATCTCCATTGTGGGATATACCAATGCCGGAAAATCCACCCTGCTCAACACCCTGACCCAGAGCAATATCATTGCGGCCAACCGGCTCTTTGCCACCCTGGATCCCTCTTCCAGAAGACTGAGGTTTCCCCGTGACAAAGAAGTGATCATAACCGATACGGTGGGGTTTATCCAAAACCTGCCCAAAGAACTTATGGAAGCCTTTCACGCCACCCTGGAAGAACTTGCTGAAGCGGATCTGATTCTCCATGTCATTGATATATCCAATCCAAGATATATGCAGCAAAAAGAATCGGTTGAACAATTGCTTAAAACACTTTCTTTGGATAAAATCCCCTGCCTTTACGTGTTTAATAAGATGGACCAGGCGAACTTGAATGATTTTGACAACCCCTGGCTGCTGACCCAGGGCACTTTGGTCTCGGCCCTTGAAAAGAAAAGCCTGGCCCCTCTGGTTGAGCAACTCGAGCTCATGGTTTAAACTTAGAATAAACAAATTTTGGACTCTTTTTTTTTCAGGTTGAAAAAGATCATCATTTACTTTACAAAGAGACCATAACTTAACCGATAATGGACGCTATATGGAAATAAAACTGGACCGGGTTCTTGAAGAAAACCAGGTCAAAAAAGATTCACTGGACGTACCCGAATGTTTTGGAGAATATGATAAAGAGAGCAAACTCTGTTTTAAGTATTGTGCCATTTCAATTAAATGCTGTGTCATGCAGCACCGGCATCCAAAGGTTGATATCCTTGAAAAACTCTTGATCTATAACGATTATTCCCTAAAGCCCAATTAGCAGATACAAGACAGGAGCTTAGGAAAAAATTTTTCCCGGATTTAAGAGGTTTTTGGGATCAAAACTTTGTTTGATCCCTTTCATGAGTTCAATTTCCCTGGGGCCGATCTCCTTTTTCAGATAGGCCTTTTTCGTAATGCCCACCCCATGTTCCCCAGTGATGGTGCCCCCAAGTTCAAGCGTGACATCAAATAGTTCATCCACAGCCTTTTGCGCCTTTTGCGCCTGAATCGGATCTGCTTTATCATGCATGATATTACAATGAATATTTCCATCCCCGGCATGGCCGAAACTGACCACGGTCAGGCCGGACCTCTTCTGGATGCCCTCTATGGCGGTAACCAGTTCGGGAATTTTTGAAATGGGCACCACAATATCTTCATTGATCTTATGGGGGGCAATTTTATAGAGCACTGGGGATAAAGATTTTCTGGCCTGCCACAGGACAGCAGCCTCTTTTTGGTCAGAGGCCACCATCACCTCTAAAGCCCCCTGGTCCAGACAAAAGGCTTTTATGCGTTCTGAATCCTTTTCAACCTGGTCTTTTGTGCCGTCCAGCTCGAGGATGAGCAATGCCTGTGTTTTTTGGGGCATGTCAAAGGAAAGAAGGTTTCGGACAAGTCCAAGAGCGGCCTGGTCCAAAAATTCAACACATCTTGGCACCACCGCATCTTTCATAATACCGGATACGGTCATGGCCGCCAATTTAACCTGGTCAAAAAAAACAGCCATGGTGTTTACGGCATCCGGCTTTGGCAAAAGCTTTAAGGTAATCTGGGTCACCAGGGCAAGGGTGCCTTCGGACCCAACGATAAGGCGGGTCAGGTCATACCCTGCCACCCCTTTTGCTGTTGATACTCCGGTTTTGATAATCTCTCCTGACGGGAGCACCGCCCTCAGACCCAGGACATAATCACGGGTGACCCCGTACTTGACCGCCCTTGGACCGCCGGCACATTCTCCTATATTGCCGCCGATGGTACATACCGAAGAAGAGGCCGGATCCGGAGGGTAAAAAAGGCCTTGGGCTTCAACGGCCCGGTGAAGGTCGCCCACAATGACGCCGGGTTCTACAATGGCGATAAAATTTTCAGTATCAATATCAAGAATATGATTCATCTGACCGGTCACCACCACGACCCCGCCCTGAACCGCGACAGCCCCGCCGGTCATTCCCGATCCGCTGCCCCTGGGAATAATAACAAACTCCTCTTGAAAGGCAAGTGAAAGGATCTGGGAGACCTGTTCTTCGGTCTGGGGAAACACAACCGCATCCGGCAGATAAGAGGTGCCCGTGGCATCGTAGGAATAGACAAGCCGTTCCTCTTTTCCCGCGTAAAAATGCTTGGTACCCACAATCTTTTCAAGGGCATTTAACCCTGAAACGGTGATACCCATCTAAAATTTACCGGTTTCTAATTTTTTGGACAAATAATTGATCTGCTCAAAAAGCACCCCTTTTTGCCGAAGTTCCTTTTCCACGGCATTCACCGAATAAATGGCAGTGGCATGGTAACGCTTGAAACTCGAACCGATCTTTTTTATGGGCTGGTCCGTATACCGTTTGGATAGAAACATGGCCACTTGGCGGGGTTTGACAATTCTGCGCTTCCTGGACTTGGAGACGATATCCTGTTCTGTGATGGAAAACTCATCGCAGACCAGTCGTTTAATAAGATCAATGGTAATGGACTTACGGTTCCGGGTCATATTTTCCAGCACGCTTTGTGCCAGTTTAATGTCAATATTCCGGCCCATGAGCTGGCCCTTGGCCACCACACCAAAAAGCCCGCTTTCCAGCTGTCTGACATCATCGCAGAGTTCCTGGGCAATATATTCTGTCACAGGCATGGGAAGCGCGCATCCAAGCCCTTTTGATTTCTTGTTGAGAATTTTTATCCGGGTACGAAAATCAGGGGCCTGAATTTCAGTGACCAGGCCCATGTTCAAACGGGATTTAAGGTTCTCATCCAACTTGGGAATATCATCAGGCCGTTCGCAACCGGAAAAAATAATTTTTTTATCTGCATCCAAAAGATAATCCAGGGTCATGGCCAACTCTTTCTGAGTCGCTGTTTTACCCGAGAGAAAATGAATATCTTCCAGGATAAGGACATCGCATTTTTGACGATATTTTTCCTTAAATCGTTCAATTACATTATTTCTAAGAGAAAAAATCATCTCATTGGTGAAATCTTCGGCAGTCACGTAAAAAACTCTGCCAGCCTGGCTGTTGGCAATAATATGATGGCCTACCGCCTGGGATAAATGACTCTTTCCCAGACCGGTCTTGCTCAAAAGAAAGAGCATGCCAGACCCGTTGCTCTGCCCCTGGGCAAGAGAAAGGGAAGCCGAATAGGCAAAGTTGGAATTGTCTCCCACCACAAAATCATCAAAGGTAAATGTTTTTTTAAGCATCCGCCCGCTGTTGAATGTTGCATCAATACCCGGCAGCATGGGCTGTTTCATGGGGATTGAGGGGTTAACCAAGGCCTTTGCAGCAAAGGCCCCTTGTTCTTTTTTCTCTTTGCCTTGTACTTTTTTGGCTTTGCCTTTTTTTTGGGCAGACCGGGTTTGGGTATCCGTTCTAAACTCAATCTGCAACTTTTGCCCCAATTTTAAAAACTCTTTTTCAAAACAGCCCTGATAATTCTCCTTGAGCCGTTTTGCAAAAAAAGCATTGGGTGCTGATAGGGTAATCCGATCTGAACCATGATCAAAAAGCGCCACCGGTTCAATCCACATCCGATAACAATGGTCGGGTACTGATTTTTTAACTTGGGACTTTACTTCTTTCCAGAATGACTCCATTCGATATAAAATAACCTTCCAATAAACAACAGCCACGACCTATAGCTGACAGAATTAATAAATTAAGCGAACCATGATGATAAAACAAAAAGTAACTATTTTTCTATTCGAATATGAATTTGCGGTCAACTGGAATAAGAATGGTTGGCCAAAGGTTAGGCCATTGCTTGATATATTTTTTTAACCTATTGTTTTTACGTTGTTTTTTTGTGGAACAAAAGAATTTCTCAAATATTACAGGCAGTTCGACAACCCCCTATTTTTCAAGGCAATTTTCAAGATTTTCTCTATTACCAGAAAAATCTCATTTTTTTTACTCTATTTTCCTTTGATTTGCTTAAAATTGCGCCCAATTAAATAAAAATTAAGATTATTTCTTAAACCTGAAAATCACAAGGGTTTCACAATTTAGCGGATTAATTTTATTTACACCTGGTGCCTGCAATAGTATATTTAATTAAATTTCAACCCCAACAACGGAAAGCTGATATTAGAATGAAATCTTCCCAGATCCTGCCAGTTCAGTCCAGGCCGATCATTGGGATCACCATGGGTGATCCTGCCGGAATCGGACCTGAAATTATTGTACAAGCCCTTGAGGACAAAAATATCACAAAAATCTGCAAGCCCGTGGTGATTGGAGACAAAGCCATTTTAGAAAAAGCAGTTTCCTGCTTGAACTCTTCTATGACCCTTTTCCCCATTGACCGGGTTGACCAGTTTTCAGACAATGCGTGTCAGATCAACCTGATCCAGGTATCCACCCTTGATCCAAACCTCAGAAAACTAAAGATCCCCTCCAGGGAAACCGGAAAGGCAATGGAGAACTATATCCTCAAAGGAGTCGACCTTGCCCTGAACAACGACATCCAGGCCATGGTGACCGCCCCGATCACCAAGACCGGGCTGAAAATGGCCGGATCTCAATTTCACGGTCATACCGAACTCATTGCCCACAGAACCCAAACCCAAGACTTTGCCATGATGATGGCAGGCACTAAACTCAAGGTGGTTTTAGCCACCATCCACATTCCCCTGGCAGATGTGGCCTGCCAACTGACCTGTGACACCATTATTAAAATAGCGGATCTCACCTGCAATACTTTGATTCACCGTTTTGGCATTGATCAGCCAAGACTTGCCGTGGCCGGTTTAAACCCCCATGCAGGAGAAGACTCCATGTTTGGCAGGGAAGAAGAAGACATTATCAGACCCGCCGTGGAGGCAGCCCGTAAAAAAGGATATCATATCCAGGGCCCCCTGCCCCCGGACACGGTGTTTTACAATGCCCTTAAAGGAAAATTTGATGCCGTGATCTGCATGTACCACGACCAGGGGCTTATCCCTTTTAAACTGATCCATTTTAAGGACGGGGTAAACACCACCTTAGGCCTTCCCATCATAAGGACCTCTGTGGATCATGGCACGGCCTACGATATTGCCTGGACAGGCAAGGCGGATGAATCAAGTCTCAAAGAGGCGATCAACATGGCTGTTCTCCAGGCTCAGCATGTTCAAGGATCTGCCAATGGCCAACGATAAAATCATCATCCAGGGGGCCAGGGAACACAACCTTAAAAATATTGATCTGGAAATCCCAAAAAACCAATTGACCGTTGTGACCGGGCTTTCAGGATCGGGGAAATCCACCCTGGCCTTTGATACCCTTTACGCAGAAGGCCAGCGCAGGTATGTGGAATCCCTTTCCACCTATGCCAGACAGTTTTTAGGGCAGATGGACAAGCCGGACGTGGATGCCATCATCGGGCTGTCTCCTGCCATCTCCATTGAACAAAAAACCGCCTCCCATAATCCAAGATCCACCATTGGCACGGTCACTGAGGTTTACGACTATTTAAGGCTGCTCTTTGCACGGATCGGACATCCCCATTGCCACAAATGTCACACACCCATTGCCCCGGCTTCCATTGACCAGATCAAAGACCAGATTCTGACGGTCTCATCCATGGCAGCCCAGGAAAAAATCCTTGTGCTCTCTCCTGTGATAAGCGCCCAGAAAGGCAGCCATAAGTCCTTGATCGCCACGATGCGCAAAGACGGGTTTGCCAGACTCAGGATCAATCAACACATTTTTAGGATTGAAGAACTGCCCGAACTTGAAAAAAATAAAATGCACACCATAGATGTGGTGGTGGACCGGCTGGTGCTCAAGCCGGGCATGGAAAACAGACTCACCGACTCCCTGGAAACCGCCCTTTTTCTCTCCGAGGGCCAGGTGATTATTGTCAACCTTGACCAGGATCAGCAAACCCTTTTCAGTGAAAAAGCAACCTGCCTTGAATGCGGGATTTCCTACCCTGAATTTACCCCGGCCTCTTTTTCATTTAACTCTCCTAAGGGGGCCTGCCCCCATTGCGACGGACTCGGCCATATCACCGAATTTGACCCGGATCTGATTGTACCGGATACCCATATCTCCCTTCGCCAGGGTGCAGTACTGCCTTGGGCCAATAAAAATTCAGTCCAGCACATGGAGTTTTTAGATGCCCTGGTCACCCATTATAAGGAAGACATATACAAACCCTTTAAAGACTTGTCCCCCAAATTCCAAAAGGTGATCCTCAAAGGATCAAAAAAAGAACAAATCCCCTTTTATCTGGAACGGGCCGGGAAAAAAATTATCTATAAAAAAGCATTTGAAGGGGTGATCCCCAACCTCAAACGCAGGTTCCATGAAACCGATTCTTCAAGCATACGAGAAGATATCCGTCAGTACATGGGATTTACCACCTGCTCAAAATGCAAGGGCACAAGGTTGAACCCAGGATCCTCAGCTGTGCTTGTGGGGGGAAAAAAGATATGGGAAATTGCCTCCATGTCCATTAAACAGGCAGGTCAATTCATCGAGAACTTAAAACTTGAGGGAAAAGAAAAAACCATTGCACGATCCATTCTCAGTGAATTATCCCAGCGAATGGCATTTTTAGAAGATGTGGGCCTGGACTATCTTACCCTGGACCGGTCTGCTGCCACCCTTTCAGGAGGGGAAAGCCAAAGGATCCGGCTTGCCACCCAGATCGGTTCAAAACTGACCGGCGTGCTTTACGTGCTGGATGAACCCAGCATTGGTCTTCACCAGCGGGACAATGCAAGGCTGCTTAAAACCCTGATGAATTTAAAGGACCTGGGCAATACCGTTCTTGTGGTGGAACATGATGAGGAGACCATTTTGGCATCGGATCATGTGGTGGATGTCGGCCCGGGCGCCGGGATAAACGGAGGCCATATTGTTTTTTCAGGACCGCCTGAAGCCCTGGTCAAAAGCAAGGATTCCCTGACAGGGCTTTACCTTTCAGGCCAAAAGAAAATCCATGTCCCTGAATCAAGACGCAAGGGCAACAATAAAAATCTTCTGGTAAAAGGGGCATCTGCCAACAACCTTAAAAATTTAGATGCAGCCTTTCCGCTGGCATGCTTTACCTGTGTCACCGGCGTCTCAGGGTCCGGCAAATCCACCTTGGTGCTGACCACCCTTTATCAGGCCCTGGCCAACCAGATAAACCGGTCTGCAAAACCTGTGGGCCCCCACCTGGGCATTGAAGGCCTTGAACACCTGGACAAGATCATTCATATTGACCAGTCCCCCATCGGTAAAACCCCCCGGTCAAATCCAGGCACCTATACCGGGGTGCTCACCCATGTGCGCGAATTGTTTGCCAAAACCCAGGATGCCAGGGCCAGGGGCTACAAGCCCGGCAGGTTTTCCTTTAATATCAAAGGCGGACGGTGCGAGGCCTGCACCGGAGACGGAATTGTAAAAATTGAAATGCATTTTCTGCCTGATGTCTATGTGACCTGTGATGTCTGCAAGGGGGAACGGTTTAACCGGGAAACCCTGGAGATCAAATACAAGGGGAAAAATATTGCCCAGGTTCTGGACATGACCATTAACCAGGCCGTGGTTTTTTTCGACCGGGTCTCTGCCATTCGAAACACCCTTTCCACCCTGGTGGAAACAGGGCTTGGATATATCAAGCTCGGCCAGGCCGCCACCACCCTTTCAGGCGGTGAGGCCCAGCGGATCAAGCTTGCCAGGGAATTGTCCAAACGCAGCACAGGTAAAACCATTTATATCCTTGACGAACCCACCACAGGGCTTCATTCAGATGATATCTCAAGACTCTTGTCCGTCCTGGACAAACTGGTCAGGGCAGGCAATACCGTGGTGGTCATCGAGCATAACCTGGATGTGATAAAATCGGCCGACCATATCATTGATCTCGGGCCTGAAGGCGGGGACAAAGGCGGATTTATCATTGCCCAGGGCACGCCTGAACAGGTCGCCAAAAACCCCAAGTCCCATACGGGATTTTATCTTTCAAAGGTGCTGCCCCAGGCCTGAGACCACGCCCGGTCAGGGGTATCGCTTTTCTTCAAGGCCACCAGAACAATTTACTGTTTCCCCCCCTGCCCTAACGACAGTCAAGGATCACTTTTTTATTGTCCCATTCCGCCTCTGGGGACAATCTTTTTTCTTTCACCTGGGTGCTGTTTCCACATTTGTACCGAACCCGGTAAGTCTTTTGGCAGCCTCTGGCAGGATCTCCGATGACCTTATAATTGACAACATAGTGGCAGGATTGTTTGCCGTCACATTGCCCTGGGGAGCGCCGCAGTTGCCGCCATATGTGGCTGTAATCACCTTGATATTTCACCCTTGGGGTGATGCTTTTGGGGGGGACGGGGGTAAGGGCTGCGGAGTTGATGTAGACCCTGGGCTATTTTTAACGGGCCTGCCAAAAATCCGGGCAAATCCGATTCCTCCTGATCCGGCATTCTGGGACCAGGTAGAAGGGTCAGAATCGGTAACAATATAAGTCCCGGGATTCAAAACAATATTGGGATATACTTTCCAATAGGCATTAGGGGTATTGTACATCCCTGGCGATCCTTTTGCCTGCCAGGATCCAACCCCTTTGATCCCGACCCTGCCGACAGTTTGGGTGCCCTGCTGATTATTCCAGTGGTAGGTCTCTATTCGGGTGATTACCATGGGCTTGGATAAAGTGAAACGAGTAGATTTAAGATTGAAAACGGTGGATTTATTAAAGTTGGAAAAGAGTTTAACTTCCCCGGCCCCTGCAGAGGACAGGATAAAGAACAAACAAATCATCACCCCATGGCTGCTATAAAAAACTGAACACCGTTTAATTTTTGTTTTTTCATCATAAATGCCTGCCTTCTTCATGAAGTTAATCATTCAATCCGGGACCAGGCATTTGGGGCGGTATCTTTTCTTGCAATTGTTAGGACAAAATGAATACAAAAAAAGAGTAACTCCGATAGATCAAAAAAGGTAATTTTAGATCTATAGATAACTACAATAAAAAAGCACCCCGCTTCAATACCCGAGATAAAAAATTAGACCCGGTCAATATCCGACTTAAAGCATTATACCTTTTTAATAAGTTTCATTGCAGATTCTCGTTAGTTTTGTCAATCACTAAAACAAGGGGGGGGGGGGTCCAAGATCATCTTCGGGAAGGCCTGGACCGGGTTAATTTTGATCAGGCCGCTGGGATGGATAGCAATAAAAATTGGAACATTTAAAATCATTATCGATCATGCATGATCCGTCCACCTCGCAGGCATAGGCAATTTTGGAGGCCTTTTCAAATAAACTTAGACCAATGGGTTTTAAGGCACCCGGCAGGGAATAAAGATCTGTCTCTTCGGGACCTGGAATGCTGGAGATCCCCTGGCCTGTCACCTTGCCTGAACTCCCTGAAATCACTTCTGCATCCTCGCCATTGGTGGTTACCACCACAGGAATCTGATAGGGAAAAATTATCCTGGACAAGGCCAGATTGGCGAGGCGCCGGGTCACAAGGGAACCTGGGGCATACTTGATCATCATCACGGCCCGGTCCCCTGAAAAAACCATCAAATCCATCTCTAAATGGGCTGTTTTCCCGTTGGTCTTAATTTGGATCTTCCGATTCTTTTCAACTCTTTGTTTATCATAGCCAAGCACATTGACCAGATGTTTTGCAAGTGTCTGACGGTAACGTTCATCATGGGTATCTAAAAGAGTCTCTCCTGTTAAAAAGTCCTTAATCTTTCCCATAATAAGGTGATGTGAATGGGTATCTTCCATGGGCTGAATTCTCCTCAAACAAATATTTTTATTCAAGGTAAGTCTGATCTAAAAAAAAACAAGGCAGTTGAAGATTGTGCCCGTTTTAAAGTTGACCAAGCCCGGTATGCCTGGATCACCTTAAATCATCACCCGATCTGGCAATCTGCCGGATTTATTTGATGGTGAATGTCCCCCCGCATTCCACCAAGGTGTCCAGGGTCTTTTGGATGAGCGCATCCATTTTTGAAGCAATTTCCGGAGTCAGTTCTTCACTCAGGATGGCCAGGTTTTTAGGTTCAATTCCGACGATGGTGGTTTGGGGAACATGGTCCAGCGCGTGGCAAAGGGTAAGGGCCTCGATAAGGTCGACCTGGTGAAGTGAGTTCTTGGCAAGGATACGGTTTGGGATCTCATCATGGTCAAGGCGGTGAAGATCACCGGGCTGCCCATGGTTTAAAACCGTATCCACCACAATCAGCCGGCCGGCATTGGAAATGATTCCCAACAGGTTGATCCCGAGGACTCCTCCGTCCACCACCAGTACATTGTCCGGGAACTCATATTCCTCGTTTAGCCGTTCAACCACCCGGATGCCCACTCCGTCGTCACTGTAGAGGGTATTTCCCACCCCTAAAATTGTAATATTATTCTTCATGCGTTTCCTAAAAAAAAAGGTCCCGGTAAGCGTATACCGGAACCCTGATAAAAATAAAGACCTTAAATAACGCTGACCTTATAGGTTTCATTGGTGTGCGGATCAATCACATGGACGGCACAGGCAATACAGGGGTCATAGGAATGTACGGTTCTTAGAATCTCAAGGGGTTGCTTGGGATCGGCAACCGGGGTGCCGATCAATGAATTTTCAACCGGCCCTTTTTGATTTTTCCCGTCACTGGGTCCGAAATTCCAGGTGGAGGGCACCACATATTGATAGTTTTCAATTTTCCCTTTTTCAATATTAATCCAATGCCCCAGAGCCCCTCTGGGTACATCGTTCAAACCAAACCCCCTTGCCTTGTCCGGCATTTCCCAGGGCTGATAAGTCTTTTTGTCCCCTGCCCCGACATTGGATTTAAGAGACTCAATCCAGTTGCCCATGGCATTGCCCACCACAACGGTTTCAATCCCCCTGGCAGCAGTTCGGCCCAGGGTTGAAAACAAGGCCTCTACGCCCACGCCCAGTTTGTTTAATACATGGTCCACCAATGCTTTGACCTCTTTATGGCCACGGGTATAGGCCACCAGATTTCTGGCAAGAGGGCCGACTTCGGCGGAACGGCCGTCGTATCTCGGGGCCTTCATCCAAGTGTATTGATCTTCTGTGTTATAGGTGACCTCTCCCTGGATGGGTTTGGTTTCTCCCTCATAGGGGTGTTTGGCTTCACCTTTTTCATACCAGGCACGGGTCACATCTTCTGTGATTTGACGGGTATCAACCGGAAGGGGATTTAAATCACCCATGAGCACACCACCCGGCAGCAGCAGATCCTCATTTATCCCCTGCTGGGGAAAATCGCCATAGGCAAGATAGGTTGTATTATTGCCGCCGATCGCAGCCCAATCCTTATTAAAGGAAGCCACGGCCAAAAGGTCGGGAATATACACCTCATCCACAAAGGCTTTGGTTTCCTTCCAGATATCGGTGAATTCATCAAGCCTTTGGGGGGTCAGATCCCCAACACAGGTAACACCACCCACCACCAAAGATTGGGGATGGGGATTTTTCCCGCCGAAAATGGCATGCATTCTGGCGGCTTTTGCCTGGAGCTTGATGGCTTCCAGATAATGGGAAGAGGCCATGAGGTTGGCTTCAGGCGTAAGTTTATAGGCCGGATGCCCCCAATACGCATTATTAAAGGGTCCCAATTGCCCGCTATTGACAAAGGTTGAAAGCTTGGCCTGGACCTCTCTAAAATAATCTGCTGTTTGGGGCCTTCCGCTGACATTTTCAGACAATTTGGCGGTTTTGACCGGGTCTGCAGCAAGACCGCTGACAATATCCACCCAGTCCAGGGCGTGGAGATGATAAAAATGAACAATGTGATCATGCTGATATTGGGCGCCGTGGAGCAGGTTCCTGATAATCCGGGCGTTTTCAGGAATTTCAATCTGGCAGGCGTCTTCCACAGCTCTTACGGAAGAGAGCGCATGGATATAAGTACAGACCCCGCAGGATCTTTGGACAAAATGGTGAGCATCCTGGGGATCCCTTCCCTTGAGCATCATCTCAATACCGCGAAACATCTGTCCCGAGGTCCAGGCATCCTTAACGCGTCCGTTTTCAATTTCAACTTCTATTCTTAAATGACCTTCGATCCTTGTGATGGGATCGATAATAATTCTTTTCCCCATAATAATTTCCTTTTAGTGTGACTATTTATTTTGGATTGCAAAATTTTTACTGCGGACAGATTTTTATGATTCCTCGTAAAAAGGGGTCATGGCATCCCAAAAATCCGGCTCACTGCACCCGATGCAGGGATGACCCGCCTGAATGGGAAAACTTGTGGCATCATTAAATTTTGCAGTCGGACAATTATTATAGGTTTCAGGGCCTTTGCATCCCATCTGATAAAGACAATACCCAAGTTCTGCTTCTTTGGATCCAAATTGGGTGACAAAATTTCCCTCTTCATAGTGTTTGAGCCGGGGGCAATTGTCATGAACGGTTTCCCCATAGGCAAAGGCGGGCCTGCCCAGGTCGTCCAATTCCATGGTTTCCTTGTTAAGATATTTCACAATGGTCGCCAAAAGGTTTAACGGATTGGTGGGGCATCCGGGCAAATTGATAGGTGTCATATCCAAAGCCTCTCCCACACCTTTATATCCGCCGGGGTTGGGGCTTGCGGCAGCCACGCCCCCATAAGCGGCACAGGTTCCCAAGGCGATGGTTGCAGCGGCTTTGGGCACCACCTCCCGGGCAATTTCAAGAAAAGTTTTGCCGGCAACTTTGCCATAGGCGCCGTTGTAGCGTGTGGCAATAGCACCTTCAACCACACAGACAAACTGGCCCTCATATTTTTCAACGGCATTGTGCAAATTTTCTTCTGCCTGATGCCCTGAGGCTGCCATGAGAGTTTCATGGTATTCCACGGAGATGGTTTCCAAAATGATGGCACCGACATCCGGTGTTCGTAAAAAGGCCTCTGAGCATCCGGTACATTCTCCAAAATGGAGCCATACCACCGGGGGTCTGGGTTTAGATGCTGCTTTTTCAATCTGGTTTGCCACTTGGCCCACACAGGAATAAGTCAGCCCCATGGATGCGGTCAGTGCAGTGCAGTACTTGAGAAAATCTCTTCTTGAGACCCCTTTTTTTTCTAATTTTTCATAAAATCTGGTTTTTGGATCTGTTTTCATCTCACCTCCGTATTTGTGATTATGATTTCATATCATAACTGCTGAACGCTTATTAATAGAGCGGAGAGAAAGTTTAGATCAAATTGATTCTTTTGATTAAAACCTGTATCCCCATTGGGTATCTCTATAGGAAGTATTTAAAGATTTATTATGATTCTTTATCCTGGTAAAAAAATGGGCCGGTATAAAAATTTTCCATGCAAATTACAACTCTGATAAAAATTATCAATTTGTTAATCTGATATTTATTTTATACTCATACAATCCAATGGAATGTAGGAATGTAAACAACAGCCCAAGGACAATTATAAATGATGATGAACCTTCCCAATATCCACTGAGTGCTTTATGAGCGCCCGGCCCGTGCAAGGCTGGTGCAAAATATTTTGGGGAGATCATTTTCATCGGAACCTTAATTGCTAAGTTATAGTGATTTCCCCCATAACCCGGGTGATAGAAAAATATTTTTCCTGAGCCCCTGGAGGAAATTAGCTTATGTTGGATACACTACGGATTGTTTATAAAAATAACGGGATCAGGGAACAGGTAAAAGCCTTGATCCCTGATGGTAATTTAAGTGCCTGCCTGACCTGCGGTGCCTGCGCAAGCGGCTGTCCTGCCACGGGTCTTCAAAATATGGATCCCAGAAAATTTGTCCGCATGGCTGTTTTTGGAATGGATGAGGAGTTGGAGCGTCATCCCTGGGTCTGGTCCTGCACCATGTGCAAGCGCTGCTATGATGTTTGTCCCATGGCTATCAATATTCCCCAGCTTGTTTTTTACCTGCGTTCCCTTTGGCCCAGAGAAGAGCGTCCCAAGGGAATTTTAGGATCCTGTGACCATCATGTCAATTCCCGCGGTGGGGCCATGGGCGTTCCCCTGGAGGATTTCAAGTTCACTGTGGAAGACCTGGCCGAAGAATGCAGAGAGGAACAGGAGGGGTTTGAAGACCTGACCGTGGATATTGACCGTGAAGGGGCCTATTTTGCCCTGAACCAGAACTCCAGGGAACCTGTGACAGAGCCTGATGAATTGCTGCCTCTGTGGAAAATTCTGCATACGGTCGGGGCCGACTGGACCTATTATTCAGAGTTCTGGGGAGGGGAAAATTATTGTATGTTCCTGGCCGATGACCATGCCTGGGAAAAGATTGTCAGGGCCCAGGCCGAGCATATCGACAAACTGGGGTGCAAAATCTTTATCAACACCGAGTGCGGCCATTCCTTTTTTGCGGTTTGGGAAGGCCTAAGAAAATTCAATATCCCCCATAATTTCGAATTCAGAAGCATTGTTGAATACTATGCAAAGTGGATCAGGGAAGGCAAGCTTGCCGTCAATTCCGATTGGAATACGACACATATCAAATTCACAGTCCAGGATCCTTGTAATGTGGTCAGAAAATCCTTGGGGGATAAGTTCGCAGATGATCTGCGATATGTGGTCAAAAAGGTGGTCGGCAGCGACAACTTCGTGGATATGGCCCCCAATAAATCCAACAATTATTGTTGTGGCGGCGGTGGCGGTGCCCTCCAGGCCGGCTATACGGAAGACAGACGACAATACGGCCAGACAAAATTCGATCAGATCATGGCCACGGGTGCCACCTATGTGGTCACCCCCTGTCACAATTGTCATGCCCAGATCGAGGATCTGGCCCATCACCACGAGGCCGATTATCATACCGTCCATCTGTGGACCCTGATCTGTCTTTCAATGGGAATCCTGGGTGAAAATGAACGAACCTATCTGGGACCGGACCTGGCTGGGTATGGACTATGATCTCTTCCAATTTTAACTTTGAATTTAAATGCCTGATGAAAAATTCAATTTTAGAAAAATTCATATTGAAAGCCCAGGCGGAATTGTTTGTCCCTAATCGCTGCAATGCAGATCTAAAGGCGAGGAAATATGTCTAATGGTTGAAAACCGAATAAAGATCGTCGCATTTTTGTGTCATTGGTGCAGCTATGGTGCCGCCGATCTGGCCGGGGTGAGCCGGATGCAGTATCCCGCTGATATCCGGGTGATACGGATCCCGTGCTCGGGCAGAATAGATGTCAAACTGATTTTATCCGCACTGCAAGAAGGGGCCGATGCGGTATGGGTATCCGGCTGCCATCCCGGGGAATGTCATTATTTGGAGGGCAATTATTATGCCCGTCGAAAATTAATACTCATGGCCAATCTTATGACCCATGTGGGTCTTGGCAGAGACCGAATTTTATTGTCATGGATCTCTTCAGCAGAAGCCAGCAAATTTGCACGCCTGGCAAAAACATTAGCCCAGACCATTGCAAAGCTGGGGCCCAATGACAAACGGATGAAAAAAACAGCATAGGTATCTGGATGATGATAACCAAAAGGATAAAAAAAAGCAGGCCCATAACATGAATTCATTTATTGATAAAGGAAATCCCATGATCATCGTGAGTGAAAAAGCGCAGGAACAAGTGAATATTTATTTTAAAGAAAAAACCATTCAGCCGGTAAGAATTTTTCTCAACAATGGGGGGTGTGGCGGGCCCAGTCTGGCCATGGCCCTGGACAATAAAAAAGAAAATGATGCCGTGTTCACCCATGGTGGCCTGGCCTTTATCATGGAAAAAACCCTTCTTGAAAAGGCCTCGCCTGTTCAAGTGGATTATTCAGGTATGGGGTTCACCATAAGTTCAAGTTTAGACTTGGGCACAGGCTGCAGTTCCTGCGGCAGTAACGGCTCCTGCTGCCGGTAAAGACAAGGAAAAGACAAGATGCCGACCCAGGTACATATTCACGCCAAGGTTGAACGACAATTGGCTGCCCTTGAAAAACAGGGTAAGACCCGTTCCATTGCAGCAGACAGATCAAGGCGGATCATTGATGCTCTGATTCAAGGAAAAAATCCAGCCGGTGCAGGGCTATTGAAACGGAAAACAGACCGGCGGGTGAAAAATTGCCTCAAATTTGACCTTGGCGCAGGATTTCGCCTGATCTGTGTCAGCGAAGGAAAAAATATCCATGTACTCTTTGTCGGCGACCATGACAGCACTGACAACTGGCTGGACAATCATAGAAAAAAACGCCCCCATAAAACAGAGCTTGCAATGCACTCTTATACTGTTGGCAAAGGATGTGATCGTTTATCCAAATTACCTGGAACCGTGAATGATGTCCTTGGGGATCCCGGATTTTTCCAACTTTCCCAGGAGGATCTGAGACGGGTTTTCAAAGGCCTGATCGGATAAAGTCAAGGGGGTTATAAAATTCCCTGAACACAGGTCAAATGTATTTGTCAGGCATGGAAGAATAAAATGGCAAGACAAAAAAATGATTAAAAATCAAAAATCACCCATACGGGTTCAACAATTTTAAGTTCTTTTTTTTTAAAAGGAATTGCAAAATCCTTAAAAGTTTGTAATGGTGCATAGAAATAATTCACCCATTATCTTTTAAGGATACCAAAATGAAAAAACACTGTTTGATTGTATTGTCAATCCTCTTTATCCTGGCAATGCCCCAAATTCTTCTGGCTGGAGCAAACACCCATTACACCAATGGAATCGAAGGCATAAAAGGAGGCAGCGTTCCGCCTCCAGGTGTTTATTATAAGATGTATAATGTGATGTATACGGCGGATGATTCCAAAGACGTGAACGGTAACAATCAGAACATCGGTTTTGAACTGGATGTCTTTGCCGTGGCCAATCGATTCATCTGGGTGACCCATAAAAAATTTCTGGGGGGCGACTTTTTCATGGATGCCACCATCCCCCTGATATATACCGATATCAGTATTGCAGCGGCCAATATTTCCGACGATGAGTTCGGCCTGGGAGATATCTGTATCGAGCCCTTAGGGCTTGCATGGCACGGGCAAATGTTTGATGCGGCTGTAAGCCAGGCATTTTATCTGCCCACAGGCAGTTACGATCCTTTGGAACCTGCATCCCCTGGAAAAGGGTTCTATACCAGTATGACCACTGTCGGGGGGACCCTCTTTCTGGATCAGGCAAAGAGCTGGTCCTTTTCAGTTCTGGCCCGGTATGAAATACATTCCGACCAGGAAGACAAAGACTTTACCCCGGGTGATGATTTCCACTTTGAATGGGGACTTGGCAAAGCCTTTGCTAAAACCTGGGAAGCAGGCATTGCAGGGTACTGCCAATGGCAGGTCTCTGATGACTCGGGCACAGATGCCCTGAATCCGAATGTCCATGACCAGGTTTATGCCGCCGGACCTGAGATCAGCGTCTTCATTCCCAAGTTTAAAATCTTCCTGTCCTTGCGCAGTCTCTTTGAATTTGAAGCCCAAGACCGTCCAGAAGGCAATACAACCGTGTTGACTTTGACAAAAATATTCTAACCATTTACAGTTTTCCGGTCATCACCACAGCTGTCCGGACGACCTTCTGCTGTAACCTGCCGGAAAAAAGAGCTGATCTTTTTTCCGGCCATTTTAACTTATGCCAAGAAACTTATGCCGACGGCCGGCATAAGTTCTGGCAATATGCATTGGCCTTTTCCCTTTGAGATCTTTCATGCCTTGGGGAATGAAAATCAGGCATATACCGAGGTTCAATTAGTTTAATTCCAGCTTTTTTCAGAGGCAAAACAAATGTTGAAGCATGTTCATACAACCCAATATCGGTATGTCATGACGATTATACCCGGTGCATTTTCAAGTAATGCTTGGGCAGAATGCCGAACCGTTTTTTAAATGCAGCACTGAAATGGCTGACGTTGACATATCCCACCTGCCAAGCCGTTTCACTCACATTGGTAAGGGGTTGGGACAAAAGTTGTCTTGCCTTTTCCATCCGGTATTCCCTGAAATAATCAAACACGCTCATACCGTATTCCTGCGTGAACCCGGCCTGGAGTTTGGCCACGGTCAAACCGGTCATGGCTGCCAGATGGAGGGACAGCAGCTCCAGGCTTTTACCCTCCAGGTAGAGGGACCAGGGATATGCATTGCTAGAAGTGTTCAGCAGCTGGTAAACCACGGATTGGATGTCCGGGGCCATGGGTTTTATACTGGTGAATTCGGCCTTGGAATCCCCTTTTAATGCGTCTCTCAGGGCTTTGGGCAGCATATTGGATTCGTCCTTTACCACTTGTCTGAAAAACGGGAGGGTCATATGAATATGAAGAATTTGCTGCTCATGGTGGGCCGGAACCATAAAAGTCCCGGACTGCCTTGCTTCAAGGCGGGTGCCGCTGATGCCGTTTTGTATCTGCAGCGGGTCCGGGCCCGGATTTGGTCCGTTTAAATTTCTTTGGATATTCCCGGAAATAACAAACCCAAAGTCAATGCTCGGAAACTGTTTTTCATATGCCAGACTTACATGATCCGATGATGTGAAATTGATCAGGCTCATCCACAGGCCGGGTCGTATACAGATCTCCCTGTGAGCCCCAAAAACGGGTTCCCGGCTTGTGGCCGATGACAGGGGGGTATCCGATGGCCAATTTGTTTTTGACAATGGTTTAAAATGAAACAGCCTGGGGCATTCGAGTTCCCGCATCAATATCTCCTGTGTTTTCCGGTCTGATATTCATACTTAATCGGCAGATAATAAGCCATAACTATTCTAATGTAAACTTAAGCAAATAGTTAAATCCCAGATCTTTATAATCCTTTTTTGTAAATCCCCATCCCTCAATATAGTCTTCAATCTCTTGTGGGGCCAGGCGCATATGAACAGGCGGACCAAATGACCATTCCTCTTTTTTACATTCCAGTATTGCCAGGCAGCCACCAGGGGTGATTATCCTGGCCAGCTCCCCAAACACTTTATCTTTACAGCAACTAAGGTCAAAAATATGAAGCACTGTGAACACCATGCACAAATCAATGGTATTGTCTTTGAGGGGCAAAGGAGGGTTGAGGATATCCCCTGTCATGGGACGGATCTGGGGCAGACCTGCTGCACTGGCAGCCTCTTTTATTCCATCCACAATCGGGGGCCAATGGTCTATGGCGCTAACGCACCCTCCTGTACCTGTTCTGCGGGCGGCTTCAAGTGTATATTCTCCGGCACCGCAGCCCAGATCAAGGATATTTTGTCCAGGCATTATATCAAGACCATCAAACAAGGGTTCCGGGGACTGCATCCAGAAACTGGTGGGCCCCTGCCCTTTATGGCCGAAACCATGGCGGCCGCCTTTCTTTATTTCAGGTGTCATCATCTGTCTCCTTAAAAATTAGGTATTGCCTCTATCTTATCGTCTTCAACTCTTAGCCGCCGGTACGCTCAAAATATCCGGATTTAAAAAAGGCGTTCAAAATTCTGTGTCAGTTGAATGAAAGCTGATATACTCAGCTAAATAAGGAGAACTGACATGACCGAAGAAAACACCGAATTTGATTTTCAAAAAGCCCTTAAAGGCATCCAGGAAGGTAAACCCTTCACAGGTAAGGGCGGCGTCCTTACATCATTAATCAAAAATCTTGCTGAAGCTGCTCTTGAAGGAGAGTTGGAGTCCCATCTCGGGCAGGAAGTTTCTGCCAACCGCCGTAATGGAAAAAGCAAAAAGACCATTAAATCCCTGGATGATAAATTTGAGCTAAAAACCCCGCGTGACAGGGCCGGAACCTTCTCTCCACAGATCGTCAAAAACATCAGACAACGCTCAGCGATGAAATTGAAAGAAAGATAATAGCCCTTTACGGCCTGGGCATGAGTTATAATGATATGGCTTCCCATTTACAGGAAATCTATGGACTTGAGATTTCAAATGCCACTCTGAGCACCATTACCGATAAAATCATCCATACCGTCAAAGAATGGCAGGCCAGGCCGTTGGAAAATGTGTACCCAATCGTATGGCTTGATGCCATACATTATAAAGTACGAGAAAACGGAAAGGTCGGCAGCAAGGCCGTTTACACAATTCTTGGGGTGAATATCGAGGGCCGCAAAAGGTTCTTGGGCTGTACATATCCGAGAATGAGGGTGCGAACTTCTGGCTGCAGGTGTTAACAGACCTTTCAAACCGAGGGGTAAAAGATATCCTGATTGCCTGTGTTGATGGTCTAAAAGGTTTTCCCGAGGCCATTGAGACCATATTCCCGGACACAGAAGTTCAACTCTGCGTAGTCCACCAGATCCGAAATTCATTGAAATACGTTGGTTCCAAAAATAAAAAGAAATTTATGGCAGATCTAAAACGTGTTTATAAAGCGGTCAATAAGGATCTGGCCGAAGAAGAACTGGATATCTTGGAAAATAAATGGAATGACAAATACCCGATTGTGATAAAATCCTGGCGGAACAACTGGGAACGCCTCAGTCATTTCTTTAAATATCCAGAAGAGATTCGACGGATAATATACACCACAAATACCATTGAGGCTGTGCATCGACAGTTTCGAAAACTGACCAAAACAAAGGGATCATTCCCGAACCAGGACAGCCTGTTAAAGCTGCTTTACATGGGGATCCAGAACGCCAGTAAAAAATGGACAATGCCGATTCAAAATTGGTCACTGACAATTTCCCAGTTGGCAATTTTCTTTGAAGGCCGGCTGGATAAAGAGCTGGGAATTTGATAGGGATTTATTTACAGATGGAAAAGATGGTTCCAGGAACTCCACTCCAGCAAAAGTCAACTCCTCCGACGTGGCTGATTGAAGGCCCATTCTCGGACCTGACTTTTACTTCCGCTGGCGCTGAGGCAGATCCGGGAACCGAAACCGTGACACAGAATTCTGAACATTCCTTGCACAAAGGCATCCCATCTTTTGTCAGTTTACGCGGCAATCAGTCCATTCAAAGGCAAAACTCAGTATTCAAAAGGCCTTTTACGCAAAAGACCCGGATTATTAATAATAGTCGTGATGTTTGATTCCCAGAATTTGCGAAAGCCCTAATAGACAAAGTCCTCGGTATTTCCCACCTGAATTTCCCGTGCACTTATACCATTAGTGTGAGATTTTATAACTATAAGATTCTAACCATTTCAAGCTTTCCTGGAAGTCATCAAAAATGGCTTTTTTGAATGGGCCAGCGTCTTTAGTCATTGTATCAATCACCCATGATTTGAGCGCAGAATCCCCAACTACATACGCAACATGTGTTGGGAGGTTAATATTTGCATTAGCGAATGTCTCCTTCCAAAATTGTGTTGCGTCTGGCGTATTAATTTCCCATTTTCTACAATCATCAAGTACAGCATACGGCCTGTGGGAGTACCGTTGTCGGATAATTGCAAAGGCTTCCTCAAGATATTCCTTGGTTACAGTCATATCCCAAGATCCGAAAAATTCCGAAACGATAAAGTTTTCGTAAGGAATTATCGGAATGTGTCAATGACAATGAGACACTTTATGCCTAAAATTAGGCTCCAATCTTATCCTTCTCTTCCTGTTCCGGTTTGTTGATCCAGGCTGCTTCTGGTAAAGCTGGTGGCCGAGGGATTTTCCCCTTAAAGCGTATTGGGTTTTTAATAAACGCCTCTTTCAAAGTTCTACAGCGAGACCCATAAATCTCTTTAGCAATGCCATAATGAAACTGTTCCGGGGTTACCAGGCCAATACCAAAATGGTAATGCTCTTTATTGTAGTATCCAAAGAAATCCTGGCAGAAGGCTCTTGTATCCTCGATCGAACCAAAATGATTTGGAAATTTTGGACAATATTTCAATGTTTTAAACTGAGCTTCAGAGTAAGGATTATCATTGCTGACGTGCGGTCTGCTGTGGGTTTTGGTTACCCCTAAATCGACAAGAAGTTGGGCAACCCCTTTGGATTTCATACTGGCTCCCCGATCTGCATGAAGTCCAAGCTGACCGGGTAATATATTTTGGTTTTCACAGGACTTCTCAATAAGCCTTTTGGCCAATGCTGTTTGTTCCCTATGGGCGACCATCCAGCCGACAACATACCTGCTGAAAATATCCATGATTACATACAGATAGAAATAAGTCCATTTTGTGACACTTTTCAACTTGGTAATATCCCAGGACCAGACCTGATTCGGTCCTGTTGCCAGCAATTCAGTTTTTTTATATTTCGGGCGATTTACCTGCCGTCTTCGTTCCGGCACAGAACCATGTTCTTTGTGAAGAAGCCGATACATCGTTCTGATGGAACAATAGTATTCTCCTTTATCAAGAAGAGAAGCATAGACCTGGTATGGGGCCTGGTCTCGATACGTGTCCGAGTGAAGAATATCCAAAACCGTTTGTTGTTCATCAGGGTTCAAAGAAAGAGGAGAACTGCCCCGCTTTGATTTTACATGTTTTTTCGGAGAATAAAACCTATAAAAAGATGAACGAGGGACACCGAAAGCCTCACATGAAGGCTTTTTCCCAATATCGTAACTTAACGTTAGGGCGGCATTCATCAGTCGTCTCCTTTGAGGTCGTCCAGATTTTGTTGGATTCCCAGGATCTGAGAAATTTTTTTTTGGGCTTCAATGATGAGTTCCGCCTGTTTTAACTTATGCTCTAATTTAGATTTTTCTTTTTGAAGTCTGGCGACCTCTGTTGCCAATGGGTTCTTCTCTTTGGATTTCCT